>JANXSR010000021.1 GCA_025352625.1 Ferruginibacter sp.
TGTATCACCAATAAGTAAACGTTTACAGTTATTAGAACCATTTGCTGCCTGGGAAGGTGTAGATCTGAAAGGTTTAAAACTATTGATAAAAGCAAAAGGAAAATGTACAACTGATCATATCAGTATGGCCGGACCATGGTTAAAATTTCGTGGCCATTTAGATAACATCAGCAATAACATGTTAATTGGTGCAATCAATTTCTTTAATGAAAAAACCGATTCTGTAAAAAATCAACTTACCGGTGAATATGGTACAGTGCCCAATACGCAACGTGATTATAAAGCTAAAAACATTGGAACTATCGTAGTAGGTGATGAAAACTATGGAGAAGGTTCTTCAAGAGAACATGCGGCTATGGAACCAAGGCATTTGGGAGTTCGTGCCGTATTGGTAAAATCGTTTGCCCGCATACACGAAACCAATTTAAAAAAGCAGGGTATGCTTGCACTAACTTTTGTCAATAAAGAAGATTACGATAAAATTCTGGAAGATGACACCATCGACATTGAAGGGTTAACTTCTTTTGCACCAGGCAAGGCATTGCATTTGGTACTGAACCATGCAGATGGCACTATCGAAACCATTCTTGTAAACCACACGTACAATGATCAACAGATTGAATGGTTTGCTGCCGGTGGTGCATTAAATATTATCCGCAGAGAGTTTGCTGCAGCCAATAATTAATTAATTTCAACGCATTGTATATTCTACATCCCGTTTGTAAAAACGGGATGTTTTATTTTATACCCGGCTTAGAAGTATTATGAAATTGCATTTGCTGCCTGTCCGCAGCGATGGATCGCACTCTTCTGCAATATTGCCCGAACGCTTTTATTGTAGCAAGATGAAAATAATTTTAAATGGGGTTGTTTTTTTACACCGGATACTGATTAAGCAATGTACAAACGGAAGAATATAAGTCGGGATATTGGGCTTTCATAACGGCTGGCTTTTCAAAAAAAATTTCAATACTTTCTGCCCAAAATTCCTGAAAATTTCGCAAAGCATAATCTGAATACAAATCAAACCCCGGCTTGGCTTCCTGCTCAAACACTTTGTTGCCATAATTATTAAATGCAGGAAATCCTGTAACAAAACTACTGTCTGATTGGTATTGGCTTGTTTCAAAAAACTGGTAGTAATAGGCATGTGCCATTTCATGCAACCCAACATTTTGTCCATCATCAGGATATTGAAAACCTTCCAGGAAATGTTTCCAGGAAAGATTGATGGTATTGCCCGAAACGTTGCCTTCTAATACCCGAATACTAGGATGCACGCCAATAAATTCTTCAGGAAAAATATGGATATAATCAAAGTCTGGTAATAGGTATTTTTCCAGCCCAAATGTGAGTTGTATGGCTGCAGCACTAATTAATACCGGCATTTCTTTAAAGCCACTTTTATCATGGATAACGAATGTTATTGCTGCAATAAACTTTTTTAGCCGCTCTATAAATTTATCTTTTTCAAAAGGGTTTAATGCACTGAAATAAACTGAATGTTTCTTTAAAATACCCAACAATACTGGCAATGAAAAGTCTAATTTATTCCCAGGGTAAGAAAGTACAGGGTTTGATGTAGGTTCTTCCGGAAGACATGGATCAGTATCAAAAACAGCAGTATTATTTTCATCTTCTCTTTTACGGTTTTTATTATTACTAAAAATAACCAACAAACTAATGATGATAATGATGGCTCCAAAAAATAAAAAAGGAGATAACGGGGCTGGCTCAATTCCGTCCCGGATTTTTTGATGTATGGCATTTAATACAACCTGCTGCTGCTCTAATGGCAAGCTATCTATTAATGCAGGTAACTGTCCTTTTCCATTCCAATATATCGTTGTGTCCTGAGGCATAGGTATTAAAATTTACGGATTCCATTTTCTAAGTTTTCTTCGATAGTGTTAGTAACATCTTCTGCTATATTTAATACCTTATCTGTCTTTTTTCCAGCCTTTATTTTTAAAAGAATGAATACAAGTAAGGCTGCCAAAGGAATCAGAAAGATTAATGGACGGATAATAACTTCAGCATCAGAAACAGGTCTTTCTCTGGGAATGATTACATGTACAGTTCTAAATCCGGTAGTTGCCGGGCTATCTTTTTGAACAGGAATGGTAAACGAAACTTCAAGGCTATCCTCACTTTGGGGCATGTATCTTTTTTAATTTTCTAATAAATTATGCTCGTCTTCTCCGCCATCGAGCAAAGGAATATTACCAACCGAAGCACCAGCGATTCCTTTTACCGATCCATACATTCCACTCGTGCTGATCAATACTTTCTCCAGCTGCTTTTCTCTTTCCTTCCACATTTTTTCCATCTGTATTCGCTCTTTCATAATACTTTGCTTCATAGCCATAAAGCCTTCTACGATGGCTTCTACCTGTCCTTTAAATTCAATACCGGTTAAATAGTTGTACAACAGCTGCATTTTATCACCTTTGTTTTCTTCGCTTCTTTGTATATCGTACACTTTAAGGATGCCATTGCGTAATAAGTGCGCTACACTATTTACCTCAGTAAAATTGCAAATCCAGATGCCGTCTTTTTCTCCAAATCGTTCCATGTCTTTTGGAAAAGCCTGCGTTACAAGGATGGCAACATCTGCACCACGGTTCCTCATATCGGCCTTTAATTTATCTACCCAGCTATTGCTCCATGTTTTGGTGCGTTTGCTTTCATAAATTATTTTACCACAGGTGGTGCCGCTGCTGTTGCGTACAACCTGAATACAATCGGCTCCTTCCACACCTTTGCCTACTTCTTCAATAAGATCAAAAGGAAAATTTTCTTTTAAGATCGATTCCAGCAACAGTTCCTGCACTTCGCCCTGGCGTTGCATAGAACTTTGTTCTGCCCTGCGTTTCATTTCATCTGCCAGTTTCTTTTGCTCATTTAACTGCAATTCCAATTCTTTTAATTTTAACTGGTAAGATGTTTCTTTCAACGAATTTTTTTCATTTTCCTGGTGACGAATTTGTTCGGTAAGACTATTCCTTTCTTCCTGTAATTTTTTTTGCAGGGTTATTTCCAGTTCAGCTTCTTTATTTTTCAGCTGTTGCTCTTTTTGTAAAAACTCCAATTCTTTTTGCCTGGCTTCTTTTAATTTTTCTTCGTTATTGTTGTTGCTATCCTGTAACATGCGCACTTTATTTTCATAATCTGCCGAAATACTTTTCCTTAATTGCTCCTGAATTTCAGTTTCTAATTTTAGTTTTTCCTGCTGTAGTTTTTGGGCAAAAATCTCATTCTCTTTTTTCTTTTTTTCTTCAAACTGCAGCAGGTCTGCTTCTAATTTTTTTTTATCTTCCTCTACTTTACTTAAAGACTGATTTAATTTATCCTTGTATTGCTGCTGGTATTTTTGCTCAATATCTGCGGCTAATACATTCTCTACATCAAACACATGTCCGCAATTGGGGCATTTTATATTATTTGCCATCGCTCTATTTTTTTACAAATTAATGCTTTAAAAGCGGTTTACTAAAATCCTGCATTCCCCAAAAAAGAATAAGTTTAAATTGATAGGTAATATCAAAATGTAACTTTTAAAATTGCAGCCTTTTAAATAGTGCATTTTATAATATAGAGACCGTTGCCATTAACTGAAGCCATCGTTAAACAATACTTCCGCTCGAAAATAAACTTAAGCATCCCTTTCAATTTTATCAGTTTTACTGAAAATAAAAAATACTAATAAAAAGTTAAAACCAACGGCTAAATCTTTTCGTAACTCAACACAGTTATATAACGATTGTAGAAAATCCACTTCCTGTTAAAAAACTATCCCTATCACTTTTACAGCATATTGAGTTATGCTTAATTGCATAAATGAATACTTTTTGTGTTTCCTGTTTTTAATAAGTACCCATTGATTTTAAGCATCCACTTGTTGTTTATAAAAATTCAACAATTACAATCACTAACAAAAAAAAATAATTATGAAACAAAAAATTTCGGCCGCATTTATGTTGCTGGTAATGTGCCTTCAAATTACAGCTCCGGCATTTGCATCTTCTCACAGGGAGGCTCCAATGATTGCCGATGATCCGTTGGCAGATAACACGGATGTGTATGCTTTTCGAAGTCCCGACGATCCCAATAAGATTACTATTATTGCCAATTATGTGCCGGGACAATTACCCGAAGGTGGCCCCAACTACTACCATTTTGGCGAAAATATCCGTTATGAAATACATGTAGATAATAACATTGCTACAAAGGGCGATGATATTGTTTATCGTTTTACTTTTAAAAGAACCAATGAAGACCCTACAACATTTTTCAACATTAGGTTAGGTAAAGAAAACTTAAAGACTACCTATATGATGGAAAGAAGTATGGATGGAGGCAACTCATTTCAAACAGTTGTAAATAATGGAATTGTGCCGCCAGCTAATATTGGCCCACGTTCTATAAGCTCACCGGTTGGCTTAAACGCACCGGATTATAATACATTGATGGATAAAGCCATCACTACATCTTCAACAGGCGAAAAAGTATTTTGCGGTCCTGTAGACGATCCATTTTTTGTTGACCTTGGCGGCATTTTTGATTTGGGAGATGCACCCCGTGCTTCCGGTAAATCTGTTGATGCATTAAAGTGTAAAAATGTTTCTACCATTGCTTTACAGGTAGATATTTCAACCCTGCAAAAAAATCATCAGACAGTACAAAAGTGTACTAGCATTCTTGATCCAAATTATGTTATTGGTGTTTGGGCCAGTGCAAGCAGGCAAAAAATAAGGATATTGAATGAAATCAAAGCATCCGATGTTACCAAAGATAAAAAGTACGACCTTGTTTCAAATGAGGGTAAATGGATTCAGGTATCAAGGCTGGGAATGCCATTAACCAACGAAGCAGTTATACCTGTGGGCTACAAAGATCTTTGGAATGCACTTACCCCTTATGATGACCTGCCTACCATTAGTACGTTCGGTAATTATTTTTACAATCCTGAGTTGGCGCTTTACATGGATGATGCACAATTTGGCGGCGCAGTTCCGGCATTTGCCCCATTACGGGTACAAAAAAAATCATTGGGTTCATTTGGTTTTGGTAACGGACAGGATGGATTATTTGGCCTGAAAGGAAATGCAGCATTAAACGGTACCGCACTTGCAGAAGCTGCTTTTGGTGGATTGTTATTACCTGCCAAAGCTTCTCCAAGATCTGTAGATTTATGGCCTATCTTTCATACAGGCGTACCTAACTTAGCCCCATACCAGTTGGCTACAGGTAAACCGGCAGGAAACCCGTTGGCAAAAGGCAAACCATTTATCAACAATTTTCTGCCAAATGGAGGCGATATGTTACGCCTTAACATGGCCGTTCCTCCCACACCAAGAGATAGTAAAGATTTTAGTTCATTGGGGCTTGTACAAGCTGCCGTAACTGGTTTACTCGATCCTGCATATGCAAATACAACTATTCAAAATATTCCAAACATGGATGGATTTCCTAACGGAAGAAGATTGGAAGATGATGTAACCAGGATTGAATTGCAGGCTGTTGGTGGAGTAGTGTTAGCTGCTATTGGTTTATGGTATGATGACTATACTGTAGGCGGAAGCCCGGTAACACCACAGTTGCTAAATGTATTAAGCTATAAAACAGGTGTAGAAAAAAATGACACCACATTAAAAATGCATTTTCCATATGTGCAAACACCTTGGGCAGGTACACATATTTGTGACTGTGGCAATGTTGTTACAGCAGCAAGAAATAGTAATGTAAACATGAATAACAACAGAACAGTTTACCAGGGTTTGGCTATTGCTGTACCCGAAGTAATAGCAACCACTTCTCCTAATCCTGTTGTTGGTAGCAGTACTATAAAATATCGTTTAGATGTTGCTGCAAAAGTTAATATAGAAGTATATAATCAGGAAGGTAAAATGGTAAAAGTATTGGTAGATAAAAATCTTCAACCTGGTACTTACACAGAAACATGGAATGGAAATGGTTTGGTAAAAGGGATATATTTTATTCAGATCAGCAAGAATGGAATTGCTAAACAAAATCTTAAAATAGTTAAAGGTTAACCCAAATAGTAGTGGATGTAAAAAAGTAAGTCTGCTGCCAAACGGTGGACTTACTTTCTTACTTCTAAAATTATTTTTTGTTCAATCAATACAAATAAAAAATGTTAGCCAGCGCTAAGAAGCAATGTAGGCAATAGTTGCGACTTATCCGCAGTGCCGGATCACCCTCTTGTATTTCTACAACAATAAGGTACGCTCATTAAATTCGATAAATATTATAACAAGTTGAAGTCAAAATTTTACAAAACAACATCTTAAAATAATCTGACCATTATGCCTGCTCTTTAAAAAAGACGGTCATTAAACAACACCCTTCAGTAGAGGGGATAAAAACAACAATCATGAAAAAGAATACACTATACTTTATACTTATTACATTTTTTATTGGCGCAGTAAGTTTTGTAATAATTAAATTTAAAAAAGAAGATACAGCCAGGGAAAATATCCAATATGGGTTGTTGCAAAGAAATGGATTACTGGCACAAATGCCGGAATGGGAGGTTACTAAATTAAATGCCACCAAATTATTAAATGCAATAAAAGCCAATTCCAAAGATTTAAAATCTCAAATTTCGCTGGCGAATCTATTCATTATGGAGGCAAGGACTACAGGCAATTACACGTATTATGATAAAGCAGCAATGAAAAACATAGACAATGTTTTAAAAATTGATGCACAGAACTTTGAAGCACTCACTCTTAAATCATTACTCTACCTGTCGCAGCATCATTTTGCGGATGGGCTTGCAATGGCAACAAAGGCACAAAACATTAATCCTTATAACGCATTTGTATATGGCATACTGGTAGATGGTAATGTTGAAATGGGCAACTACGACTCGGCAGTAGCCAATGCAGAAAAAATGATGTCCATCAGGCCAGACTTGCGTTCCTATGCAAGAGCCTCTTACCTGCGTGAAATTTACGGCGATTATCCCGGAGCAATAGAAGCAATGAAATTGGCAGTTGATGCCGGAGCAGCCGGTGATGAGAGTACAGAATGGTGTAGGGTACAATTGGGGCATTTGTACGAAAATAGCGGTGACAATAAAAATGCAGAAATGAATTATACCATAGCGTTGGATAATAGAAAAAATTATGCGTATGCATTGGCAGGTATGGCAAGGATTGCTTTATCAAATAAAACCTATGATAAAGCCATTAGTTATTACAAGCAGGCAGATTCATTGGTAAATGATTTTTCATTTAAAGAAGAACTGGTGGATGTGTACCAACTGACTGGGCAAAAAGATAAGGCCGCAGCCATTTCAAAAACAGTAATTGATGAAATGAATAAGAATGCAGCAAGCGCTGCATCGGATGAAAATATCGGGCATTATGCTGACAGAGAATTGGCCTATGCTTATCTAAAAATTAATGAGGTTGATAAGGCATTAGACCATGCCCTGGCAGAATATAATCGTCGGCCTAAAAATATAGATGCCAATGAAACACTGGCATGGGTTTATTATCAAAAAGGAGCGTATGCTGAAGCGATACCTTATATGAGAGTTGCACTAAAAACAAACAGCAAAAATCCTATTCTCCTTTGCAGGGCCGGATTGATTTTTGAAAAAATCGGTGATAAAGTAAAAGCAAAGGAATATTTGGAACAGGCATTTAAAAACAACGCAACATTACCAGAACTTTTAAAATTAAATAGCGAACAGGCACTGAAGGAAATTTAATAATAACAATAAATTTATTTGTATGCAAAAGCAGCAAAGTAAATCGTTAA
>JANXSR010000024.1 GCA_025352625.1 Ferruginibacter sp.
AGCAAGGGACAGCACGATAGTGAAACAGAAAAATTTAATAAGATACTTTTTCATATATAAGATATTTTAGAATAATACAAACGAAACGGGTGGAATAGTTCTTGTTCTTCCATCTGGCCCAACAACTTTTAAATCATCAAAAGTAACAGTAGACCCTGGTTTACATAAATCCATTTTACTCTTTATCGGAGCTAAACTACCACTTGTTATAGAGGCAGTTTGTATGCTACCCGAATTAGAAAATCCTGCGCCGGCAAAATATACAGTAGCGCCTGTTACATTAAACCTGGCATCAAAATCAAAATTTTGTAATTCAGCTCTCAAGAAATCCTGCGCTTTAAAAATATTAGATTGCATTCTTCCGCCTTTACTTGGCCCAACCATACCTATTGGATCAGGAATTGTTTTTACCCTGAAATCAAATTTACTCGATTTCCCATCTGCAGTAACTGTAATGCTTGCCGCAGTTCCACCACTTACTGTTACAACCCTGTTTCCATTTGATCCACTCATTGTGCCGCCTGTTATGGAAACACTTGTTTTATCCCAACCAGAACCTGATGAAATAGTGATTGGGTTTGGAACCCCAATATAAAACACCTTCATCTTGTCTAACATGATTGCTGCTCCTCCGGGAGTACCAACAGTATATTCAACAGTTTCGGTTTTTGTTTGTGAGACGCCGTCTTGATCCAAATAGGTAACAGAAACTGGAATTGTATGTTTACCTGCTCCACTAGCAGCTACTTTATAAGTTGCCTTACCATCAACTACAGCTGAGGCACTGCCACCAATTGATATTTTGGGTTGTGCAGCTGAGCTATAGGCTCCAATACCAGCAGTAATCTCAATTTCCTGACCAGGCATAATGTAGTTAGAACTTTGACCTACAAGCACTCCGGTTTTATCAAATTTTATTTTAACAGCTCCAATTTGCTCATGACAAAAAGTTACTACCTGGTTTTCTGCATTCTTCACATTATTCTGAAACTTGCTCAGCAGTGTTAAACCTGCTACAGTTGGCGTCATATGAAAATATGCGTTTGTAAAATCTTTCTTTGTTCCATCCTGACCTACCGGTGGTTCAACATCTATGGGTAAGGTTTTTTCAAATTTTGTTTTTATTTCAGGATCAATTTCCAGCATTGCACTTTTATAAGCTGCTAGTTTGGCCTGAAGCTCCTTACCTTTTCCCTGGGTATCGAATAAACGGGTAGCCGCATCGAGATTATCTTCTTTAAAGGATTCTTTCCCATCAACCATAGTTAAATCAGAAGCTTTCTTTAATTCTGATTTTAACCCATCGATGTACGCATTCAAATCATCTGATAATTTTTTTGCCTGTTCAGCCTTAGGTTCCCAGATTTTTGCCTTTTCAGCAGTCTTGGGATCTGCAAGCTTTTCAGTTAATGATGCATATAACGTGTTATTCGCAGAAGCAAGGTTTGAGCTTGAATTCTGCAAGCTTTTATCAACCACTTTAAAGGCGTTGAGGATTTCACTTGATACATTTAATGCCAGCAATGCTGTAAGCACCAAATACATCAGGTTAATCATCTTTTGCCGGGGCTCTTTAGGTAAAGCCATAGTATTTCAGATTTACGATTGTTTAATGAATTGTTTCTTTAGGATAATCTATTTACCTGTTAACAGGCTTTTTAACTTTTAATAAATCCTTTGAGAATTTATTTTGACTGCATTGCGCTTAACATATTTCCGTAAACAGAGTTCAACTTACTCAGGTTACCCGCCAATAATCCAATCTGATCTTTAGCTTTGTTGGCATCCTCTACACTGCCCATCATTGCGGCACTGGCTTCAGCCATTTTACCATAGAAGCCATTTAAAGCTTTCAGATGATTGTTGCTTTCTTTTAGTTCCAATTCGTAAATAGTA
Organism: Ferruginibacter sp.; assembly: GCA_025352625.1. Taxonomy (GTDB): domain Bacteria; phylum Bacteroidota; class Bacteroidia; order Chitinophagales; family Chitinophagaceae; genus Ferruginibacter. The sequence continues at coordinate 1,897 of JANXSR010000024.1, forward strand.
TTTAACGACCCTAAATTTTTAGTTAACACTTGAACCTGCTCGTGAAAACCCTGAGTACTCTCAGACGCTTTGTTGAAAGAAGCCATTGTAGCAGCTGTGCTTGTAAATGTACTAGCCATACTATCAATTGCAGCAGTAGCCTGCTTTGTCTTTGCACTAAAATCACCAGTGGATTTTACAACATCTCCAATTTCTCCCATGTTATTTACAGTAGTCCCCAGTTTTTGGAATCCTTCCCCTAATTTCTTTAAATTAGTTGGGGTGATATCTGCATCACTTAGCATTTTATCCATACTTTTTAAAGCTGGATTCCCTGTTTCCAATGGAGTAGCCAAAGGCATAGGAGCTTCAGGAGGCGGTGCAAATACATATAATAACGCATAACCAAGAAATATTGCAGATTCAGTATACAAACCAATTTTTAACCAAACATCCGCTCCTGGCGCATGGGTAATTTTGAAAAGTGCACCCAGCAATACCGGCACAGCTGCCGCAGATACAAAGATGTTAAGAATACGATCGATTGGACGTGATTGACCAGCAGCCATAATTTTTAGAATTTTAAAGTTTAATAAGGGGGTTTTTTATATTTTGAATTACTTATAAACACACTGAGTATTACTTATAATATATCATTTCAGATATATCATAAGCCTTTTCTCATTGATTAGTTAATTAAGGAAATTATTACTTACCGTTCTTTTTCATTGTTGGAGGCAAATCAATAACACAACGGAAACCTATATAAGATTTTGAAGTGTCCTGATACTCGTAATTACGAGTACTTGTCTGAAGAAAATAACCCACGTCCTTCCAACTTCCTCCGCGAATTACTTTGCGTTTCATGCGCGGAAGGTCAGTATCTTTTGCATTCCAGCGAATATCAGGGTTCATATCATGTTGAAAATTATAACCGCCTTCATAATACAAAGAAGAAGTCCATTCTGCAACATTACCTGACATGTTATACAAACCGAAATCATTTGGCCAGTACGCATCTGCTCTTACTGTGTAAAACCCACCATCTTCAGGATAATTACCACGCCCCGGTTTAAAATTAGCAAGTAAACAACCTTTCCTGTTTCTTAAATAAGGACCGCCCCATGGATAAGGTGATTGAGAGCGACCACCACGAGCTGCATATTCCCATTGAGCTTCTGTTGGTAATCTAAAATCAGACTCTGTAGCTCTCTTCTTTGAATCTAAAAACGAGTTGAGATAATGTGTTCTCCATTCGCAGAAAGCCGTAGCCTGTTTCCAGGTAACACCAACAACAGGGTAATTTCCAAAAGCAGGGTGACTGTAATATTTTTTAGACATTGGCTCATTATAAGCATACGCAAAATCTCTTACCCAGCATAATGAATCAGGATAGGCCATTATATCTTTCTTGGTAATAAACTTAGAGCGTTGCACTCCCGCATTCTCTCTTTTAGACGCTTCTTTATAATCGAAAGTTTCTGAATGGTATACAATTTTACTAGGGTCAATTTCCTTTTTATTGAAAATACGATTATCAGGAGTAAAAATCATAGCGTCAATCTTTTCAAGTGTTGCCTTATCATTCCACTTTATTGTAGATGCTTTTTTCCAATCAATATACTCATTACCATCCTGACCTTGCTTGATGAATCCCATTTGCTTTGCAGCAATTGAATCCCTTACCCAATTGGTAAACTGACGGTATTCATTATTGGTAATTTCGGTTGCATCCATCCAAAATCCACTGATAGATACCTGCTTGTTACGTGCAGTATAGGCATAGTTTATATCTTCATCACTTGGCCCCATATGAAAAGTCCCTGGTGGAATATAAACCATTCCTGGAGGCTTAGGTAAGGCGTACCCTTTGGCAGGTGCAACACCGTGCAATTGTCCATCAACTGGCAATGCGCCTCCTTTTTTGTTTTTACCAAGCATATCACAACTTGATAAAGAAATAATAGCAATAGTTGCTAATAAAATTAATGAGCTTTTCTTCATTGTTTTAACTTTGAGGGTATTGGCAAATGTAATGATTATTTTGAATTTCTTAATTATACACCTGCCTTTATGATATTAATATTTGTGTTAAAAACAGGGTATACGAAAATAAAACGTCTATTGTTTTTAAATATTGTATCCTTATATTCTTATTTTATCGATTTGTTCATATACAATAAAAAGTCTTGAATTGTTTGAAAAGGGCTTACACAATTATAGTTTTTACATAAATATATTAATGAATCTAAACTTGCCGGTTTAGATTTTAGCAAAGGATATCTTGCATTTTCTATAGTAGAAACCATTAAAACTTTATAGGGAATATAATTTATTGCTATTTTATTGCCCAACTCTTTTGCATTTAAACCCACAATCGCAATCTCATTTATGCCATAAACATGCTGCTGCAATAATGAAGCCCAAATGCCAAATGAAGAAGGATATTTTTCTACTGAATCGATAATTTGAGCGAGCATTTTACTTGCTCTTTCTTCCCATCCAGGTATGTTAAAAATAACAGAAAGTTTGGAAAGGTTGGATGCCATCATGCTATTACCAGATGGAACAGCTCCATCATAGATTTCTTTTTTGCGAATAATTATATCTTTTTGGTCTTTGTTAGTGAAATAGAAAAATACATTTTCATTATCGCTGAAATATTCAATTACATAACAGGCATATTGTTTCGCCTTTTCCAAATAGCTAATATCATAGGTAAGTTCATATAGTTGCAGGCAAGCTGAAATGAGATAAGCATAATCGTCTAAAAAGGCCGGGAATTTTGCAACCCCATTTTTATAAGTATGTATCATTTCAGGAGATGAATCGGTTTTTATAAAATGTCTCTCAATAAAAATGAAGTTGTTTTCTGCCATCTTAACTAATGATTCATCTTGTAATATAAGGGCTGCCTTAGCTATAGCCTTTATTGCAAGTGCATTCCAGCTTAAAATAATTTTATCATCTAGTGCCGGTTTAATTCTTTTAGCTCTTTCGCTTACTAACTTTTTCAAACAATTTTCAATAATTCTATTAAATTCATAGGGGTCAATTTTATTGTCAGCAATAAACTCATTTGAAGGCTTTAATATTCGTAAAATATTAGTTTGTTCCCAATTGCCATTTTCTGAAATGTCAAAAAAGTTACAAAAAAGTGGCGCATCTTTCCCCAATATATTATCTATTTCCAGTTTCTGCCATACATAATATTTACCTTCTTCGCCCTCGCTGTCAGCATCTAAAGCTGCGTAAAATCCTCCATCATGTTGCGTTAATTCGTTTTTTATAAAAGCAATAGTTTTATAAATTGCTGTTTTATACTTTTCATTATTTGTTATTTGCCAGGCATCACACAAAACATCAATCAGTAAAGCATTATCATACAACATTTTTTCAAAATGCGGGGCCAGCCATTCATTGTCTGTACTATATCTTGCCATTCCACCTCCAATATGATCGTAGATGCCACCCTGCAACATTTTATCGAGCGACAATAAAGCCTGCTTACGAGCTTCTGAACTATTTGTGAAATACTGATATTGTAAAAGATATTGAATTGTAAATGTTTGTGGAAATTTTGGAGCTCTTCCAAATCCACCCCATGTTTTATCTGCCGATTTTAAAATATTAGCAACCATATTGTGGCATTGATCTATTGTAAATAGATTTTTTTCATCAACATTTATTGCCCCATTAAATTTTTGTGTAACTGCATTACTTTGAGAAAGATGTGCAACCAGATTCTCTGCCTGCGATTCAATTTCATTTCTCCTTTCTTTCCAGGATTGTGCAATTGCATTTATAACTTCAGTCCATGAAGAACGGTTAAATGCTTTAACCGGAGGATAATAGGTACCCCCATAAAATGGTTTTGTATCAGGTGTTAAAAATACATTCAGTGGCCAGCCTCCACTGCCGGAAATAGCCTGAACAGCATCCATATAAATATGATCAAGGTCTGGTCTTTCCTCTCTGTCTATTTTAATACTTATAAAAAATTCATTCATTAGAGCAGCTATAGCCTCATTTTCAAAACTTTCTTTTTCCATTACATGACACCAATGGCAAGCTGAATAACCAATACTTACAAGTATTACTTTTTGCTCATCCTTGGCTTTTTGCAAAGCCTCGGGACCCCATGCAAACCAATTCACGGGATTGTGGGCATGTTGCAAAAGGTAAGGACTTGTTTCATTTATTAACCTGTTAGAAAATTTACTTAACATAGTTGTTGAGGTTTTAAAAAATATATTGAAAGAGAACTCATTTTTCTAAATCATTCGTCATATTAAAATATTTTCTTCAATTAAATACTTCTTGAAATATGTCAGAATGAGAAAAGGAAGTATTGGTATACAGGATTTTTTTGACATTATTAAAAACGAAAAGCAACTAATTATAGTTGCTTTTTTTTAAAAATATATATTTTGTTGTTATTATCTTTTCTTTAAAGAAGTAAGATAAAGTTCTAAGGCACTTACCATACTTGGCACCTGTGGCTGTGGTGCCTGAATATCCAAAGTTAATCCAGCTTCTTCAGCTGCTTTGAATGTATTAGCACCAAAAACACCAATTTTTGTTCCATTCTGCTTAAATTTCGGAAAGTTTTCCAATAAACTTTTGACTCCTCCAGGTGTAAAAAAACAAATCACATCATAGTTTTTCCCTATTACTTCCTTAATGTCGTTACTTATTATTTTATATAAAACCGGTGTAGCGAATTCACAATTATTATTCTTAAGCCAATTGGTAATTTCATTATCAAATGATTGTGAACAAGGATAAAGAAACTTTTCATTGTCTTTATGTTTATTGATCACATCAAATAAACTTTTATTTGAGCCGTCTGCTCCATAGAAAACCTTGCGCTTTCGGTAAAGAATAAATTTTTGAAGATAGAGTGCAACTGATTCGGTAATACAAAAGTATTTTGTATCCTGAGAAATATTTATTTTCATTTCATCGCAGGCACGAAAAAAATGATCAATTGCATTACGACTGGTAAAAATTACTGCGGTGTAATTAGCAATTTCTATTTTCTGTTTTCGAAATTCCTTAGCAGGGATACCATCAATAACGATAAAGGGATGAAAATGTAACTCAATGTTATGTTTCCTGGCCAAATCAAAATAAGGTGATTTCTCTCCTTCCGGTTTCGGCTGGGTAATCAGTATTTTTTTAACCACTTTAGTTTGGTGTTCTATGTTAGTAGCTCCGTTTTTTACCATTTCTAATTGAGATTATTAGTGGTTATACAAAGTTAGAGATTTTTGCTTAATAAAAGCATCAATCCCTTATAAATCAATAAAACCGGCACTATTTCAATACCAATTATATACATAAAAAAATGTAGCCTGCTAATTTTTATCAAGTGTTGTAATAATCCATAAGACCTTAAGAAGCGTAAGAGAAACATTATTATTGTTAATAAAGCAGCAATTAGTAAAGCTGCTTTTACTAAGGCAGGAGCTGCAAAAGCCATTATAATAATTAAGGGAAGTAAAATAATTCCTAATATTTTGTTTATCAAAAAAATTATAAAAATATACATATTAGTCACCTCGTTGTAACCTGTAATCCAGCCAGTAAATTTTAGGGTAATGAATTTAAGCAAATAGATTACAGATATAGCCAGTGTGCATATTAAAGTAATGATCAATGGATTTTCCAATTTAACCCAGTCAAAATATTTAAGAACAAAGTAAATAAACAGTCCGAATGAAACTGTTGCTATTAAATTAAAAAATAAAGAAGGTAATTTGGCTTGCAATAATTGGTCTGTTAACTGGCTTTGGCGTAAAGAGGTATTAAAAAATACCCTAAATAAATTATTGAAATACCGGATGTAAAAAAAACGAAGAAAAGCCAAAATTGCAATTGTTGCCAGTAGAGTGTAAAATATTACATCTTGTGAAAAGGGTTTTCTTTCGGTATTCGCCATTGCAATTGGCTTACCAGTTAAATTGAGATCCTTATTTTCCTTTATTATATCCTTTAATGATATTTGAGGAGAGAGTACCGCAGTCTGAATAGAATCTTTTTTTTGTATTGCGCTATCAGCAGTTTTAGATATTAAACTATCTGTCTGTGTAAGTAATAAACTATCTTTTATTAGACTATCTTTCTGTTGTGCAAAAAGAAAAACAGGCAAGTTGAACAAAATAATAAAATAAAAAACCTGTTTCAACACATAAAATTTATGTTGCAAAAATAAATTGATTTTATTTAAAAGTAATTTATATATCCAAAATGAATTTTAGAGGATTGGCTTAAATTAAAATTCAAGTCATTTCTTTTACCTACAGCAAAGCTCATGTTTAATAATCCCAGTTTTGTTTCAAAAAGAATTCCAATACCTGTGCTAATAAAATTGTTGGAAATATTTACTGACTGGTATTTATTTTTTGCCCAGCCTGCATCAATAAAACTAAATAAATAAGAATTAAGCCCTACCAGGTAACGGTACTCTGCGGTTGCAACCACATATTGAGTTGCATAAATACTTTCTTCGTCAAACCCCCGTAACAATTTGTATCCCCCTATTTGAAATAATTCATTTCTGAAAATATTGGGGCTGTTATAAATACCCACATTAACAATCGCCTTCAATGTGCTTCTTTTACCAACAGGAAAATAATGTGCTGCTGTTGCCTTAATCCTAAATTGGTAGGATTTTAGTTTTAAAGAATCGTACAAGGAAGCATAATTAAAGTCTGGATCACTAAGGCTTAAGATATCATTATTTTTTTCAATGGTTTTTATTCCTACAGTTGCAAGTAATTTAACTTCATTTCCATTTTTAGGATTAAACCTGTAATTGGTATTATTAAAATCATACTCTACCCCAACATTTACAGCGCTAACATCTATGTTATAGGGCAGCGTCTTTGTTGCCTTTACCTGATTCGTATCTATACCTGAAGCTAACAAAAATGTATTTTGTTTTTGAATAAATAACTTACCAGACTGGCTTGCAGACAAAAGGTACTGAACACCCAATTGAGTATTGAGTTGAATAAATGCAGAATCTTTCTTAAATATTTCAAATGAAAAATCTATTCCAAATGGTGACTTGAAAATATAGGGTTGTTGAAAACCTATATTTAACCGGGGGGATTTCAATTGTAATTGCTGCCAGTTAAGCAGGATTGTTTCTCCCATTCCTAAAGTATTTTTTAAATTGAGATTTACATCTCCTGTTAATTGAAGTTTTCCTGTTTCGGGATTGCCAGGCAAAAAACCAATAAGAAAATTGACCTGGCTGCTTCGTTTGGGTTGTAGGTATACATTTAATATTGATCCTGTACCAAGCATCAATAATTCAGAAGGCTGCTGTTCCTGCAGGTAGGGCAATTCCAATATGCGTTTGCTAACCAGTTCCAACTTTTCCTTATTGTAGTTACTTCCTTTGGGAATTTCTAAATAATGCTGCAAAAATGAATTTGAAATCTTAGCCTTTCCTTTTATGCTTATACTATCAATATGATACAAGGGGCCTTTCTTAACGTTCAATGCCGCCGCCATAGCATTGTTTTCTATAACAATACTATCCAAAAATACCGCCGCAAAAGGATAGCCATTTTTTTCATAATAATTTAAAATACGCTCTTTAAAGTATTCAAGCTGGCCGATGTTGAAGGGTTTATAAGCAAAGTTTTTTTTGATAAAGCCGCTTTCATCCAATGCCCTTTTTTCTATGCCGGTTGTTCTTAATTGTATCCAGCTTTGTTGTACCCCAAGGTATAATTCTATTGCTGCAAAGGAAGAGTCATAGCTCACTTTATCAACTGATGCTGCAGCATAGCCTTTAAGATTTAAAAGAGCAGACAATTTATTGATGTAATCTTCACACTGAGTTTGCCCAGAAAAGTTGGTTTGCAGTTTTAATGCCTGCGGATGAAAGGCACTATCTTTATCAAGATAATCTATTCGTAATTCGTATTGGGCATCAGCAACTACCGCAATACAAACATTCATTATCAGAATAATTGAAAAACGGATATAGAAAAATGAAAGTTGAAGTTTTTGCTGCATTGCTTTTGTAAACTGTTATCAATATTAAATATTAAATCTCAAATACTAAATTATAAAGCTGCTTGGCCGGTATTTACATCCATATTCCCTTTTGCAAGCAGGCTTGCAATTACTGTAACTTTCACTTTTCAACATCTTTAAAATTAAAAGATGAATTGATTGCTGCACTTGTAAAAGAAATTCAATTAACTCCAACCTTTTCAGCAAATTCTACATCTTCTACTACTCTTAATAATCCGGAAGAAGAAAGGGAAATCATTGATACAATCTATTTTGGTGGCGGCACCCCAAGCATTTTAGACATAACGGATCTACAATTACTTTTTATTGCTTTGCATACAAGATTTGATTTTAAAGATTCAATTGAAATTACTTTAGAGGCCAACCCGGATGATATTACTCCCGCCAAACTATCCTTGTGGAAAGAAGCGGGCATCAATCGTTTAAGTGTGGGCATTCAATCTTTTATTGAAGAAGAATTGGTATGGATGAACCGGGCGCATACTGCAACAGAATCTCTACAATGCATTAATGAAATAAAGCAAGCTGGATTCACCAATTTTTCTGTTGATCTCATTTACGGTTCACCCTTATTAAGTAATGAGGATTGGAAAAGAAATACAGACCTGGTGATTGAAAAAAACATTCCACATATTTCCTGTTATGCACTTACTGTAGAGCCTAAGACAGTACTTGATAAAATGATTTCGCAACATAAAAAAGCCCCCATAGATACAGAAAAACAAGCCGTTCAATTTTTACTATTGATGGACAGAATGCAGGAGGCCGGATACGAACATTATGAAATAAGCAATTTTGCAAAACCTGGTAGCAGAAGCAAACACAACAGCAGCTATTGGCAGGGGCAAAAATATTATGGTTTTGGACCATCGGCACATTCTTTTGATGGCAGCAGAAGACGATGGAATATTTCAAACAATGCTTTATACATCCAGTCTTTGAAAAATAATACGATCCCTTTTGAAGAGGAAGTACTAACACCAACACAACAACTGAATGAGTACATCATGACTTCTTTAAGAACATCGAAAGGTTTGAGCCTTTTAATTGTTGAAAACAGATTTGGGCAAAAAACTAGTAGCGCCTTGCTATCAGCAAGTGAAAAATGGAGGGTAGGAGGAAAGTTGCTATTCATTGAAGAAAGCATTGTATTAACAAAAGAAGGGAAATTATTTGCAGACGGAATTGCTGCTGATCTTTTCTTTTAACAGCTGATATTTAAAGTCTCCCTGTCCATTATTTTAATAATTCAACTACACAAGAATTGGTTCTATTTTTTTAAATCCTTCTGCTACAGAAAGACCTTCCCATAAAATCTGGTATATAGTTTCTGCAATGGGCATATCCGCTTTTATAGCTTGATTAATTTGAAAGATTCCTTTGCTGGCATTGTAGCCTTCCGCAACCATACTCATTTCAATTTGTGCAGATTTAACTGAATATCCTTTGCCGATCATATTGCCGAAAGTTCGGTTACGGCTGTAAAGAGAATAACAGGTAACCAACAAATCGCCTAAATAAACTGATGCTGCGTAATTGTTAGTCCTGTTAATGGTATGCCCCACTTCTACATTTTTTATCCCGGCCATTTTTAAAAAACCAGCCATTTCATCCGCACTATTGGCAATTAATACGCTTAAAAAATTATCTCCATAATCCAGTCCATGAGCCATTCCTGCACCAACAGCATAGATATTTTTTAACACCGCAGCATATTGAACACCATAAATATCATTGTTTTCTATTGTGTTGAGATAATCAGTTTTAAAATATTGTGCAATATGATGTGTCATCATTTCATCCAATCCTGAAAAGGTGAGGTAGGATAATTTTTCTGCAGCAACTTCTTCTGCATGGCATGGCCCGAGCAAGGTAAAATAATTATCCAGTTCAACATCAAATTCCCGTTTTAAAAAATCATTTAACAGTAAGGTTTCATCTGGTAAAATTCCTTTTACTGCACTTACTATTTTTTTCCCGGCAAAAATATCTCTGCCTAATCCCTTTAAAGTAGTTACTACATAGGCAGATGGAATGGCAATAATAATACAATCAGAATTTTTGAAAACATCGGCAGGGTTGGTCGTTAAGTTGAGTTGATTGGTATCAAAATAGGCGCCGCTGAGGTAATGTGGATTGTGGCGCCGTAACATTATTTGCTGGATCGAAGTTTCACTCCGGTTCCACCAATAAATAGTTTGCCCATTATCGGTTAAAATCTTTGCTATTGCTGTTCCCCAGCTTCCACTGCCTAATATCCCAAAGTTCATAATGGTTGTTCTAGTTAATATTGCTTCGTTCAGCGTTTGCTCATCCAAATTGAACGATAGTAAATTAATAATTAGAGATTGTTCATTAATATCGGTAGAATTTAAAAGAAGGTTTTCAAGGCTTAGAAAGCCAAGGTTTTACAACCCAAGTTTATCTACAGCCAATTGTGCAGCTATTTGGCTGGCGTCTTTTTTATTGTAGCCTTTTCCCTGTGCTACCAACTCTCCATCTACTGTAGCGCCAATGGTAAATAAACGTCGGCCGTTTTCAAACTTCTCTTCAAGGGTTGCAAATTCGAGTGCCTTGCCATTTTTATTTGCCCAGCCGTATAACCTATTTTTTATGTTTATCTCAATGCCTTCCAGGTCGTCAATAAACATATGTGTAGAGATGATGTATTTTTCTACCCAAGTTTGTGTTTTTTTATACCCCCTGTCCAGGTAAACTGCTCCTATTAAGGCTTCCAGCGTATTGCCAAAAATTTGAGATATTTTTAGAGAACTGTCAAACTTATTGTAGATGGTAATTTTTTTAAGGCCCATTTTAATTCCAATGTCATTCAATTGCTGCCTGTTCACCATTTTACTCCTCATCTCTGTTAAAAAACCTTCTCCTTTGTAAGGATATTTCATAAAAAGATAGTGCGCAACAATGGAACTTAAAACAGCATCTCCCAAAAATTCAAGGCGTTCATTATTCTCGTCGGCTCCCTCTCTTACTGAGCGGTGACTTAAAGCTGTTCTGTATAAATTGAGGTTACCGGGTGTAAAACCAAGCACATTACTGAGCTGGTTTTTAAACTCTTTTTTTTTGATATTTACGGTAAAAATGTTTTTTAAGAAGTCCAATTTGTCTTAAATAAGTTAAATCGAAATTAATATTAATTACTACAATGAAAAAATATAAAAGCAAACATAAGTGACCTTATATTTAGTAATTTAATTAATGCGACTTTTTTTATATCAAATAATCTATAAAAAAATCATTTATCCACGGAAAATATTGACTCGCCGAAAAAGAATTGCTTTGTGTACTCAAAATAAAACACACTTGGAGCAGTCAATTTAATGGATGCATAAAGTAATGATGAAGTCTGTTAAACTTCAACTCAATTGAGAAAAAAATTCTGAGAAAGAAAATTAAGCGATGTACTTTTTTACAATCACGGAAGCATTGTGGCCACCAAAACCAAAGGTGTTGCTAAGTGCAGCGTTTACTGTACGTTTTTGCGCTGTGTTAAAAGTAAAATTCAATTTAGCATCCAGTTCAGGGTCATCAGTAAAATGATTAATTGTTGGGGGAACAATATCTTTTGTAACAGCCATTATGCAAGCCAATGTTTCTAAAGCACCTGCAGCACCTAGGCAATGCCCCGTCATACTTTTTGTAGAACTGATATTTAAACCATAGGCATGCTCACCAAATACATTTAAAATAGCTTTCGTTTCTGCAATATCACCTAATGGAGTAGATGTGCCATGAACATTAATATAGTCAATGTCTTCTGGTTTCATGCCAGCATCTCTTAAAGCACTACGCATTACATTTTGAGCACCGAGTCCTTCGGGATGAGGGGCTGTAATATGGTAAGCATCAGCACTGGCACCCCCACCAGCAATTTCGCAATAAATTTTTGCGCCCCTTGCCAATGCATGTTCCAAACTTTCAATAACAATAATGCCAGAACCCTCTCCCATTACAAAACCATCACGATCTTTATCGAATGGTCTGCAGGCAGTCTTGTAATCATCATTTCTTTCACTAAGTGCCTTCATGGCGTTAAAACCACCTACCCCTGCTGCACTTACAACTGCTTCGCTACCTCCGGTAATAATTATATCTGCTTTATTGAGTCTTATATTATCAAAAGCATCTATTATGGCATTGGTAGCAGATGCGCAGGCACTGACCACTGCATAGTTGGGTCCTCTAAAACCATGTCTGATAGAAATATGCCCTGCGGCAATATCCAAAATCATTTTGGGAATAAAAAAGGGATTGAAACGGGGAGTTCCATCACCATTGGCAAAATTGATTACTTCTTCCTGAAAGGTTATTAAACCTCCAATGCCACTGCCAATTATTACGCCTACCCTGTCAACATCAATATTTTCTTTATTGATACCTGCATCTTTCACAGCTTCGTCGCTGGCGATTAATGCAAACTGGGAAAACCGATCAATTTTTCGGGCTTCTTTGCGATCAAGATAGTTGGTGGGATCGAAATCTTTAACCTCGCAGGCAAACCTGGTTTTGAATTTAGAAGCGTCGAATTGTTTGATTAAATCACAGCCATTCACTCCATCCGCTAAACCTTGCCAATATTCAGCAACAGATTTACCAAGGGGAGTGATAGCGCCCAATCCGGTTACAACTACTCTCTTAAAGTCCATAAAGTTTACCTGCGATGATTAAAAAAGAGATGATGATTACTTGGCGTGTTCTTCCAGGTAAGTAACAGCCTGACCAACAGTAGTGATGGTTTCAGCCTGTTCATCAGGAATTGAAATGTTGAATTCTTTTTCAAATTCCATAATAAGTTCAACGGTGTCCAAACTATCGGCACCTAAATCATTAGTGAAAGAAGC
>JANXSR010000089.1 GCA_025352625.1 Ferruginibacter sp.
TAGCTCCTCTAAATGTACTATAAGTCATTATGCCCAAAGGCTTAACACCATAAAGGTCAAAAGTATTTAAAGGTGCAAATACATTTACTGCACCAAGTACAAACAAAGGGACTATCCCAAGTATTACTAAAATGTTGATTATTTTTTTCATTTTTGCTTAAATATTTACTGCAATTTTGCCAACAGTTCTACCTTGTTCTAAATACAAGTGTGCTTCTCTCATTTCATTAAAGGAAAATGTTTTTGAAACATGAGATTTCAATATGCCTTTTTCCATTAACTGTGCGATTTGCAGCATATCATCTCCTGATGATTGTACAAGTAAAAATTCTACCTCTACTCCTTTTTCTTTTGCTTTGTTGCTGTCAGCTTCGGCAAGGTTTGATGTGGTTATGGTTAGAATTTTACCACCATTTTTTGTTACATCAATTGATTTTGAAATCACATCACCACCTACAGTATCTAAAACAAAATCAACATCCGAAACCATTTCTTGAAAATTTTCCGTTGTGTAATCTATATGTTTATCTGCTCCATTTTGCAAAACAAATTCTTTGTTTTTTGCTGATGAAGTACCAATTACATAAGCTCCAAAGTGTTTAGCAATTTGTGTAGCATAATGTCCAACTCCACCCGATGCTGCATGAATTAATACTTTGTTTCCTTTTTTAACATTCCCTTTTTTAACTAAAGTTTGCCAAGCCGTAAGTGCTGCAAGTGTAGCCGAAGCAGCTTCTTGATGAGAAATATTAGTGGGCTTTAAGGTTAAATGTGTTGATGGAACAGATACAAATTCTGCATAAGCATTTCCTTTTCCAGGGAAATTTGCCATTCCAAAAACGGCATCACCAATTTTGAAATCGGTTACGGCATCGCCCACTTCAACTATTGTTCCCGACAAATCCCAACCTATAATTGCTGGTCTGTCTGCACCAAGAATCCAATTTAATGCACCATTGGTTGACCTTACTTTATAGTCAACAGGATTAACACTCAATGAAATTGTTTTTACCAAAACTTCATTATTTTTAATAATTGGCTTTGCTATATGTACAAATTGTAGATTATCAACACTGCCTGCTTCATTTAAGATGATTGCTTTCATTTTTTTGTTTTTTAAATTGTTACTTTTTATTTATTACTATTGAATAAGTTGTTTGTTTTAAACTTTATTTAATTGTTTAAGAACATTCTTTTCTAAAATACCGTAAGCGAAATGTTGAAGAGTCAGCAAAGTAGAAGTACCCTTGCCAACTATGTTTCTAAATTTTGGCTTATCAGCCTGAACTACATTAAGCACTTTTTCAGTAACTTTTGCAGGGTCTTCGGCTTGTTCTACCAAGTCGTCAGTGAATTTTTTAATTTTTCCCCTTAACGTATTGTAATCTTCAATTTTCGTTATAGGCGAAGATGAATTATCCAAAATGCTTGTTTTAAATGCAGAAGGTAATCATAGCAACACTAATATTAAACTCATTCAACTCATATCGCAATGCTTTGAAATACCCTTCCAGTGCATGTTTTGAAGCTGCATAGTAGGCTGCATTTGGAAATGAAACCAACCCAACAATGGATCCTACAGTTATTATTTTACCAAATTTTTGTTTTCTGAAATATGGCAATACTGCATTTGTTACCTTAATAGTTCCCCAAAAGTTAGTTTCTAATTGTTGCCTGCCTAAATCAATGGGTGTTTCTTCTGCAATACCCGACACTAAAAAGCCGGCATTGTTAATAAGAATATCCAACTGACTTATTTCCTTAAAAATTCTTTCTGAAAAAGTGTTTATTGATTGTTCTGAATCAAGGTCTAATGCTATCATTTTGAAAGGTAACGTTGATACATACTTTTCGGGGTTACGACTTGTACCTATTACATTGTACCCCTTTCTATGCAGCTCGTTTGCCACTAACAAACCAAAGCCCGATGATGCGCCTGTTACTAAAATATTTTTACTCATTTTTATTTGTTTTAAAATTTAAATTGTAATTTTGCTTGCATATTGCAAGTGCAAATATACAAACAACTTTCAAATTGCAAGTTATTTTTAAAAATATTTTTAAATTATTTTATGGAAGCAAGTAAAAAAAGGTCTGACTGCCCATTGGGGATCTCACTTGACGTTTTTGGCGACAAGTGGTCATTACTCATTATCAGGGACCTGATGTTCGGAAATAAGTGTACCTACAACGACTTTTTAAAATCGGCAGAAGGTATTGCCACCAACATTTTAGCATCAAGACTGAAAGGACTTGAAGAAAATGGCGTAATAGAAAAATCGGCACACCCCGACAGTAAAGCAAAAATTTTATACCGGCTTACACCAAAAGGAATTGACTTATTACCTGTAATTATGGAAGTTTATATTTGGTCGGACAAATATTATGAAATGCCAACCAACCTAAAAGCGACAATCAAAGAAGCGAAAAAAGACAAGGACAAATTTGTAAAACAGGTTACGAAAGAATTGAAAATAAAAATGACCGAAAAAAAAAGCAGCAGCTAACATAGTGGTTTTCTGCTATTTCTGCTGACGAATATGTCCTCATCTTTTTAGGACAACTTTTTTCAGGACGGGTCATTATCGCTATCAGCTTCGGTTAAGGCTGAACAATTACTATCAGCTTTTTGCATAACTTCAACTTCAGTTTTCAATCGGCTTAAGTTGTCGGCTAACAGAACATGGAATACCAGTACAGCAGAAAGCCATACCCTTAGCGGTAATTTTACGAACACCACCCAACTTAAGCGACAAGATGAAAATGAAAAGATTAGCCTTCGTGATACTTATAGTCACCACATTCAACTTCACTTCTCTTGGACAGACTGTTAATATTTCTAAGTTAGACAGTTTTCTCAACTCGCTTGCATCAAGAGAATTAGCAATGGGTAGCTTGACAGTTTCTAAAAATAGTATTATTAAATATCAAAAAGCCTTTGGGTCTTCCCACATTGACAATGACAAAAAAATACCTGCCAACACCTACACAAAATACAGGATTGGTTCGGCGACAAAAATGTTTACCGCAGTAATGATTTTTCAACTTATTGACGAAGGGAAACTAAGTCTTGATAAAAAACTGAATACTTATTTTCCAAATCTACCCAAAGCAAATAAAATTACAATTAGCAACATGCTTTATCATAGAAGTGGATTGCATGATTATACACATGACACAAACTTTCCAGAGTGGATGGACAAGCCTAAAACACATGACCAACTTCTGAAAATTATAAAAGACAAAGGGAGCGATTTTGAACCGGACACAGAGGCAGATTATTCAAACAGCAATTACCTTCTATTAGGATACATCATTGAAAAACTTTGCAAAGTTCCGTATGCCGATGCTTTAAAGAAAAGGATAACATCGAAACTCAACTTAAAAAACACCTACTATGGAAACCCTATCAACCTAAAAAAAAATGAAGCTACTTCTTACAAATACGCTGAAAATAATTGGAATAAAGAGAAAGAAACAAATTTAAGTATACATGGCGGAGCTGGTTCAATCGTTTCGACCCCGACTGATATGACTAAGTTCATTGATGCTTTATTTTCCAACAAGCTTATAAAAAAATCAAGTTTATCGAAAATGGAAACGATGATTGATGACTACGGAATGGGAATGTTTCCAAATAAGTATGGTTCAAAAAACAGCTTTGGACATAATGGAAGAATTGAGGAATTTTATTCGGCTCTTTGGCATTTTCCTAACGAAAATATTTCATTTGCCTATTGCACAAATGGCATAAACTATCCAAGAACTGACATAATAGAAGGTGTTTTGAAAATTTGCTTTAATGAACAGTTTACTTTACCCTTTACAAAAGACAGTATTCTAAAAAGTGAAGATTTAGATAAATTTATTGGCAAATATTCGTCTGACCAGATTGTAGTTAACTGCACAAAAGATGGCATTAAATTATTGTTGGAGACAAAAGGAAAAGTGTTTGAAGTAGAAAAAATTAGTGATAACTATTTTATGAATGCAGCAAGTGGTTATTTCTTTGAGTTCCATCCTGACAAAGGTGAACTACTAATAAAAGAGACAGACAATATTTATCATTTAAAAAGAACAAGCTGACAAGCTAAAACTACCGCTAGTCGAGTAAGCAAGGGGAGTTTCACCCCCTGCTCCTTACAGAACCGTACGTGAACCTCTCGATTCATACGGCTCTTCAAGATGCGTTTTTCAATTAATAAGCGGGGATATACTCCAATGGGCAAACAGGCCGGGTTGCATTTTGCACAACGTATTTAGCACTCAACAAATAGTTATATTCGTTTACAGATATTTATACTCACTAACGGGTTGCGCAAATAAAAAATTATAGCCCCTTTAATTTGAAGCAGCTAATTGACAATAATACTAACTTTAAGTATTATTAACAACCATAAAATGAATCAGGAATTACCCGTAAGAATTATTTTACAAAGTCCCCCAACCGGTGTGGACTTTGGGCTTCAAAAAGGCAGTGGAAATAAATATGAGACTATCCAAAAGCAACAATCCAATAAGAATGATCTATGCTTTGAATTTAAAATTTTAGTAAAAGAAACCAACACCGCTGTGCCTGATTTTAAAGGCCCCTATGTGCAGGGGCCTTTAAGCGAACGCTTCATTTATATTGACATTGGAACTTGTGCTGGTCAGATAAATTCGGTCTGGAGCCGTAGATTGAAAATTCCATTGAGGAATATTTCATCTGAAACAATCAATCTTTTATTGGCCGACTCCTCCCTTATTTTAGAAACAAAGGTTGCTGGAACAGGCAAAGACGGAGGGCCAAATTGTGCAACAGTAAAACCCTTTTCAGGGTGGCAATTAGTTCCAATTCATAAATAAAATATACAACTATGCATTTGTAAAAATGCAGGCTGCACCGGGTAATTTCACATCGCAAATACAAAACATTGGCAGCTCTTGGCAGGTTACTAAATAAAATCATTAAATACCCGGCACATGAAATTTATCATTTTTTTCATTTTACTTTTAAGTAGTATTTATGGATGCAATGATACTATTAAACATAAACAGTGGGACGAGAACATAAGCAGGGAGAAGTTTGACAAAACAAAATGGAGCATCAAAGATGCTACTGATTATCCTTACAGAGATAAAATGCTTAACGACTTAATTACGAATGAAAAATTGAAGGGTTTAAAAAAAAAGGAAGTTATAGATCTTCTTGGGCGGCCAGACCGAATTGACAGCAGCTATCTGTTTTACAGAATAGCTCAACAGCGTATAGGTTTCTTTCCCCTGCATACTAAAACATTGGTAATTAAATTAACTAAGGATAGCACCGTTGAATGGAGAAAAATTCATCAATAGAAAAAGTAAAAGCAGGTAATAATAAAACAGCAGTCACAACAATGTTTTTGCTAAATATTAATGGTGATTGAAAAAATACCCTGAAATTATGCACTGCCTGGCTTATTTATGACGACATCCTTAAAGACTTGTAATTAAAAAAATGATCGTAAAGTAAAACTTCATTATCAATAAATATAAATCATGCAGAACGCACATCAACAACTAATTCTTGCAGAACATACAGCAAAAGATTTATTTAATACAGTAGCCGCAAGAGGATTAATAATTGCCGGGAAATCGGAGGCCACACTTTGTGATGAAATAGTGCAAATTGCCAGGGAAGATTTTGGTATTGAAAATCATTGGCATAAAAAAATTGTAAGAACAGGTATTAATACACTACAACCTTTTATTGCAAATCCTCCTGACCTGGTTATTCAAAAAGATGATATTATTTTTTTTGACTTCCATCCCATTTACCAGGGTTGGGAAGCAGACCTCGGACGAACATATGTTTTGGGCAACGACCCTTTGAAATTAAAAATTAAAAAAGATATTGAAGCAGCATGGCACGAAGCGAATACCTGGTATTTTAAACAAAAAAGTCTTACCGGTGCCGCGTATTTTAATTATGTTACCGACCTTACAAAACGCTATGGTTATGAGTTTGGAAACGCAATAGCCGGTCATATCATTGGTTATTACCCACATGAGCAGCCTGACGACCCTACTGATTTGTGTTTAGATGTACACCCCGATAATCATGCCGATATACTTCAATTAGACAAACACGGAAACAAAAGGCACTGGATTTTAGAACTACATTTTGTAGACAGGGTAAATAATATTGGTGCTTTTTTTGAGCAATTATTAACAGCAGAATAAAGCAACAAACTGCCGGCAGGATAAGCAAGCAGGATTGCATACATTCTTGTAAAATAAACATTGCACTTTTTTTAAACACCAGCTGGAATGCACTGCTGCCCACCAGCATACTTTGCTTACAGCATACAAACACTTTAAATGACAACGATAAAATTAATAGCCACAGCAGCTTTACTGTTCCTCTTCACAACTACTGTGGTTGGGCAAAACCCGGCGACTTTTCCCAAAGACACCACATTGTCGTTGCCCGAAAAAACATTTGAAACGTTGTGGCTAACCTTTGAAGACAACTATGCTTTTTTTAAATTGCGAAACATCGATTGGAAAAATTCGTACCGGCAATACCGGCCAACAGTAAATGCCCATACTTCGGACGACGAACTTTTTGAAACCTTTTCTAAAATGCTGGCGCCCTTTCAGGACAATCATATAAATCTTATAATCCCTTCAAAAAAACAATTTAAATCAACCAAGCCCTCCCATTTTGTAAACGAATTTCCTACTGACAGTTTAAGAAATCAATTTTGGATTATGGTTAACCAAACGCTTGCCAGCAATGGATTTGGCAAACTACAATCTGCTGGGCCTGCATACAACGGCAAACAACTTTTTACTTGTGCCACTTCAAAAAAATACGCTTATTTAAGATTCAACAGGTGCTTTGTATCGCCGGAGGCTGACAATAAACCGGATGCGGAAGTGGCCGGCAAAATACTGGATTCGGTATTCAGGAATTTTACCGGTTCGGAAATGCTGATCGTAGATGTGAGAGACAACATCGGTGGCAACGATGAATTTGCTTACGAAGTAGCAGGCAGATTTGCTGAAAAAAAATTAATCGGCATGTTTAAGAAAAACAGGAAAGGCGGTTATGAAGATTTTGGAGAAGCTGAAACCTGGTACATTGAACCAAAAGGAAAGCCTCGCTTTTTAAAACCTGTAATTGTGTTGACCAATGATAAAACGGTTAGTGCCGGTGATGTATTTGCCTTGATTATGAAGGAGCTGCCAAAAGTGAAAATCATTGGTGAAAACAGCCGTGGGATATATTCTGATATGTACGGGTTTGAATTGCCCAACAAATGGCAGGTCTCCTTGTCAAATCAAAGATATTACAATGCTGCTATGATTTGCTATGAGGGTTCAGGTACACCTGTGGATATCATCGTTAAAAATACACAACAAGACTTATTGAAAATGACGGACCCTGTTATTGTGAAAGCATTAAGTATGATGAAGAAAAAATAAGAGTGGCCAACATTTCATTTATTGGGAATGGGGAATGGATGGTAAGCTGTTATTGGCGCAGGCATACTGCAATAAATAAAGCATAAATGCCGTTTTAAAATAAAACATCCAATAACTCCTTAAAATATTAAAATGAAAAACCAACCACTAAAAGAGCAAAATTCCAATTCTGTGAGTTGTAACCCACCGATTGAAACTGCAGCTCCACAATATATTTACACAGAAGAAGACCTGGGCGAAGGTATACTTGATACGGATGTTAATTTATACTATGCCAATTGCACTAATTAGATTTAATTACAGATAAATAAAAAAGCCGCAACATCACTGTTGCGGCTTTTTACGTACTATTTTAAAGTTGCTTATTTCACTTCTTCAAACTCAGCATCGGTTACATTTTCTGCATTGGCATTGCTCTCACCCTGCGGTTGGTGAGGCGCTCCATCGCCTTGTGGTTGTGCACCTGCGCCATCTTGTGTGGCCTTGTACATTTCCTCGCTGGCAACTGTCCATGCGGCATTCATTTCAGCAACAGAACTATCAATTTGCGCAATGTCCTGTGTTTTGTGTGCCTCTTTTAATTTTGCCAAAGCTGCTTCAATCGGTGCTTTTTTATCAGCACTGATCTTGTCGCCATATTCTTTCAGTTGTTTTTCTGTCTGAAATATTAAGCTGTCTGCCTGGTTTATTTTTTCTATCTTTTCTTTTTCTGCCTTATCAGTTGCTTCATTGGCTTTTGCTTCGTTCTTCATTTTTTCAATCTCTTCCTTGCTTAAGCCGCTGCCTGCTTCAATACGGATGTTGTGGCTTTTGCCGGTGCCTTTGTCTTTTGCAGTTACGTGTAAAATACCGTTGGCATCAATATCAAAAGTAACTTCTACCTGCGGTACACCACGGGGTGCAGGTGGGATGTCGGTTAAATTAAATTTACCCAAACTCTTGTTCTGATTGGCCAATGGCCTTTCGCCCTGCAATACATGTATTTCAACTCCGGGCTGGTTATCGCTGGCGGTACTGAACGTTTCTGATTTCTTTGTAGGGATGGTAGTGTTGCTTTCGATCAACCTTGTCATAACGCCACCCATGGTTTCAATACCAAGACTTAATGGCGTAACATCTAACAACAATACATCCTTCACATCGCCCGATAAAACGCCTCCTTGTATAGAAGCTCCGATGGCAACCACTTCATCAGGGTTAACGCTGCGGTTGGCTTTTTTACCAAAGAATTTTTCTACTATTTCCTGCACTTTGGGTATACGTGTACTACCACCTACCAAAATAACTTCGTTGATATCGCTGATAGTTAAACCTGCATCTTTCAATGCCAGCTCACATGGTTTTAAACACCTTGTAAATAATTCATCCGATAATTTTTCAAATTGTGCACGGGTGAATTTTTTAACCAAATGCTTAGGCACCCCATCAACTGCAGTTACATATGGCAGGTTGATCTCTGTTTCAGAAGAAGAAGACAGTTCAACTTTTGCTTTTTCAGCTGCTTCTTTTAAACGCTGCCAGGCCATAGGGTCTTTGCGCAGGTCGATGGCTTCATCTTTCTTAAATTCTTCTGCCAGCCAGTCCATGATCACTTTATCAAAATCATCACCACCTAAGTGTGTATCACCATTGGTACTTTTTACTTCAAATACGCCTTCGCCCAATTCAAGAATGGAGATATCAAAAGTACCACCACCTAAATCAAACACGGCAATCTTTTGATCCTGGTGTTTTTTATCCATACCGTAAGCCAATGCGGCAGCGGTAGGTTCGTTAATAATCCTGCGAACGGTAAGGCCCGCAATTTCGCCGGCTTCTTTGGTTGCCTGGCGCTGTGCATCATTAAAATAAGCAGGTACGGTAATTACCGCTTCTGTAACCTCTGTACCGAGGTAATCTTCGGCAGTTTTTTTCATTTTCTGCAAAATCATCGCACTAATTTCCTGTGGCGTGTACATTCTGCCATCTATGTCTATACGAACTGTATCATTGTCACCTTTTACCACTTTGTAGCTGCTATGGCTAACATCTGCAGTTACTTCGTTCCACTTGTGGCCCATAAAGCGTTTTACACTCATTATAGTATTGTGCGGATTGGTAATTGCCTGGCGTTTTGCAGGGTCTCCAACCTTACGTTCTCCATTTTTAAGAAAAGCCACTATAGAAGGTGTGGTACGGCGACCTTCGTCGTTCGCAATTACTACCGGCTCGCTGCCTTCCATTACGGAAACACAACTATTGGTAGTTCCTAAATCTATTCCTATTATCTTACCCATGATTGATTGTTTTATTGTTCAAGATGGTTATTCAATGATTGTGCCATAAGGTTTTGGGTGAAAAAATGGCAGGTGAGGCTACTACTCCATCCCTGCTGCGGCGGGAGGGGTGTTTATTCTTTTTCTACTTTAAAAGTAAAATGCTTGTGGCTTAAATAACTAAACAGCACACTTATAGTTGTAGTTATAATTTTAGCAATAGTTGGATAAAAATGAAAATACTCTACCAATAGTTTTATAAAAAAAAGATTGAAAAAAAGATTCATTATTACAATTACAAAATACCTGAATAACTGAACATGGCTCTTTACAATTGAAGTAGTCCAGACAATGTATTTTGATAACAAAAACCCAATGGGGAAAGTAATACAAAAAGCACCTAAAAATGCTGCCGTATGCGGTTCAAAGGCAATAAACCCCAGTTGCAATACTTGTTTTTGAAAAACAAAATTGTAAAAGATAAAGAAAAGGAAAATATCAAGTGCCATGTTGCCCCCGCCACAGGCTGCATACCTGAACGTTTGCAAAGGCATAAACCTGCGGAATGGCGTGTAAAAAAAATCTATTAAGGTTAAGATGGTCTCTCTCATAAATGCTGCGGGCGAAGATAATTATTTTATAGAGTATCCAAAATGCAAAAAAAATCTGCCCGGGCAGGACAGATTTTTTTTAATATTTAGTCAGCATTTTAAAAAGTATATCTAATAGCAAACCCACCCCAGTTACCACTAAATCCATTACCATAATTATTACCAAATTCAAAAGATGGCTGCCAGTCTAACGAAAGGTTAATAGGTGCTCCCTGAAATTTATAATCCAATCCTAAAACACCATCAACACCAATGGAGGTGCCTCCACCATATTTGGTATTGTAAAAACCAAGGTGGGCACCCGGGCCGATGTACCATTTTAATCCTGCCACATCATTAATGTTGCCATGAATTTCATAGAGCCCCGTAATTCTTCCACCTCTTTCCCAGAAATACCCAAGACCTTCCAGGGCCGTGTTGTCATTTATAAAATGCTTGATAGTAATAGCTCCAGGATAAAACTTTACACCTAAAGCAGTTTGGTAGCTTTCGGAGGTGTTATAGTTGGTGCGCTTTTGAGCTGATACACTTGTTGCTGCTATCAATAAAACAATAACACATAAAAACAATTCTTTTCTCATCTAATATATTTTTTGGTTCAACATACATTTATAAAAATCGTGCCACACAGTGTAAAAAACTGTCTAAAAAACGATTAGTTGTATAATTCTTCTTTTAATGCCTTCACTCTATCGTCTGCCAAATATTCATCATAGGTCATTAATCTGTCTATCATTCCTTTGGGTGTAATTTCAATAATTCTGTTTGCCACCGTATCCATAAACTGGTGATCGTGTGTTGTAAGTAACACCACACCAGGAAAGTTTAGCATACCATCATTAAAAGCAGTGATACTTTCCAGATCGAGGTGATTTGTAGGCTCATCCAAAATAACAAGGTTAGGATTTTGCAGCATCATTTTGCTAACCATACAGCGCACTTTTTCTCCTCCACTTAATACATTAATTTTTTTCAAAATCTCATCCCCGCTAAATAACATTTTGCCCAAAAAACCACGAATAAAATCTTCATCCACATCTTTTGTATTTGGTGGAACAAACTGGCGCAACCAGTCCATCAGATTTAAGCTGCCGGTAAAAAACTCTGTATTGTCGTTGGGCAAATAGGCCGATGTAATGGTGGTACCCCATTCATATTTGCCATGGTCTGCCTGCATTTTACCGTTAATGATCTCAAAAAAAGAAGTCAGTGCCACGTGATCCCTGCTTAAAAAAGCGATTTTTTGTCCCTTGTTAATATCAAAAGTAATATTGCTGAACAACACCCTGCCATCAACAGATTTAGACAATTTTTCTACATTCAATATCTGGTTGCCCACTTCTCTTTCCGGTTTAAAAATAATGCCCGGATATTTTCTGTTACTGGGAGTAATGTCTTCAAAAACCAGTTTATCCAATGCCTTTTTACGGCTGGTAGCCTGCTTGCTTTTAGATGCATTCGCACTAAAGCGGGCAATAAATTCAAGCAAGTCTTTTTTCTTTTCTTCCTGTTTTTTATTTTTATCACCAGCCTGCCTTGCTGCCAGTTGAGAGCTCTCGTACCAAAACGAATAGTTACCGGTATATACTTTAATTTTTTGTTTATCTACATCCGCTACATGCGTGCAAACCGCATCTAAAAAGTGACGGTCATGGCTTACCACCAACACAATATTCTGGTAATCGGCTAAAAAGTTTTCCAGCCAACTGATGGTTTCCACATCAAGGTTATTGGTAGGCTCATCCAATAATAATATATCAGGGTTACCAAACAAAGCCTGCGCAAGCAATACCCTTACTTTAATATTACCGCCAATATCTTTCATCAGCAGCTGGTGCATTTCTTCTTTTACACCCAGCTCATTTAAAAATTGCGCTGCATCACTTTCAGCTGTATATCCGCCCATTTCACCAAATTCATGTTCCAGTTCACCCGCCTTCATACCATCGGCCTCTGTAAAATCTTCTTTCAGGTAAATGGCATCTTTTTCAATCATCAGGTCCCACATTTTTTTGTGTCCCATCATTACGGTATGCAATACCGATACTTCATCAAACCCAAAATGATCCTGCCTTAACACCGCCATCCGTTCACCGGGGCTAATGCTTACGGTTCCTTTATTAGGTTCAATTTCACCACTCAATATTTTTATAAAAGTAGATTTACCGGCCCCATTGGCACCAATAACGCCGTAGCAGTTTCCTTTTACAAAAGAGATGTTTACCTCATCGAACAATACCCGCTTGCCATAGGCAACGGTTACATTATTTACACTTATCATAAATTTAAAATAGGCGCAAAGGTATGTGATAATGAATAATTGGTAATGATTAAATGGATAATGAATGGTAGTTTTTTTGTCCGGGCATTTGTTTTTTATGGCGACACTGTTGCATCGCCCTCTTTTACGGTAACTCTTTGCTGATCGCCGCCTTGCATGTTAAAAATTCTTTGCAATTATTCATTGCCCGAATACACAACATCAAAACCATGTAACCTCATTTCATTATTTTTGCAGCATGTCTATTGCAAATACTATTCAAAAAAATGTAATTACAGCTTTATCGGCGCTGCACCAGCAGAATTTTACCGAAAAAGATTTTCAGATTAACCAGACCAAACCCGAGTTTGAGGGAGATTATACTATTGTTATGTTTTCGCTGGTAAAATCGTTGCGGCAATCTCCGGATGCTATTGGCAACCAACTGGGCGAATACCTGCTCAATACTTATCCTGCATTGTTTTCCAAATTCAATATCATCAAAGGTTTTTTAAACCTGTCTGTTACTGATACCTTCTGGACAGATTTATTACAAAAAAATTACGGCAATAGCTGCTTTGGAAAAAAGGAAAAGAATGGCAAAAAAGTAATGGTAGAATATTCATCTCCCAATACCAATAAACCATTGCACCTTGGCCATTTAAGAAATAATTTTTTGGGCTGGAGTGTGGCAGAAATTTACAAAGCCAATGGCTATGATGTAATAAAAAGTTGCATTGTAAACGACAGGGGTATACATATTTGCAAAAGCATGATAGCCTGGCAGAAATATGCCAATGGTGCAACACCTCAATCGACCGGCATTAAGGGCGATCATTTAGTAGGCGATTATTATGTAAAATTTGAGGGAGACTTAAAAGCCCAAAGCCAAATTTTGATCAATAAAATTAACCTGGCAGACTTATGTGATTTTAGCGGACCTGCATTGGAGAAGCTGGATAAATTATTGATTGCTTTAACCAAACTGGATGAAATAAAGGACGAAGAAAAAATAGCCAAACTACATGACGAAATAAAAGAAATTGCCAGAAACAACACCAGCGTAATGGCCGAAGCCAAACAGATGTTACTGGATTGGGAAGAAGGCAAACCTGAAGTAATTGAATTATGGAAAAAAATGAATGGTTGGGTATACGAAGGTTTTGATGTTACGTATAAACGCATTGGCAGCGACTTTGATAAAATTTATTACGAAAGCAACACCTATTTGCTGGGCAAATA
Source organism: Ferruginibacter sp. (assembly GCA_025352625.1). Lineage (GTDB taxonomy): Bacteria > Bacteroidota > Bacteroidia > Chitinophagales > Chitinophagaceae > Ferruginibacter. The sequence continues at coordinate 13,821 of JANXSR010000089.1, forward strand.
CATTGTTCAGCAAGGGCTGGATAAAAAAGTGTTCTTTAAAAAAGAAGATGGCAGCATTTGGATAGACTTAACTGCCGATGGGCTGGATGAAAAACTGGTGCAGCGCAAAGACGGCACCTCTGTTTACATTACCCAGGATATTGGCCTGGCCCTGCAGAAATACGAAGAATATAAAATTGACAGCAGCATTTACGTGATTGGCAACGAACAGAATTACCACATGAAAGTACTGCAACTGATCTGTCAGAAATTAGGTATGCCCAATGCAGAAAATATTGCGCATTTAAGTTATGGTATGGTGGAATTAACCACCGGTAAAATGAAAAGCCGTGAAGGCACTGTGGTAGATGCCGATGACCTGGTAGATGAAATGATTGCCACATCTCAAAAACATACAGAAGAATTGGGGAAGGTAAAAGACTTTACACCCGAAGAATTAAAAGACCTTTACGATACCATTGGATTGGGCGCTATGAAATTTTATTTGCTGAGGGTTGACCCTAAAAAGACAATGGTATTTAACCCGGAGGAAAGCATCGACTTTCACGGTTTTACAGGGCCGTTTGTTCAATACACGCATGCAAGAATAAAAAGTATTTTGCGTAAAGAACCATTAAGCAATAACCAACAACCATTAGCAAACAGCAATTTATTAAAATTGGAAAAAGAGGTAATTGTTATGCTGGAACAATATCCGGATGCCATTGAACAAGCCTGTTCAGAACACAATCCCTCTGTAATTGCCATGTATGTATTTAACCTGGCTAAAACCTTTAACTCATTTTATACTGAGCATTCCATTGCCAACGCAGAAACGGCTGATAAAAAACAATTGCGTTTACAATTGGCAGTTATGACGGCCAATGCATTGAAGAGTGGGATGGAATTGCTAGGCATTCGGGTGCCGGAAAGAATGTAGAGCTACCCTCATCCCCTAAGGGGGTGTATTTAACGTCTCTACCCCCATCCCCTAAAGTGGAGTTATTCAACCTCTCTACTGCAATTGAAAAGACTACAATTGGAAGTCCCAAAAAGGCTTTTCCGAAAAAAGTGAGCTCTACAAATTACCCCCCTTTAGGGGATGGGGGTACATCTTTATCATCCCTTCCCTAAAACTCAGCGGCTCATAACCAAGTTCATTTTTCGCTTTATCTATTATAAATCCTGTAGTAGCAGGCCTTTTGGCTGGCTGCGTAAAAACAGAAGCGTCTACTTTTTCTATGAGCGAGGCGTCTAAATGCAGGTACGCTGCGGTAGCCATTGCCATATCATAAGGACTTAAAAAATCTTCTCCTGAAATATGGAACAAGCCTGTTGCTTTTTTTTCTGCTATCAGCAAAATTCCTTTTGCCAGGTCTTCTACATAAGTGGGCGTACGCCATTGGTCACTTACCACTTTTATCTTCTTTCCCTGCTCAAGATTTTCCTTTACCCAACTGATAACATTGCTTCTGGTGCCAACTAAAATATTGCCATATAACAGGCAGGTTCTTGCAATGGCATATGGTAAGCCGCTTTGGGCAACAGCTTTCTCTGCGGTAACTTTGGTGCTGCCATAATAACTAACCGGGTTAACGGTATCTGTTTCTTTGTATGGGCCATTGATGCCGTCAAAAACAAAATCGGTTGAAATGAAAATTAAAAATGCATTTATTTTTTTTGCGGCATCTACAATAAAACGTGTAGCCGTAACATTTATCTCCCATGCTTTTATGGGATTTAGTTCACATTCATCTGCCTGTGTTAATGCGGCGCAATGTACGATGGTAGCCGGCTGTAACTTTTCAAACAATAAGTTAACTTCCATGCCATCTGTAATATCAAGAGCATAATAATGCAGGCGGCTGTCTTGGACAACATACCTGGGTTCCCCTTTGCCGGTAGCAATAATGTCGTGAGCTGTTGTATCGAGCAATAGTTTTACCAGGTGTTGCCCCAGTAAACCATTGGCCCCTGTAATTAATATTTTCATTATAGTTTTGGCACTACACCCATATTATAAAAAATGAAAGAATAAATATCTGCCAGTGTTTCGATATTTTTTTTTGTGTTGCTTGCACCATGACCGCTATTGGTATCAATGCGAATCAATACTGGATTAATGCCCTTGCATTTTTCCTGTAGTGTTGCAGCATATTTAAAGGAATGTGCAGGCACTACCCTATCATCGTGATCTGCAGTGGTGATCAATACGGCAGGATAATTTACGTCTTGCTTTAAATTGTGTAAAGGAGAAAATGCGTAAAGGTTTTTAAAATTGGCAACGTCTTTTTCACTGCTGCCGTAATCTGCAATCCAGTTCCACCCAATGGTAAATTTGTGAAAACGCAGCATGTCCATTACGCCAACCTGTGCTATCGCCACTTTAAAAAGATCTGGCCGCTGGTTGGTTACAGCACCTACCAGCAAGCCCCCGTTACTGCCGCCCCTGATGGCCAGTTTTTCTTTACTGGTATATTTTTGCGCAATCAAATATTCACCTGCGGCAATAAAATCATCAAATACATTTTGCTTGTTTAAAAGCATCCCTGCTTGGTGCCATTTTTCGCCATACTCACCGCCACCCCGCAAATTGGCCTGCGCATAAACGCCGCCGGCATTTAAAAAGGGTAATAAAGTGGCGCTAAAACCAGGTTCAAGATTTATGTTAAAGCCACCATAGCCATACAATAAAGTAACGTTATTTCCATCCAGTTGTATTCCTTTTTTTGTTATGATAAACATAGGTATTTTAGTGCCGTCTTTTGAGGTATAAAAAACCTGTTTGGTTTCATAATCAGCAGGGGTAAAACTTACTTCGGGCTGGCGAAAAACGGAGCTTGTTCCGCTGGCAATATCATACTTGTAAATAGTGGGGGGGACAGTAAAAGAAGTAAATACATAAAATACAAACTTGTCATCTTTATAGCCCCCTAAGCCACCACCATTACCAAGCCCCGGATATTTAACTTCCTTTAGTAAAGTACCTTTTAAGTCGTACACATAAGTACGGGTGGTAACATCTTTTAGATAATCAACAAACAATTTACCGCCTGCGGTTGAAGCACCCTGCAGCGGCTCTGCCTTTTCAGCAATAATTATCTGTGCCTTCGACAAATCAGGATTTTTAATGTTAACTGCAATCACCTTACTGTTTGGTGCCCCTGCATTTGTCTGCAACAAAAACTGGTCATCCGTATTATCTATCACGCCATAATTATCATTGCTAATGTCTTTTACTAATGGTTTAAAAATGGTATCAGCAGCCGCAGTTAAATCTTTAAAATAAATAGCATTGCCATCTAATCCCTTTCCCCTGTCGCTGATGTTTAAAAATAAAAAGCGTTCGTCTTCACTTGTTCCTGCGATATTAAAACGCTGTGGGTTTTCTTTATTTTCATACACCAGCACATCTTCAGTTTGTAAAGTGCCTATTTTGTGATAATACACCTGGTGGTTTTCATTTTTAGCACTTAAGCCACTGGTACCCTTTTCGGGTGCCGGGTAACGGCTGTAATAAAAGCCATTGCCTTTCCAGGCGGCACCACTAATTTTTACCCATTCCAACTCATCTGCCAAATTGTTGCCGGTTTTCATATCCCGAACATAAAAAGTTTGCCAGTCACTACCCCCTTTACTAAGGCCGACAGCTGCGTAATTTCCATCTTTGCTTAAAGAAAATAATTGTAACCGGGTAGTGCCATCAGGACTAAGCTTATTAGGGTCCAATACTTCTTCCACAGCTCCATTCAGGCCCTTTTGGCGATATAGTACACTTTGATTTTGCAAACCATCATTCTTATAAAAATAAAACCATTCACCCTTTCTAAAAGGCGCTGAGTATTTGGGATAATTAAATACTTTTTCTATGGCATTCTGAAAATTTTTCCGATACGGTATTTTAGCCAGGTAAGCCTGTGTAACTATGTTTTCGGCTGTTACCCATTCCTTTGTTTCTGCACTTTTATCGTCTTCCAGCCAGCGGTAAGGGTCAGCTACCTTGGTGCCAAAATAATCATCTGTCTGATCTACCTTTTTTGTAACCGGGTATTGTAATTGTGCTTCCGTTGTATTCATTATCATTAAAGAACCTGCCAACATAACTATTATTATTTTTTTATTCCTGCTCATAAAATATATTTTAATTAACTCAATAAAAATTTTGAAATTACATAAATAAAGGTATAACAGGAAGGTTAATTGTTTGTTGCTTTATTGATTGAAAAATAAAACCAGCCTGTAATTTTATAATAATCGTATTTAACTTCAATTAACCTTACTGTTGTATCAGGCTTTTTTTGATTACGAAATTCCTTACCGCATTTATTATTGATGTTTCGATTGTGGCGGGAAATATGTTCCCCAAAGATTATCTTACTAAAGTTTGTAATGCTGTTTACTTCATGTTTTTCGCTTATTGAGTTACCTTTTTAGTACTGGTTTTTTGGGATGAATTTTATATTGTTATTGACAGTTACAATTTTATTTATACTAATTAGCTAATCATGGAAATATTTAATGATAACAATACCTGGAAAAACGATGAAGGGCTCTATCCAAATCTTCCTTTGAAGTGTTTAACTGCCACCTCCATTATTGGAGATAAAGTACACAATAAACAAGGCGAACACCTGGGTGAGATAAAAGAAATTATGCTAAACATTAACACCGGGGAAATTGAATATTATGTAATTGAATTTGGAGGCTTTTTGGGAATTGGAGAAAAGTATTTTGCAATTCCTTTCAGCCTGCTTACAGTTGATCCCATAAACCAACTGTTTATATTTGATCAAAAAAAGGAAATGTTTGAAAATGCGCCCGGCTTTGATAAAGAACATTGGCCACAAACTAATATTCATTATTACAATGCTGATCAACACTGGAGTTTTATGTAGAGCGATTGCTAATAAAAAACAGCAGCCAATTAAATAAAAGATTTTATTATTTAAGCAGACAATAATTTTTTTACCCATTTAACCACTAACCAGGTGATAAAGAAGGCTCCTATAACATCCATTGAATAATGAACATGTTGCACAAGCACCAAAATGCCAACAGTAATTGCGCTTAGAAGCACAAAGGTTTTATCTGCTTTTTTTTGAAGGCATAAATAGACAATAAATAAATTAGAAGTATGACCGGAGAAAAAAAGGTCTTTTGTTATGAATATTCCTTTGCCTCCATAAGTAAGGCTTGTTAAAGGGTCGGTTAAAACAATCAGCCCCGGTGGCGGATCAAGTACAACAAAATAGATGGTAAGTATTCTTAAAAATAATATTATTACCACCGAAAGCAAGATCATTAATGAGATAGCCGGCTCCTGCACACTGCGAATAATAGCCAGTAAAAAAACTGACCAGATGAGAATAAAAATGACCACAGAAAAATTTTTCGCCGGTATCAATTGCAATACCCAGTCGTTGATAACAACGCCTTCCCGTTTTTCTATAAATGCAAAAAATTGAGGAAGAAAAAGCAGCAATCCAACAAAAATCAACAAGCTTGCTATTAATTTGGTACGGAATCCTTTGTTTTGCCAGGCCTCACCCCAAGTATTGCTTTTATTGAAAGCATAAAATGTAACATCCTCCACGGTGCAAAAATAAACCCCGAATATTAAAAACAAAATTTTGTTTTTAATATTAACAAACGCTTTGTATTAATAATCCACTACCTCTACAACAATAACACCTGTAAATCTATTTTTTTAGTTGAATGAATTTTAAAACGATCGGGTTCAATTTTTCTTTAAGTTTGCACTCAAATTTAATTGCCCGATAGTATAATGGTAGTACTGCAGATTCTGATTCTGCCTGTCTTGGTTCGAATCCAGGTCGGGTAACAATTAAAACTAAAAACCTGATAACAAATGTGATCAGGTTTTTATATGCCAAATATGTTTTGATTGCTGTTAAAACAGGTTGCTCTTCTCTATAGGTATCCTTTTACTTTCAGGTTTTCAATTACTTTCTCCCCAATTTTTTGCCCCCAGCTTTGACCAGCCTGCATAGATTCCTGCATAATGAGCGGCGTATTGGAAATAACTTTTTTACCGATTGGTGTTTGATAAAAATCAGTTAACTGTTTTATATCATCTTCGGTATAATATTTATCATAGATTGGAATCATCAAATTAACAAGTGCGGCTGGGTTCAATTCTTTTTTAAAGTCAATCCAGAATTCTTCCGGCACTTCTTTATAACTCGTCTTGAAACTGGTGAGCATACTCTCTGCAGCTTGTACTCCCATCTTACCGGCACCGGTTAATTCAAGTAGTTTTTTAATGTTTTCGATTTTAGAATCTGTTTGCCCAAATCCAATTGTCGTCAATCCGCAAAAGAGTAAAGTAATTAATAGTCGTTTCATTTTTTAAATTATAGTTTAAATAAGATTAGTATTGAAAGGCGGTCGATAACAACAATAATTTTTGAATTACTGAAGATAATAATGTTTTATAACATCCTTCATTTCCACCATGAATAGCAAGGCCACCAAAACGCAACTTGCGCAAACGATTGATATTTTAAACAGCTGTTAATAAGCCTTACATTTGAAAATTAAACTGTTTTTAAATAATAATTAAACCAAGCTTGTAGTATGAAAAAAATAGTGCTTTTATTGTCCTGTTGTTTATCGGGCATTTACTCAATTTGTCAAAATGCACCTGTTGCTATTATTCCCGAACCGGTACAACTGGTTCAAAATGCAGGCACATTTGTTTTACCTGCAACCATCAGCATCGAGTTGCCCAATCTGTCGGCCTTAAAACAAACGGCTGATTTTCTTCAACAACGTTTAACAAAAGCTACCGGCTATGCAGTTTCAATTGGCAGCAATGTACCAACAGCCATAATTAAACTGTCACTTAATAAAACACCTAACCAGGTAATTGGCAATGAAGGTTATCAGCTAAATGTTACTACCAGCGATATCACCATTACAGCCAATCAACCTGCCGGATTATTTTATGGCGTACAAACTTTGTTGCAACTATTACCAAAAGAAATAGAAAGTAATGTAGCAATGCAACAGGTGCAATGGCAGGTGCCGTGTATAAGCATTACAGATTACCCACGTTTTGGCTGGCGTGGTTTAATGTTTGATGTATCGAGACGTTTCTTTACTAAAAATGAAGTAAAAGATTTTATTGATCAGATGGCCCGCTATAAATACAATCTTTTTCATTGGCATTTAACCGATGACGAAGGATGGCGGATAGAAATAAAAGGGTTGCCAAAATTGACTGAAATTGGAGCATGGAATGTAAAAAAAGTGGGCTACTTTGGAACCTTCTCTCAACCTACACCTGATGAACCACGTAACTATGGTGGCTTTTATACACAGGATGATATTAAAGAGGTAGTGCAATATGCAAAAGACAGATTTGTAAATGTGTTACCCGAAATTGATGTACCAGGTCACAGCCTTGCAGCAATTGCAGCTTATCCGGAATTGTCCTGTTCAAATGGTATAGACAACCACGGTGTTGCTTCAGGAGAAAAAATTAAAGAATGGGCAACCCGTACCGCATTGGTAGACGACAACCTTTGTCCCGCAAATGAGAATGTGTATATTTTTCTGGATAAGGTAATTACACAGCTGGCCCAGCTTTTTCCTTTTGATTACATTCATATTGGTGGTGATGAAACTTTTAAAACCTATTGGGAGAAAAGTGATGCCATTAAGGCACTGATGAAAAAAGAAGGTTTAAAAAATATGGAAGAAGTACAGAGTTATTTTGGAAAAAGAGTGGAGAAGATAGTAGAAGCAAAAGGTAAAAAAGTAATTGGATGGGATGAAATACTGGAAGGTGGCCTTGCACCAAATGCAGCCGTTATGAGCTGGCGTGGAGAAAAAGGAGGCATAGAAGCAGCCAAATTGAAGCACGAGGTAGTAATGACGCCATCGTCTTTTGCATACCTTGATTTTATGCAAAGCGATGTTATTACAGAACCAAGAGTTTATTCAGCTCTACGTTTAAATAAAGTATACCAGTTTGATCCGGTACCACCGGGAGTAGACTCAAAATATATCAAGGGCGGACAAGCAAATATATGGACCGAACAAATAGCCAACATACGCCACCTGCAATACATGACCTGGCCAAGAGCCTTTGCCATGGCGGAAGATTTATGGTCGCCAAAAGAAAAAAAGAACTGGAATAGTTTTGTAACAAAAGTTGAACAGCATTTTAAACGCTACGATATAAGAGAAATAAAATATGCACCCAGCATGTACGATCCTGAATTTATTGCAAAGAATAATAATGGTCAATTACAGATAGAATTAAAAAATGAGGTGACCGATCTCGACACCTACTATAGCTTTGATAATTCTTTTCCTGACAGGTTTTATCCAAAATATACAGCAGCACTTACACCACCAAAAGATGCTGTAATGCTAAAGGTAATTACCTATAGAGGAAACCAGCCTATGGGCCGTATGATTGCAATGCCGGTGGAAGAAATGAAGAAAAGAGCAGGTATTAAAAAATAAATTATCCTGCTGCAATTGGGGTATAATATGCAAAAAAAATCTTTTTACATAACAGGTGCCGATGGCCACAACATACCCATGTACGCATGGCTACCTAATGAACCGCCGTTATGTGTTTTGCATATTGCACATGGCATGGCGGAGTATGCAGAGCGATATGAAACTATTGCTGCAATAATGGTTAAAAAAGGTATTGCTGTGTTTGCCCACGATGAACGGGCACATGGCAAGGCTGTAGCATCGATTAGTAATCTTGGTGTTGCAGAAGACAATTGGTTTTACAAACAGGTAGATGATATGCGCCTCATAATGCAATACCATAAAACAAACTGGCCCCAGCAAAAGCTTTTTTTGTTGGGGCATAGTATGGGCTCTTTTATTTGTCAACGCTTTTTTCAATTGCATGGTAATAACATTGATGGATTGATTTTATCTGCTACCAATGGAAAGAAAGACCTTTTAATGGATATGGGCATTTCACTAGCCTGGTTGCAAATGAAAATATTGGGAAGCGGTTACAGAAGTAAGCTCATCAATAAATTATCTTTCGGCAAATTTAATGATGCGTTTAAACCTAACAGAACTGCGTTTGACTGGCTTAGCCGTGATGCAAAAGAAGTAGCTGTTTACATTGATGATCCACAGTGCGGCTTTGTTTGCAATGCAACATTTTTTTATTCTTTTTTTAAGGGTATTAAAGATGCTTTCAAAAAAGAAAATATCAACTCAATACCTGCCCATATTCCTGTGTATGCTTTTTCAGGCGATAAAGACCCTGTAGGTTTAGCTGGCAAAGGTTTTTTACAACTAATCAACAACTGGAAAGCTGCCGGAGTAGCAGATATTTCGTATAAATTATATTCGGGAGGCCGACATGAAATGATGAATGAAACGAACCGACAGGAAGTACTGGAAGATTTGGTATATTGGTTGCGTAAACATAGCTAAATCTCTTTGGTTATATTTTTTGATTCTTTTTCTTTTGGAAATGTGAGAGATTTTGTAGCACCAAATTTTTGCTTACTTTCATTTACATTTATTACATTTTATTAAAGACGCATTCAGTTTTCCTGCATTTATATCCCGATTAAAGAAAAATTATCCCCACTATTATTATAAAGTGATCTTGTAACGATGTCGTTTATGTGGCACAGTTTTGTACAGATGAGGTTAAAATTTAATTGTATGAAAAAGTATCTCATCGTAGCAGTTGGAATAGTTCTGCTCTCAGGTTGCGTTCCTAACAAAGTATTAAAGCAATCTCAACTACAAACACAAGCGCTTCGTGCTGACAGCACTTCTCTTGCAAATAAGATTACCCAATTGCAAGGCGAAATGACGGTATTGAATGGGAAAATTACCACCCTCAATAATCAAAACAGTCAGTTGGGTCAGCAAACTGCTGATCAACAAAATAAATTGGGGCAGAGCCAGCAAACGCTTGAGCAACAACAAAAGAAATTGCAACAATTGCAGGCATTGTTGTCTCAACAAAAAAAACAATCAGAGTTGCTGAAAAATAAAATGGCTGAAGCTTTGAAAGGATTTAATTCAAACGATCTTACTGTTGTACAAAAAAATGGTAAAGTATATGTGAGCCTTTCAGAAAATTTATTGTTCCCTTCCGGTAGTGCCGTGGTAAACAAAAATGGGGTGGATGCATTGTCTAAACTGGCTGCTGTACTTAACCTTGAAGCCGATGTAGCAGTAAATATTGAAGGACATACCGATAGTATTCCTATCCGTGGAAAATATAAAGACAACTGGGATTTAAGTACCGCCCGTGCAAATGCAATTGTGAGAATTTTGACAGATAATTATAAAGTAGATCCTGTAAGGGTAATTGCCTCAGGCCATAGTTTTTACGATCCGATTGAAAGTAATTCAGGTGCAGAAGGACGTGCAAAAAACAGGAGAACTGAAATTATTCTTTCTCCAAAACTGGATGAAATGTATAAGTTACTTGAAATGTAATTTTCTAAACCACATAAAAAAGCTCCATTTAAATGGAGCTTTTTTTATAATTGCTTTTTTTATTACAATTCAAACTTATAACCATCCCGGTACGATCTTTTTACAAACTGGTTAGCTTCATCAAAATTAGTAATCTTCATATTCACGGCATCCCAAAGCAATTTTTTTCTTCCCGGAAAACCGCCATTTGCACCTTTAATATTCCATGAACGCAATGCAAGATTACCCATCAAAATTGATTCAGTTAAAGGGCCGGCATAATCAAATGAAGAGCTCAGTTCATTTTTTCCAAATCCTGCAATGCAGGCATTTACCCATTGCAAGTAATGGCCTTCCGGTACCCGTTTGGTTACCGCTGGTACTTTAACATCTTTTGAAAGTGCAGTAGGTAGTAATGTTGCATTGTTGCCATAAGTACCACACATCATTTTACCCTTGGTACCAATAATAATGGCACCACCACCATCGTCGCCCATTGTTTCATTTGGATCCAATTCTTCCGGCCTGTCTGGTAAAAGTCCCCCATCTACCCAATGTAAATAAGTATCCGGCTTGCCGCCTTTACCAGGAAACTTTAATTTTAAAGAAGAAGAAGCAGGAAAGCTATCTGGATGATATGCTGGTGTCCACATTTGTTCGTATAAATCGACAACGCTACATTCAACTTCTGATGGATAACCCAAGCCGGTAGTTTTAAAAGCCGGATCAATAATATGGCAACCCATATCTCCCAAAGCTCCTGTACCAAAACTTGGATAACCACGCCAGTTAAACGGCACAAATCCTTTGTGGTATTCTTCATATGCTGTTGGTCCAAGCCATAAATTCCAGTCTAGTTCTTTTGGTACTTCTTCCTTACCGGTAGGTTTACCAAAACCTTGTGGCCATACCGGTCTGTTTGTCCAGCAATAAATATTTACTGCATCTCCAATAAGTCCTGCATTGTACCAGTCCTGCATTTTTTTAACACCGTCAAAAGAAGCTCCCTGGTTGCCCATTTGGGTTACTACTTTATATTTTCTTGCAGCCTGTGTTAATATTCTTGCCTCGTAAATATCGTGTGTCATTGGTTTTTGAACATACACATGCTTACCCATTTGCATGGCTGTCAGAGCGGCTACAGCATGCCCGTGATCTGGTATTGATACAGAAACTGCATCTACATTTTTACCTTCTTTAGCCAGCATTTCTCTGTAGTCTTTGTAATAACTTGCTTTCGGAAAACGGCTTCTGGATTTTACAGATGACCTGTCATCCACATCGCATAAACTAATGATGTTTACCGCAGGGCTTTTAGAAAATTCTGCCAAATCACTTTCTCCTTTTCCTCCTGCACCAATACCAGCAATATTTAATTTATCGCTTGGTGCAACAAAACCCCTGCCCAAAACATGACGGGGAACAATAAAAAACCCGGTAGCTGCAACAGAAACATTTTTTATAAATTTTCTCCGTGAGCTTTGATCATTTTTCTTTTTCATATTTCTTTATTAAAGTGGCAATTTATATAGTTAACAAAATCGTTTGCAAGTATTATTTTTTGTATCCAATTTAAATTCCTATTGTATCATACACAATTACTTTACTCCATAAATGTTTACACTCTTCCACAAATTTCAAATGCACCGGATCGGTTTGATAGAAATCCTGGTCTTCTTTATTTTTAAATAATAAAAGCCAGCTTACCGCATAGCTGGTGTCAATCACTTCCCTGCTGGTAGTTGCAGGCACTCCTATGTGAAAATGGTTGATAGTTGTTGCAGAAGAAAGTTTTTTTAAACCTTCAATCAACTGGTTACAGTCTGTTTCACTTGTGGGGTTATTAAGCCAAAAATAAACGTGGTGAATAAAAACATTCTCGTCAAACTTCATAGTTCAATTTAATTTTATGGTAAGTTAAAAACAGCCGCTGTAAATTAAGTAAAAATCGCAACCAAAAATTCAGGGAATAATAATGATTGATTAGTGGTAGGCTTAAAAAAATTATTTCAAGTCATTTAATTTTTTAATCAGGTTTACTTCATCTTCACGGTAAGGTGTACCATCTTTTTTAAAAATATCATGAAACCATTCTGTGGGTTGGCTGCCATCCGGATATGGACTATCCCATGCGTAAATGGTGTTTGTCTTTCCTGCCACAAAACCCCAATTGATAGCCCCCACCTGCTCACTTTTTAACACAGGTAATACGGTAGAAAAACGACTGTTCCTTGTTCTTGCCATATATTCTGTACAAATCAATGGTTTACCATTTGACTTCAACACCTGAATTACCTGTTTATGTAAAGATGCTTCCTGGTAATCATGATAAGTAATGATATCAGAATGGCTTAATTGAAAGGCATTTAATTTTTCAAGATTCCAGTCCCACAAGCCGGCAGATATTGGCTGATCTGGATTTACTTCTCTAGCCCATTGAAATATTTTACTTAATAAAGTAAGAGAGGCATCTTTTTTTCCACTATTACCGGGTTCATTGTACAAGTCCCACAAAAGAATTCTTTTATCATGTGCAAAACTTGTAAGCACATCTTTTACATACTGCTCTAACTGAGGGTACGTTGTGGTATCGAAAGATGCTGGTTGACCTGGATCTTGCACCCAGCCAGAATTATGAACACCGGTTTTTGGCACCGGTTGTTGGCCTGCTTTTGGCTCCTTGTTACAGCAGTCATCAAAAAAAACAAATAAAGGTTGTATCTGATGTTTATCCGCAATACCTAAAAACTGGTCAACCCTTTTTTTAAATCCTTCCGGGTCTTGTTTCCAGGCTACCGAATGCAAGAAAACCCTCATGGTATTAAAGCCAATATTTTGCGCCCAGCCCAGCTCCTTATCAATTGTAGCAGGATCGAAACTTTCTGCCTGCCACATTTCTAACTGGTTGATTGCTGTGGCTGGAATATAGTTAGCACCCGTAATCCATTTGTGCTGACTGTACCAGGCAGTTGCTTTTTCAACACTCCATACCGTACCGATTATGGGAGTATTATTTACTTGTGTTTTCTTTTTTTGCGCCTGCATAACTGTTACAATTAACAATAAAAAAAAGAGGCATAAAAAAGGCTGCTTATTGCGCATATTACATGAATTTAAAAATGATGGATTTATATTTTATAGTTTAAGAAAGTTGCTGTTTACAGGCAAGAGATTGTTGTTATAATAGCAGCAACACAGGATCAAGATCGTACCTTTTTTCATCTATTGCAGCAAGTGTTTTATACTGTAACACGGTGCCCAATTTTCTGAGATCGAATTTATCCTTGAATTTAGAAAAGGAATTTTTGATCATGTTATACAACTCATTTTTATCAATAACATCTTGTAAATCTATTACGTAACTGTCCTCTCCTACATATTCCAGAATCAACTCTTTCTCAAAAATAAATTGGCAGGTAAACCTGCAGGCTATCCCCTTTTTATCAGCTGCTCTTTTCTTCATCACATCAAAAGAAATAGAACTGGCCAAATTTTCTTCTGCTTCTTCAATTGGTTTCGATGGTGGTTTATAATTCCATTTTGTTACCGTGAGTTCAGTTTGTTCAATCATTTTTTAATAGTTGATTTTCTTTCATTTTTGTACACTAAGGTTAATACAATTGGTTTGTCTAAAATTAAGCTTATTAAAGTATTTTTTTAATCTAAAAAAATTGTAGCTGAAATATGGTTTTGAAATTTTACTAAATAAAATATAGTATTCATTCATGTTCACTTTTTTAAATTAAAATGAGCATATCAATACGCCTGATTAATATAAAATATATCCCCCGAAGTAAACATACTAAACTGAATGCTTTTAATTTTAATCAGGTTTTCTGCAGTTATTTTTAAGTCAACAGGCTTTTGCATCAACAACACCTGACTTTCGCCAGTTACTGTTATTTTATTCCCCTCAACAATTATAGCAGTTGCCTCATCAATACCAATACAAGCGTAGGTTGGAAACTTTGCAATGGCAGAGAGCAAGCGGTTATAGCGGCTACGAACTACAAAATGCTGATCAATAATTGCATTGGTTAGTAACCCGAGGCCTTCTTTAATCTCTATATTATTATAGTGAATTTTTTTAAAAGTTGAACTATAGATCGTATCTGTCAATTGTTTTCCTGTAATCATTTGTTCACTCATTACGGCAGCTCCGGCACTTGTTCCAGCGATGGTGGCCCCATTGTCATATGCCTTATGAATGGCATCATAAACGGGCGTATGCAAAACAATATTCATAAACCGCTCCTGGTCGCCGCCGGTAATAAAAATAAGTTTTGCATTTGCGAGAGAATCAAGCCAGTTTTTGTTGTCTACTTTTTCTTTGGTAAAATTAAAATTAACGATGGCGTTGTTACAAACAGGTTGCAGGTCTTGTTTTAAATAATAAAAAGACGTATCTGGATTTTCACCTGACATAGGCAATACTACAACATAATCTTTAGTACCTGGTGCTGCAATAGCAACCATTCTTTTTATCAATTCCGCTGATCTGTCTCCTCCACCAATGATAAATAATTTTCCTTTTGCAGAAGTATTTTTTATTTGAGCAGTTGCTGATAAAAAACTTACTAAACAAAAAGTAAGTACACATGACAATAATTTTTTCATCCAATGAAAATATGAAATTTAAACAATGTGAAGGGCTTTATTACAGTTGTTTGCAAAATTTTTCATTCTTTCAAAAGTGGACAATGACAGCAAAAATATCAGGGTACAATAGTTCTAACCAATGACCTTATTTTTAAACAAGTTGGTACATCAGCAGAAATATTGCCGGTGGAAGGAATAAAAGTGAAAATAAAACCGGTTACTTTTTTACTTCTGTTTATCCATGGATGGCTGCCAAAAGCACCAGGGCTACTGTTTTCAATTAGTACATCTCCCGGGCCAGTCAGATCTCGCCATTTACCAATACCATAAAAACCAGTTGCCGGCAACAGCGATAAAGGGTATGGTGAATAGGCAACTGCTAAACGTTTAATTGATTGATCTATTATTACTATTAAAAAATCAGCAAAAATTAAAAGCACCCTATTTACAGGAATTTTTATTGGTTAAGTATAGTGCGTACAACCTAATTTCAGAAAAAAAAACTCCTACTTAATAATAGTTTAAAATTTACCCGCATACTTTAAATTGCTTTTCAACTATCATCAATCTTTTTATTAACTTGTAATATGAAAAAATATTTACTGATTAGTCTGCCGTTAGCCGTTCTTATTTGTGGATTTAGCATAAAAACACTGCTACCCAAAAAAGAAACCTCACTTAATCATGTTGCTTTACATGTATACGATCTACAAAAAAGTACATCATTTTACCAGCACATAATAGAATTGGATACAGTACTCGAACCCTTTCATGATGGCAAACACACCTGGATGAATGTAAGCAGTACAAGTAAACTACACCTGATAAGCGGGGCAGAAAAAGAAACTACACACGATAAATTTGTACATCTTTGTTTTAGTGTCCCATCACTTAATGATTTTATCAACAAACTTGACAAGGAACACATTCCTTACGAAAGCTGGTTAGGTGCAAAAATATCTGTAACGACGAGGGTAGATGGGATTAAGCAAATTTTTTTTCAGGATCCTGACGGTTACTGGATTGAAGTAAATGATGATAATAAGTAAATAGAAGTATGTTGTAAATTTGATTGCAGAAACCAATTGCATCATCAGGGTTTCATAAATCTTAGAAATCCACAATCAGATAATACCAATATCACTTGAATGCATTAGTTATGGTAAAAAGGAATGTGTAGTATTTTGCCTCTTGGCATTCTTATTGAGAAGTATAGTTTTGTGCAGCAGACATATCATTTAACTAATTATAAACAGTATTCATTAAATTACTTTATTCATCTAAACCTTACATCATGAACAAAATATTAATTGCTTTAGATTACGAACCATCGGCAGAAAAAATAGCTGACACGGGTAATACAATAGCTAAAGCGCTTAAAGCAGAAATTGTATTGCTGCATGTAATAGCTGAACCTGCCTATTACTCTTCTATGGAATATTCGCCCATTATGGGGTATAGTGGATTTATGGACACTTTTAATGTAGAAATTTCAGATGCTGTTAAAAATAATATTACCGATTTATCTCAGGAATTTTTAGATAAATCAAAAACCCATCTGGGGAACGAAAATATTAAAACACTTGTTATTGAAGGAAGTTTTGCTGAATCCATTGTGAAATGTGCTGAAAACGAACATGCCGATTTGATTGTTATGGGATCTCACGGACGCAGGGGCCTGGACAAATTATTAATGGAAAATGTTGCTGACAAAGTTTTGCAATTAAGCAAGGTGCCGGTATTAGTGATACCAATAAAAGCCTCTTAAAATGTGTAAAGAAATACACACTTAAATTCGTATTTCGAAAAGAAGTTTGCTATTTTTTAATTTTAAAATACTTAGAAGCTGTTTGAGTTAATTATTTAGAAAGCGGTATGTGGATAAGTTGAAAACAAAAATTGGTTAATAGAGAAAGCTGCCCGATAGTGTTGGAATGACAAAACCCCATCACTTTTCAAGCAACTTTCAATGGCAAATTATT
>JANXSR010000201.1 GCA_025352625.1 Ferruginibacter sp.
GCGAAGAGTTGATAATGGAAGTGGCCGATAAAGTTTCCACTGTTTGTAAAAACCTGGGCATACCCTATATTTTTAAGGCATCTTACCGTAAAGCTAACCGCACCAGTGGCAGCTCTTTTACCGGAATTGGGGATATAGAAGCATTGGAACTTTTAAAAAAAGTGGGAGAAAAATACCAGCTTCCCACGGTATCTGATATTCATGCCCATGAGGAAGCAGCCATGGCTGCCGAATACATTGATATATTGCAGATACCAGCCTTTTTATGCAGGCAAACGGATTTATTATTGGCAGCAGCGGCTACCGGCAAAATTGTAAACGTAAAAAAAGGCCAGTTTGTAAGTGGCCCCTCCATGAAATTTGCGGTTGAAAAAATACAGAAAGCAGGCAATGCAAAAGTTATGCTTACTGAAAGGGGCAATACCTTCGGCTACCAGGATATGGTAGTTGATTACCGGAATATACCATTGATGAAGGAACACAATGTACCCGTTATTATGGATTGCACCCACTCTCTTCAACAGCCCAATCAAACAAGTGGTGTTACCGGTGGTAATCCCCAGTTAATAGAAACCATTGCCAAAGCGGCAATAGCTGCAGGTTCCGACGGGCTGTTTATTGAAACACATCCCAATCCTTCTGTAGCTAAAAGCGATGGAGCGAATATGCTGCGTTTAGAGTTGCTGGAACCCTTATTGGAAAAATTGGTACGATTAAGAGCTGCGGTTGTTTAATAAACTTCATAGCTATTGTGGAAATGAAAAAATCCCGAAAATACCGGGATTTTTAAACTCGTAAAACCAAAGGTTAGCCAAAGTGGTATAAAATAAAATACGTACTAAATCATAGGAATGAAAAATAAAGCGGGGTCTTCAAATACTACCTGCAGTATTTGAGAAGTAAAGTTAGGCGCTATATGTTCGGTATTATGCTTAAGGCAGACATATTACTAACCGTAAACGTCTTTTAACTAAACATTGCTGGGCAACATGTTAAAAGCTTTTTTATAAGCTATGGTAAAGTTGCTTAAATTTTTAAAACCTAATTTTAAACCAGTTTCCTTTACAGAGTATTTTCTGTTGATAAGCAATTGCCGGGCTACCAGCATACGGTTTTTTTGATAATATTCGTAAAGGCTTAAGCCATATACATTTTTAAATACATTTTTAAGTTTTGTTTCGCTCATCATGGCTATTCTGGCTAATTCCATAATAGAAGGCGCTATGGATAAATCCTGCACCAGCATGGATTCTACCTGCATCATTCTTTTTATTTCACTTTCGTCAATGGGCAGCCCTGATGTTGCACCTGACATTCTTATATACAGGTTTCTTAAGAATTTTTCAAGCAAAAGCATTACCCGGTTTTGTAATACAGTTTTATATATAGGGTGGTCTTCTTTTAATGTGAAGATTTCTTCCATTAATTCACGGTACTCAATATTTAATACTTCAAAATTAAATGCCGGTGATTTTTTAGAAAAGTATTTTGTAAAAAAAGTATCGGTACTCTTTACACCTGAATATTTATTAAACCATTCTTCCGTAAAATAAATATTTACACAACGGTCCTCTGTTCCGGCGTTTGTTGTGTAACCAAAACTAGAGAGCGAATTGGTTAAAAATGCACCTGAGTAAAATTCATTTTTTTCTTCCAGTAAATCTTCACCCATATTTAGTATAAGATTTTTCATATTCTTAACCTGGTCAAAACGCAATGTATAGGATTGCATGGCTGATAATTCACGAAAAATATGTACATCTGTATTAATAATACATTCATTTATTAATACCTGCAAACCATTTGCCAACTGTACCATTTTTACATAACCAGCGCCTGTTGCAGCAGGTAGCCATAGCGTATTTTTTTCTATTTTTACACCAAGTGCGGTAGCAAAATCCTGCAGGTAGGTGGCGTGGTCGCTGTATGTATAGGAGAAATGAAACACTTATTTAATTATTTATTTAAAGAGAAGCGGCAATATTACCGATAGCAACTTTACCTGGAGAAAAAGTAAACTGTTTTTTAAAGGCCGATATAAAATTAGATGTATTGTGATATCCAATAGCTTCAGCAGTTTCGTTTACATTGTACCTTCCACTCATTAAAAGTTCTTTGGCTTTTTGCATACGTACTTTTTGGTAATACGCATAAATACTTGAACCATAAATACCTTTAAAACTTTTTTTTAGTTTGGTTGTACTCATAGAAACAAGGCGGGAAAATTCATCGATGGTTGGAGGAGAGTTACTAAAATCATGTACGAGCAATTGTTCCACTTTTATAAGTCTTTGCACTTCATCGTCGGTAAGGTTAAACCGGCCATTCAATAAATTACTTTTATCATGCAAACGGGTGAAGAAACGTTCAATCAGCAGGGTTACCCTATTTTGTAAAAAAATATTTTGCACCGGGTCATTTTGAGGTACACTCCATACTTCTTCCATCAGTTCCAGGTATATTGCATCTAATTGTTCAATATCAAAACTTTCAGTTTTTAACAATAAATATTTTTGTAACACATCAGTATCGGCAGATAAACCCAAATATTTTTTTAACCAGGAATCATCAAATAAAATTTTGATCGATCTGATGTGCAGGTTGGCAGGTATCTCTTCTGTATTTACAAACATGTTGCTGGTAAGCCGGGCAACTGCATGACGTGTATTTGTTTTTTGCAGTGTTTCTTCATCTACTTTAAGTACAGCAGTTTTTGTTATGTACACGTCATCAAAATGCAGAATAAAATACCGCTTATCAGCATATTCTCTTGTTGTAATCAATGTTTGGTTAAATGAAACATCGGCGAGCATTACCTGTAGTTCATCATAGAGCTTCAATATTTTAATAAATCCTTTGCCGGAAGAACCCGGCACACTAAGGTAGTCCTCTCCTTTGTATGGAATGTTTAATGTTGTCGCAAGATCTTGCAATAGCATTGTGTAATCAGTATGATTGATGTTAAATACAATCATAAATAGCATGGAGAAATTAGAATATGAACAAACTTTTTGTTCGTCACAGATATCTTAAAGGATTGCGTCTTGCATTAAGGATATATCTTTTTATATTCATCCAAAAAGCAACGAATAAATATATAATAACCGGGGAACCCATTGTTAAAAATGAAATGTAGATAAAGTTCTTACGAATGGTAGAAGTAGCAATACCCATTTTTTCGCCAATGGCACTACAAACGCCAAATACCTGCCACTCAATAAATTGTTTAAAACGATTCATACTGCTAATGTAAAAAAATAAAATTAAATATTGCGATAAGATTGATGTTAATGCTTACTTCATTTTTTGTAATTTCGCACCCAATCCGGCAAGTTATTGTAGCAATAATCAAGCCTTTCTACAATAATAAGCCGATACATTCTACAAAATAAAACCTTTTTAGCATGGCCTTCGACATTGAAATGATTAAAAAAGTGTACTCCAATTTCGGCAGTCGCATTGAAGCAGCCCGTAAAGCTGTTGGCAAACCACTAACACTTACAGAAAAAATATTGTACGCCCATCTGTGGCAGGGCGAAGCCACCACAGCTTTTGAAAGGGGAAAGAGTTATGTAGATTTTGCCCCCGATCGTGTGGCTATGCAGGATGCAACTGCCCAAATGGCGCTGTTGCAATTTATGCAGAGCGGCAGAACCAAAGTGGCAGTTCCTTCTACTGTACATTGTGATCATTTGATTGAGGCAAAGGTTAATAGCAAAACAGATTTGGACAGAGCTGTACACGAAAGCAGTGAGGTATATGATTTCCTTGCTTCTGTAAGTAATAAATACGGCATTGGATTTTGGAAACCCGGTGCAGGAATTATTCACCAGGTTGTGTTGGAAAACTATGCTTTTCCAGGTGGTATGATGATTGGAACGGATAGCCATACTGTTAACGCAGGTGGTTTGGGAATGATAGCAATTGGTGTGGGTGGTGCTGATGCTTGTGATGTAATGGCAGGGCTTGCATGGGAATTAAAAATGCCCAAATTAATCGGGATAAAATTAACCGGTAAATTGAATGGCTGGACAGCTCCTAAAGACGTTATTTTAAAAGTAGCAGGTATATTAACTGTAAAAGGTGGTACTGGTGCAGTAGTTGAATATTTTGGAGAAGGTGCTACCAGTATGAGTTGCACAGGTAAAGGAACCATTTGTAATATGGGTGCTGAAGTAGGAGCAACTACTTCTTTATTTGGCTACGATTCAAGTATGAGCCGTTATTTAAATGCTACCGGAAGGGCGGAAATTGCAACTGCTGCGGATGCCATTGCAGCTCATTTAACAGGTGACGCTGAAGTTTATGCAAATCCCGAAGCCTACTTTGACCAGGTAATTGAAATTGATTTAAATACATTGGAGCCTCATTTAAACGGACCGTTTACACCGGATTTAGCAACGCCAATTTCTAAAATGAAAGAAGCAGCTGCATTAAACGGGTGGCCAACAAAAATTGAAGTGGGTTTAATTGGCAGCTGTACCAACTCTTCTTACGAAGATATTAGCAGGGCTGTAAGCCTTGCTCAACAGGTAACTGACAAAGGATTGAAATTGCATTCTGAATTTACAATTACTCCCGGTAGCGAACTGGTGCGGTATACTATTGAAAGAGATGGTTTTTTAAATATATTTGATAAGATTGGAGCTACTGTTTTTGCCAACGCCTGCGGTCCTTGTATTGGTATGTGGGCAAGGGTTGGAGCAGAAAAAGCAGAAAAGAATACCATCGTTCATTCTTTTAACAGAAACTTCGCCAAGCGTGCCGATGGCAATCCGAATACTTTTGCATTCGTGGGTAGTCCGGAAATTGTAACGGCCATGGCGATTGCCGGCGACCTTTCATTTAATCCTTTAACAGATTACCTAACCAACGATAAAGGAGAGCAGGTAAAATTAGATCCTCCAACAGGTTTTGAATTGCCATTGAAAGGCTTTGATGCAGAAGATCCCGGATATCAGCAACCTGCAGAAGATGGCAGTAAGGTAGAAGTTATTGTATCACCAATAAGTAAACGTTTACAGATATTAGAACCATTTGCTGCCTGGGAAGGTGTAGATCTGAAAGGTTTAAAACTATTGATAAAAGCAAAAGGAAAATGTACCACAGATCATATCAGTATGGCCGGACCATGGTTAAAATTCCGTGGCCATTTAGATAACATCAGCAATAACATGTTGATTGGCGCAATCAATTTCTTTAATGAAAAAACCGATTCTGTAAAAAATCAACTTACCGGCGAATATGGCACAGTGCCCAATACGCAACGTGCTTATAAAGCTAAAAACATTGGAACTATCGTAGTA
>JANXSR010000205.1 GCA_025352625.1 Ferruginibacter sp.
TTTTTTTTATTTTACAAGCTTTAATTCATCTATAATATTTTTTGCTCCTCCCAATTTATCTATACACCACAATACATAACGAACATCTACGCAAATGGTGCGGTTAAGGTCTTTATCAAAAACAATTTTATGACTTAGTGCTTCATAATTGCCATCAAATGCAAGTCTTATTAAATTGCCACTGCCATCCATTACCGGGCTTCCGCTATTGCCGCCTGTAATATCGTTGGTAGTAATAAAATCAATCACCAGATCATTTCTTCCTTTATCAATGTATTGCCCAAAATCTTTTTTCTTTAACAGCTCAATTTGTTTTGACGGAAGATCAAATTCATAATCGCCTGCTTTGTATTTTTCAATGATTCCTTTAGCCGTGGTTACATAATCATAATGTACTGCGTCCCGGGGATTATAACTTTTTACATTTCCAAAACTTACCCGCATACTAAAGTTTGCATCAGGATACATCTTAGCCGCCGCTACCGGATTCATTTCCTTTATTCCTTTCAGATACGCTTTGCCCAGCTCTGCATTTTTATTTGTAAAGGCTGTATATAGCGGTGCATATTTTAGGGTATAATTTTTTACAAATGTTGACGCATAAGCAAATGCCAGATCGGCTTGTAATATACCGGCATCCGGATTGGCAATAAAAGCAGTCCATTTGGCATCATTAAAAATAAGCGTGTTTGCAAACACGTCCTTTGCCCATTTCCTATACGTTTGTTCTTCTCTTAAATCACCGTAAGAGGCTTTTATACCTTCATAAAAACCAATTGGGTGCTGGCTTTTATCTATATCCTTGTAAAATAGTTGTGCTATTTGTGCCAGTATTTTTTCGTCGCTTATTTTATCTTCTGCATCCAAAAATTTCTTTCTTGTTATTATAGCTTTATCAACCGACTTTTTGATATCTGCTGATGATATACCCGTTTTAACCAGGTTGGTTTCAACTCCAATTAAAGATGCTGCGAAAGCCGCCAGCGGAGAACCCAAAATACCTTCATTCAGGTATTGCTTTTGTTTGCTGTATGGCGTCCAGGCTGCATAATTTTTTGCATACTCATTAAATATGTTTTCGTAATCCGGTTTGCCTTTAGCCCATGTGGCGAAATTATTTTCATACCCTTGCTTTTGATTAAATGTTTGAAACTTTATCAACTGCTTTGTTTCGCCATCAAAAAATTTCCAGCAATTAGCAACACTTGCATAATTACTTGCCAGCTTTAATTTTACAGCCGGGTCTTTTATCATTTGTTCGTGCATTAGTTTTAAACGCACCTCTGTTAAATTAACCAGTGATGGATTTTCTATGTCATTTTTTAATTTAATGCCGTAACTGGTTTCGTACCGGTTAGTTTCTCCGGGATAACCATAAATCATGGCATAGTCGCCATCTTTTATTCCTTTAATGCTAATGGGCAAAAAGTACTTTGGTTTTAGCGGCTGATTCTCTGCACTGTATTCTGCAGGCTTTCCATCTTTGGCAGCATATACCCTGAAGATGGAAAAATCACCTGTGTGACGGGGCCATTCCCTGTTATCTGTATCGCCGCCAAACCTACCAACACTTTCGGGTGGTGCACCAACAAGTCGTATATCCCTGTAGGTTTTATACACGTACATAATGTACTGGTTTCCTTTAAACATGCTGTACACCCTTCCACTTAAGCCATTCTCACTATCCTGCACTTTATCTGCAATGCTTTTAAATACTTCCGGCATTTTTGCAACCCTTTCTGCCCAGGCCAATCCCTTTACCCCTTCTTCTGCTTCTGCTGTTACATCAACAATTCTGTCCAAAAACTGAACCGTTAGCTGGCTCTTAATTTCCTGGCCTTTGTTATAAGCGTAAAACCCATCCTGTAAATAGTTGTGTTCGATGGTACTGGCACCTGCAATGGCTTCGTATCCGCAATGGTGGTTCGTAAAAATCAGCCCTTCACTGCTCACAATTTCGCCAGTACAACCACCACCAAAAATTAGTATGGCATCTTTTAAAGAAGATTTATTGACAGCGTAGAGTTGATCTTTGGTTAATTTTAATCCCTTTTTTACCATGTCATTATATACCTGTTGACCAAGTAACATTGGCAGCCACATGCCTTCATCTGCACTGGCTTTTAGCAAGCTGATGGATAACAAAACTGAAACAAAAAGCTTTTTCATAGATGTATATTTAGGGCAGCAAACCTACAGCAAATAGCCCGTTTCAGCATTATTATACATACTATTTTAACAGATGAATTTTTGCATGTTTAAGAAGCCGTACGATTTCTTTTTAAACAAATTAAAATACACAAAATATAAAGGCATAAGCTGTTTATAAAATAATAAGCATAAGCCAATTGTAAACATTAAATTTGTTTACCTTAACAGGCGTAAGAATGGCTATCATTGATTTAAAACTTCCGAAAAGTATTGCAAGGGCCCTTAATCTGCCCATCTACAATCCAAGGCGGCAGCAGCTTAAAGTGCTAAAAAAATTATTGCGCCTCGCAAGATTTACACAATTTGGCCAGGCATTTAAGTTTGATGAAATATTGATGAGCAGGCACAGCGGTAAAAAATTTCAGCAATTGGTACCCACCTATAACTACAGTAAAATTTACGAAGAATGGTGGCACAAAGCCGTTGAAGGAACTCCGGATGTTTGCTGGCCGGGCGTAATAAAGTATTTTGCACTTAGCAGTGGCACAAGCGAAGCCGCCAGTAAATATATTCCTATTACCAAAGAACTAATTCGCAGCAATACCATTACAAGTTTTAAACAATTATTAAGCCTCACAAAATACCAGGATGTACCTAAAAGTGCCATTGGTAAAGGCTGGTTATTATTAGGCGGCAGCACCCAATTGCAAAAGGGGGCAACTTATTATGCAGGAGACCTGAGTGGCATACAACAAAAAAATATCCCTTTCTGGTTTCAGGGACTGGGCTTATATAAACCAGGTAAAAAAATTGCAAAGGAAAAAGACTGGGCAAAAAAATTAGAAGAAATTGTTGACAATGCCCCCAACTGGGATATTGGTTTTATCGTAGGTGTCCCAGCATGGCTACAGTTGTGTATGGAGAAAATAATCGATCGGTACCAATTAAAGAACATTCACGAAATATGGCCTAACCTTGCTTTTTATGTACACGGGGGGG
>JANXSR010000125.1 GCA_025352625.1 Ferruginibacter sp.
CGGGTGTACTGTGCCGGATCATTGCAATAGTTATTGCCAAGTCTATTTTTTAGCAATCATTCAGTAATCTTTACAATTTGATTAATCTGGAATTGTGTTTGGGTAGGCACAGCCGGTCCCGATTTTTTCGGGAAGCCAATCTCAAGACCCATATAATTATCCGGTTCAGTTCTCCCAGCTTATTTGCCGGAGGTGTAAAAAAAATAAGACGGGGCATTGCAATATTTTTTGCCAAGTCTATTTTTTGAGCCTTCATTTAGTCATCTTTACAATTTGATTTATCTGGAATTGTGGTAGCCGAGGTACGAGGCAATCTCAATTCCAAATATTTTGTCCGGTGCAGTTCTCCCGGCTTATTTGCCGCAGGCGTTAAAGAAATAAGGCGGGTGTACTGTGCCGGATCTGATACAATAGCTTTGTTTAGTTAATAATAATTTCCGTTAGGGATTGCAACGGATATCCTTCTGGTAAGAAGATTGTAGTGAAAAGCCCGACCAAAGGGAACGGCATAGGTATTATAGACACTCTGTAAAATTGTTTAAAATAAAATCAGTTTTTGAGGTTTGATTTTTAAATAACCAGGAGGAGCTAAAATTCCTCAAGCCATAGTTTGAGTTATTCACTTTAAAAAATTAACTTTATAATTGGTTCAACGTCCTGAACTATCCCTATCAGTCCGGCAATCAGCGTGTAAATATGCACCTATGAACAATATAGAACTTACTTTACCGGATAATTCAATACTTGAATTCCAACAGGGACTGCCATTGGATTATAAAGGACCTCTTCTCAGGGGAGCTGCTGCAGTTTCGGTAAAAACAAGCCTTGCAGATATAGTGTTGCAACAGTTAACAGGAGAAAATTATTTCATCAGGTTAACTACAGGTAATCTTTTAAAAAAACTTTCAGCAAAAAACTGGATCGCTCAATATGGCCTTTACAGTTATTTTATTTTGAAAAATAACGCAAGAAAGGAAATAAATACTATAGGAAAGTTCCATTTACGAAAAGATCAATACATCTGTTATTTAGCCCAAAGCTCTAATTGTAATGTACTTTTTGAAAAAAATGAAGATTTTAAATTGATTGAATTCTTTTATTCTCCTAAATTACTGGAGGAACTAACTCCCTTTTTTCCTGAACTTAAAGCATTGCTTAAGGAATCACCTCAAACAATATTAAACGG
Organism: Ferruginibacter sp.; assembly: GCA_025352625.1. Lineage (GTDB taxonomy): Bacteria > Bacteroidota > Bacteroidia > Chitinophagales > Chitinophagaceae > Ferruginibacter. Next base: position 1,187 of record JANXSR010000125.1, read on the forward strand.
AAAAGGAGGATGGTCTATCCCTTCCATGAAAGAAATTACCAATCAAATTCTTGATTGCCCTTATGATGAAGCAACAAGACAATTTTACTATGATTTAAAGGTCCGTGAATTACTATTTCAGTTATTAGAAATCTCCTTTAAAAGAAGTCCCAAATCATATTATTTTACTCCATTTGAAACAGCAAGGATTCATGAGGCCCGTACAATACTGGAAAACCACATTGATAAAAAACCTCCTTCTATTAAATCCCTTTCGAGGCAGGTTGCACTAAATGAGTTTAAATTAAAATCCGGATTCAAAAAATATTTTCACGCCGGAATATTTGAATGGCTGTCGGAACGAAAAATGCAACATGCAAGGCAGCTCATTCTGAATACAAATAAACCTATCAAAGAAATAGCTTCACTGATTGGTTATCCACGTACTACTAATTTCATTACTGCCTTCCGCAGGCAGTTTGGGATAACACCAGGTTCATTAAGGCGCTAATAATCCTCTTTGCAAAACTTTATACTCCGTTTGCAAACAGCTTTCTAAAAAAAGGAAAGAAATAATGTAGAGCTTTGTTCTCCATTGCAAACTGCTATGAAGAAAACAGAAATAACAAATCATTTTAACATTGTAACATCGTATCTGCTAATCTTTTTGTTTACTTATACTGGCTTGAGTAAATTGATGGATCATAATACTTTTGAAGTTACCATCTTACAATCTCCCATCATTAAACATCAGGGAGCAATTATCTCCTGGCTAATTCCCGTAAGCGAACTATTAACAGTTGTATTGCTTTTATTGAGTAAATACAGGCAAACAGGGCTTTTACTTTCGCTACTACTGTTGACAATGTTTACTGCTTACATAGCCTACATGCTTTTTTTTGTATCAAACCTTCCCTGTTCCTGTGGCGGCATCCTAAAAGAGCTATCATGGAGTAATCATCTTTTATTTAACAGCTTCATTATCGTACTTATTCTTGTTTCCCTATTTTCTAATACCAGGCATAAACTTTTTATTGCAATAAACAGGACAAGCCGAAAACCTGTATAAAAAAGTAGGCAATTATTTTAATAAAAAAATCTTTTATGAAAAAGTATTTTGGAATTTTTGCGGTTATGCTGGCCATAGCTGCATCCGCTTTTACTGTTAACCACAAAAACACAAAACTTGTGGGTAGCAGTTTCTCCTATAACCTGTACGGACAACCTGGGCAGGACAATGCTTCAAATCTTAACAATCCTGCAAACTACACTTTAGTGAGCACATTAACTTGTCCCGGGGGAGCAGCACATCGCTGTGGTGTAGACAATGCAACCGATGATGGATTTGGGCATCCTGATTTTACAAAATCCTATTCTATAAGAGTAAGGAATTAGTGTAAAAAAGTAAGAAGCCAGCAAATAGTTGACTGCTGGCTTCTTTCATTATTTAGAGCTTATTACAAGCATCTTCATTTTTCTTTTTCCCTGTTCCAGCAATAGCCCATTTCTTAGCAATTGTCTTTTTAGTGCGGTTATATCTGTAAACGCATTTACAAGGTGTATATCAATATTTGAAGAATAGTTAGTTTCATCTACTACAGGTGAAGTTTTAAAAAGTGCCATGCCATTCAAACTTTCTATAAGCACAGTGGTGGGCATGCTTTTCAAAATGAATGATGAATCAGTAAACTCAATTATTTTTGTTTTGTTTACAGCTTTTATTCTATAAAAATTACCTGCCTTCCTGAGTATATAACACGGCACTGTTTTACTTTCCACTTTAACTGCAAAAGGGAGGAACCTGTTCGCATCGTCTTGTAAATATTGATACGCCAAACTCTCATTATGTATTTCCCATTTCGACTCATAACAAACAAGATTTCTTTTTTCCCAATCAGGTATGCTATCTGATTCAACCGGGTATTCAAAAAACTTATAGCCATCCGGAATATTAAACTCAACTCTATTATTTTGTGCAAACGCTGTATTTTGAAAATCGACAGAACCACCAAATGCAATTTTATATAACATCAGCAAAGAGAGATTAACAAACTTAAATCCACAGGTATTATTTGTTGTGTCCCGGATAAAAGTAAAGCCCGTGGAAGCAATTTCATTAATTTTTGTCATGGTGAAGGAATAGTTATTAATATATTTCTGCAGCCTGCCTTTTCCTTCTTTCCATAAATCCGAATCTTCATCAACATCAGTTGCTTCGTTTTTGATATGAAGCTTTACGTCTTTTCCGTTTAATACTTTTGATACATTTTGTGACGTGGCATTATATCCATCTGTAATAAATTGTATGCGGCCATCGGGATTTATCCATACATGATGCGGAACAGCGGCATGTGGAAACATGTTGTTAAGAATAATATCGTTTGATATTATTGTTAATGGTGGCAGTTTAAATCTCCTGAATAGTTTTGCTACTTCTTCATCTTTATCACTTGTTACCAGCAAGACTTTTATTTTATCTCCAAACTCATTTTGAAGTTTTTGCATTTTTGGAAAAGCCTCAATACAGGTGCCGCACCAACGGTTCCAGAAGTCTATAATGATTAGTTTACCCTTGTAATCACTTAGTGAAATTGAATTGCCAGGTTTATTAAAGATATTGCTGAAAGTAAGCAGCGGCATTGAATCCCCGATGTTGAAAGTTTTGCCTGTTTGAGCATAGCTACCTAATGGAATTAAAAATAAAACCACCAGGCGCATAATTTTATGAGCCATTTCAATAAAATTTAAAAAATGATTTTTCCGGCTTTTAACACAAAGCCACAGATGGTTTTTAGTATCCCGGATTTTGAGTTAATGATGGATTCAGGTTTATTTCCTGTTGAGGAACAGGCCATAGAACATCAGTTGATTGCCATGTAGAACCTTTTAAAGACAATAGAATATCATTGGCTCTATTCGTCCTTTTCAGATCGTACCAACGATTTGCCCATTCACAGAATAGTTCAGCCCGCCTTTCCTGTTCAATGGCCAGCTTTAATGAGGATAAATTGTTTGCTGCAGTATTCCCCAGTCCGGCACGGGCTCTTATGATATTGATGTCTGCCTGTGCTTCCGGAATTTTATTTTGATTTAACGCTGCTTCAGCACGGATAAGATACTGCTCTGCCAACCTGAACATCACATAATATTCTGTTAGTGCTGCTCCATTCGGCACTTTATATTTAAAAGGAAAAAACAAAGTATCATTATTATATACCCTTGAATTGATCCAGGCACTTTTTCTATTGTCTCCATTTTCAAATGAATTATGCAAACCTGATGTTACAAGGTAGGTGGGATATGAAAAGGAACTTGTTGGTAAAATCTCCAAGCCTTCATAAGTATTGAATCCAGGACGGACAGGCATCAGTTGCCAGATAGCTTCTGTACTGCTGTTTAGAAAAACATTATTTAAATCAGTTTCTAATGAATATGAGCCCGAAATTATAATTGCATTGGCTTCTGTTTCTGCTTCCTGCCAGTGACCAGTGTATAAATAGCAACGGGAAAGCAATGCCACCGAAGTCCACTTGTTAGGCCGGACTCTTTCTGTTGAAACATACTGAACGTTTAGCAAAGTTTTAGCGTCTTTCAGATCATTAATAATTTGAGAATAAATTTCAGCTACTGACGCCCTCGGAGCAATCGCAGCATTCTGATATTTAGTAGCAACTATCAATGGCACATCACCAAACAGGTTTACTAAATGGAAGTAACAGAATGCTCTTATAAATTTGGCTTCACCTGTTAGCTGATCTTTTAGTGGGCCAGATAAAACCTGTGACTGCAATAATTTTTCTATTGCCAAGTTAGCAGCATAAATATATTTATAAGCAGGCTTCCAAAATGAGTTATCAATATTTACATGATTTGCCTGTGTGATCTCATCCTTAGTGAATTCATCTTTCAGCCCAGGTGAGTAGAAATACAATTCATCTGCTGACATACCACCATAAAGTGTTATTGCAGAATTAGAAAAAAGATTTCTGTTGGTAATCATTTCGCTGTATATGCCGGTGATAGCACTGGTAGCGGTTGAACTGTCTGAAAAAACCATATAACTGTTCAACTGATCGTTAGGGTCTTCAACGTCTATAAATTTTTTACAGGAAGTCTGCAATAATCCCTGCATTAATATCAATAGAGTGAAAACAGTTGTGTTTATATATTTTGCTTTCATTTTTTTTCGTTTTTAAAAATTAACCTGGGTTCCGACAGTGATCATTCTAAGTGGAGGCAATGATGATAAGGATTGGCTTTCAGGATCATGACCTTTGTATTTAGTAATCGTAAAAATATTTTGCATGTGAAAAAATAATTTCCAGTTAACAGCATGCAACTTTTTTATCCAGTCCTTAGGAATATCGTAGGACAAGACAATATTCCTAAGCCGTATATATGAAGCATCAGTGAGCACCGCATCTGAAGAACGTATATTGTAGGTTGCAGGATTATAAGCGGGGT
>JANXSR010000214.1 GCA_025352625.1 Ferruginibacter sp.
GTTTTTTTATTAAAAAGTGTTTTTTTTAGATATGAAAAAAAAGGTCACAAAGATTGGAGTACTTACATCTGGTGGTGATGCACCAGGGATGAATGCAGCTATACGTGCTGTGGTACGCACAGGAATTTATTATGGACTGGATGTATATGGAATTATGCGTGGCTACACAGGTATGGTGGAGAATGATATTTTTAGAATGGAAAGCCGGAGCGTAGCCAACATTATTCAAAGAGGGGGAACGATTTTAAAAACATCCCGCTGTAAAGAATTTTTTACTCCTGAGGGTAGAAAAAAAGCATACGATAATTTAACAGCACTTGGTATTAACGGGTTGGTGATTATTGGTGGAGATGGCAGCTTTAGAGGTGCTCAAACATTCAGCAATGAATACGACATTCCTTGTGTGGGTTTACCTGGCACCATTGATAAAGATATTGCCGGCACAGACTTTACCATTGGTTTTGACACCGCAGTAAATACAGCCGTAGAAGCAATTGATAAAATAAGAGATACAGCAGATGCACATGATCGCTTATTTATTATTGAAGTAATGGGCAGAGATGCAGGTTATATAGCTTTGCACAGTGGTATTGCCACCGGTGCAGAAAATGTGTTGATACCAGAACGCAAAACTGATATTGAAGAAGTAATTAAGCAATTGGCAGAAAAAGAAAGAAGACACAAATTGGTTAACCTTATTGTGGTGGCAGAAGGGGATGAATTTGGCGGAGCAGATGAAATTGCAAAAATTGTAAAAGAACGTTTGCCAATACAAGATGTAAGGGTTTGTATATTAGGGCATATTCAAAGAGGTGGTTCGCCAACCTGCTTCGACAGACTAATCGCAAGTAGAATGGGCTACTCTGCAGTTGAGTGTTTAATGGAAGGGAAATTTAATTTGTTTGTTGGGATGGTGAACAATCGTATGCACTACACCCCATTAAATGAAGCTGTAAAAAAGAAACAACGCATTAGTGAAGAGTGGATGAAAATAGTTAAAATTTTGGCAAGCTAAAAAATAGAATAATTAGGTACATACAACAGTTACAATTTGTATGCTGTTATTTACACAACGATTGATAATTAAATAAAAACACTAATGAGCAAAAATTTAGGTAAATACCTACATGCTGAAATGGATAAAGTAGCTGGTTTTCAACACACAATTAAAAGAACAAAAATAGTTGCTACTGTAGGCCCGGCCTGTTCTACGTACGAAAAACTGTTAGATCTTGTAAAAGCCGGCGTAAATGTTTTTCGCTTAAACTTTTCTCATGGCTCTTATGAAGATAAAAAATTAATTATTGATTTTATAAGAGAAATAAACCGCAAAGAACCCTACAATATTGCTATTCTGGGCGATTTGCAAGGTCCTAAATTAAGAGTGGGTGATTTGGAAAATGGGCAGATTGAATTAAAGGATGGAAGTGAGTTTATTTTTACTACCGAAAAAGTAATCGGTACTAAAGATAAAATTTATGTGTCGTATGCCAACCTTGCCAAAGATGTAAAAATTGGTGAACGTATTTTTTTAGATGATGGTAAAATGGAAGTAAAGGTTGAAGAAATATTAAACGATAAAGAGGTTAGAATTTCTGTAACATTAGGCGGAACTTTATTTCCTAAAAAAGGTGTTAACCTGCCAGACTCTGCATTAACGATGCCTTCGTTAACACCTAAAGATATTGCAGACCTTGATTTTATTATCAGCGAAGATCTTGACTGGATAGCATTGTCTTTTGTACGCCACGCCAACGATATTATTGATCTAAAAAAACGTATCAAAGCACAAAAAAGTAAAGCAAAAGTTATTTCTAAAATTGAAATGCCGGAGGCTTTAAAAAATATACGCAATATTATTGTTGAAAGTGATGGCATTATGGTTGCCCGTGGCGATCTGGGTGTGGAAGTGCCGGTTGAACAGGTTCCTATTATTCAAAAAGAAATCATTCGCAAATGTATGCATCGTGCCAAACCGGTAATTGTTGCTACGCAGATGATGGAAAGTATGATGGAGCGTACAAAACCAAACCGTAGTGAAGTTACGGATGTGGCCAATGCCGTTTTGGAAGGTGCTGATGCGGTGATGTTAAGTGGCGAAACTGCCATGGGTGATTATCCAACACTGGTAGTGCAAATGATGAGCAAAATTATTTTACAGGTTGAAGGTACTTTATATGATTATGACAGGGATGATATTTTAACACCTCAACCCCACTCTCCGTCCCTGCTCAGTGATGCATTGTGTGCAAGCGCCTGTAAAATGGCCAAAGACGTAAATGCGAAAGCATTAATTGGAATGACGCAAAGTGGATATACTGGTTTTATGCTGAGCAGCTACCGCCCAAAAGCACCTTTGTATATTTTTAGTAAAGAAAAAACACTTATCAACCAATTAAGTTTAAGTTGGGGTGTTAGGCCTATCTTTTATGCTGAAGAAGAGAGTCTGGATGATATCTTCCTGGACCAGATAAATATTTTAAAAGAAAGAGGTTTTCTTAAAGAAGGCGATATTGTAGTAAATACAGGCAGTACACCTATCGACAAACATTTACCTACTAATATTTTAAAAGTATCTGTAGTAGAATAAAAATAGTAATACTTTATTTAAATGCCCTGTTCAAAAAAACAGGGCATTCTTTTTTATTGCCAAACACAAATTATAATTGCTGCAATAATGCTACCCACTAACGTATAGCCACCATTAATAAGATGCAGGTCAAACGGTCTTTTCTCGTAAAGATAACTATTGCTGATGGCAGGGATACCAAAGCAGATACCTGTTAAAGCACCTAATTTTACGCCATGCACAAACCCTGACAGCGGAAGATAAGTCGCCACCACAGCAAGCCCAATGCAGGTAACCATAATAGTGATGAAAGATGCTCCCATAATACCAGCCATCCCCTTAGTTGCATTGGGATCACTGGCATCAATTTTTGTAAGTATCAGCCATTTTTTTGCAAATAATATTTTTGAATACCAGATAGCACCCAAAGCAAAATAGGCTACTGCGGCCACCAGTACCGCCAGCCAGTGAATGTGTTGAATAATATACATATATAAGTTGGTTTTTATTCCGCCGTTGGCAGAAAAGGTTAAAAGAGAATAGAAAAATACAATTCTCTTTTGCAAAATGCAAGTAGTATGAATAATACAGAATAAATCCGGGAGTAAGAAAATAAGCAAGCCTGTTAAAAACTGCCTTACCTTATTTAAATATGGCAGCAGTTTTATTTTGCAATATCACATACTTAATATTTTTCCGGTCGTAGGTATAGGTAATGTGTACCTTCAAATCTGTTGACTGAATAACTGCCGGGTAACTAAACTCTTCTTTTGTACCATTTTCAAGTGTCATAACATTCGTCCAGTTGCTACCGTCTTTTGAAATAGCCACTTTTAATTTTGCCCGGCCATTGTTCCAATCTTTTCCCGGCACATCGGGATTGTAAACAATCAATTGTTCCCCATTTTTTAATGTAACAGCATCGGTTCCCGAGTTCGGATTTAACAGTGCTGTCTTAGATAATTTCGTCCAGGTAGTTCCATTATCTTCAGACCAACTTTCAACAACGGCACCTTGTTTGCTTCTGCAAAGTATTTGCAATCTTCCATGCCCGTAATTTAAAATGCTGGGTTGAATCACATCAAAACCAGTTGTATCAAGGACTATCTTTTGCCAGGTCATTCCATTGTCTCTTGATCTTTCAATATGTACACTCCATTTATTTTTTGTTTCTTCACTTGAAGGTGCAAGTATGGTTCCGTCTTCTAACAGCAAAGGTTTATTCTTGATCGGTCCTAAAATTCCTTGCGGTAACCGCACTGGCACCGACCATGTTTTACCTTCATCTAAAGATGCTGCCATCATGCCCCACCACAATTGCGGCGATTGCCCAACTTTATAAAACAACAGCAGTTTTTTATTAGCTGCCATAAACAAAACAGGGTTCCAGCAAAGATAACGTAGTGCATCACTGATGATACCGGTAGCTATTACAGCAGGCTTATCCCATGTACCTTTTTTATTTACTGCACTCCATATACATACGTCATTTGCTCCTTCTCCGGTTCCTCCAAACCATGCAGCCATCATGTTACCTTTTGATAGTTCTACAATGGTAGAAGCATGGCACTCTTTAAAAGAAGGATTACTCACCACTAATTCCTTATGTACCAACTCCCACTGATCTTGCGCAAATAAACATGCTGCGCCCTTTATAAAGAGGAGAATAATGATGGTTGTTTTTTTCATAATTGTAAAATCTATGTTGTACATAACGCTAACGGCTTCGCTATGGGTTCATTCACTCAAATTGCATCATTCAGTTCAACTAAAACATTGTAAATATTCTACAGCGTTTTAACTATACAGAACCGTCTAAACAATTGCTCCAGCAAATTTAAAATACACATGAAAGTTAATAAAAGTAAAAGAGTGCGATCCACCACGGCGGACAGGCAGCCAATGCAGTCCCACATTGCTTCCTGGCTTAAGCAACAATTATCTCTTCACCTGCATGTACTTCAATAAATTTTGTTTGGCCTGCCGCTTTATTTTGGTTTGAAAAAAGGAATTCCAGCCAATTAATACGCCGAGGATACCAAAGGCCTGCTTACTCCATTTGTGCAAACTGAAAGCATCGCTGTGTTCAATTATTTTTCCATCGGCAAAACGCATATTGGCTTTTATTTTGTTAACCACCTTGTTGCCTGTTTTAGAAAATGTGTAAGTGGCTACCCAATCGCAGGTGCTGTATTCTTCATCAAGGGTTACAATGTTACCATAAGTTAATGTAAAATCTTTGGCATTTTTACAAAGCATCTCCCACATGCAGTTGACTTCTTCGCCTTTTAATAAACCAAACACGGGATCAAAAAAAACAATGTCATCGTTGTAGCAACTGTTCATGCCGTTGGCATCCAATTTTTGAAAAGCTGTATAAAATTTTTCTATCAGTTGGGTGTGGGTATTCATAATTTTTAGTGACTAAGTTTCGCTAAATTTAGCATTCTAAAATTATTTATGATGAAAAAAATGTTGTTGTTGTTATTAATGGCTGGTCTTTCGGCTACTGTAGTGGCACAAAACGAAGACAGTAGCTGGTTTGTAACTAATTATTATAAAATAGAACGAATGGTGCCAATGAGGGATGGGGTAAGATTATTTACCTCCTTTTATATTCCTAAAGACACGGTGGAGAAGCATCCTTTTTTAATGACACGTACCCCCTACTCCTGCTCGCCTTATGGCGAGGATAAATTTTTACCGGTTTGGGGACGCTACCAGATGGGCTATGTAAAAGAAAAATATATTCTTGTTACGCAAGATGTGCGTGGCCGTTACATGAGCGAAGGAGATTTTGTAGATGTGCGACCATTTAACAAAAATAAAAAAACAAAAAAAGAAGTAGATGAAGCCAGCGATACATACGATGCCATTGACTGGATGCTGAAAAACATTCCGGGCAACAATGGTAATATTGGTGTGGTGGGTACCAGCTATCCAGGGTTTTATGCTACAGAAGCGGCACTAAGCAACCATCCTGCGTTAAAGGCGGTGAGTCCACAGGCTCCGGTTACCGATTGGTTTATTGGTGATGACTTTCACCACAATGGTGCTTTTTTTGCATTGGATGGATTTTCGTTTTACTCAAGCTTTGGCAAGCCACATCCCAAGCCTACCAAAGATTATGGCCCAGGCTTTAGCACGCCCATTAAAGACAATTATAAATTTTACCTGCAGGCGGGAGCCTTAAAAAACCTTGCCGCAATGATGGGTGACAGCATAAAATTCTGGCACGAATTGTATCAGCACCCCACCTACGATGCATGGTGGAAGGCAAGAAATGCAAGAGTTGGTTTATACAATGTTAAACCGCCCATGTTATGGGTAGGGGGCTTGTTTGATGCGGAAGATTGCTTTGGTGCATGGAACTGTTATAAAGCAACCAAAGCACAAAGTCCTGCTACCAATAATAAAATTGTTATGGGCCCATGGTACCATGGGCAATGGAGCCGCGAAGGTAGTTATTTAGGTAATGTTCGTTTTGCATCCAACACTGCTGGCTGGTACCAGCAAAATATTGAAATACCTTTTTTTAATTATTATCTCAAAGGCAAGGGCTCAATAAATGATATCAGCGAAGCCAATATATTTTTTACAGGCGAAAATAACTGGAAAAAATTTGCGCAATGGCCACCAAAGGAAGTGGAAAATAAAGCACTGTACCTGCAGCCAGATGGCAGGTTAACTTTTGAGCAAACTACACCCGCAGCAGGCATTACTAAAAATACGGGCAGCTTTACAGAATATACCAGCGACCCTGCACACCCTGTTCCTTATACCGAAGATGTACACGATGGTAGAACAAGGGAATACATGACTGATGACCAGCGCTTTGCTGGCAGAAGACCAGATGTACTTAGCTTTCAAACAGATATTTTAACGGAAGAACTTACACTCGCGGGGCCGGTGTTAGCAGATTTAATGACAAGTATCAGTACCACTGATGCAGATTTTGTGGTGAAAGTAATTGATGTTTTTCCAGATGATTTTGTTTACGCACCTGACGTAAAGGGCTCTGACAAAACCTACCCAATGGGTGGTTATGAAATGTTGGTACGGGGCGAAATTATGCGGGGCAAGTTCCGCAACAGTTATGAAAATCCTGCACCATTTGTTGCCGGTAAAATAACCGAAGTAAAATATGCATTGCCAGATATTGCACATACTTTTAAAAAAGGGCATCGCCTGATGATACAGGTGCAAAGCAGCTGGTTTCCGCTGGCAGACAGGAACCCACAAAAGTTTACCAATATTTACACTGCTGATGACAGTGATTTTCAAAAAGCCAACATCAGAATTTACCATGAAGCTGTCAATCAAACAAAATTTATTTTACCTGTTTTAGCAAAATAATATGCGACAATTATTCAGCTGCTTTTTACTTTTTGCAGGCTTTGGCGTTACAGCTCAAACTGAAACCAATTATGTAAAGGAACACTTTACAAAAATGGATACCACCATAGTCATGAGGGATGGAATAAAATTGTACACAATTATCTATGTGCCAAAAAATGCCACGCAGCAGTATCCTTTTTTATTGGAACGTACACCCTACTCTGCCGGTCCCTATGGCGATACAACATATCCATCTTCTGTCGGCCCTAACGAAACACTGATGAAGGAGCAATATATTTTTGTGTTACAGGATGTACGTGGCCGGTACATGAGTGAAGGTATTAACCTTGAAGTGACACCTTATCTTGCCAATAAAAAATCAGCAAAAGATGTTGATGAAAGCAGTGACACGTATGATACCATTGACTGGTTGCTTAAAAATATTCACAACAATAACGGACGGGCAGGCATTGCCGGTATCTCCTATCCGGGATTTTATGCTACTGCCAGTTTACCAGGCGCTCACCCTGCATTAAAAGCGGTAAGTCCACAGGCGCCTGTTACTGATGAATTTATTGGTGATGATGCCAACCACAATGGTGCTTTCTTTTTACTTGATAATTTTAATTTTATGAATTATTTTGGTGCCATAAGCAAAGGCCCGGTAACTGATTATGATGGTCCGGTTTTTAATGCACTTACAAAAGATGTGTACTCATTCTTTTTACAGTTAGGCCCTGTAAAAAATACGCAGTCTCAAAAATATTTTAACCACAAAAGTTATATCTGGAACGAATACCTGCAACATGATACTTACGATGCCTACTGGAAAGCCAGAAATATACGCAACCATTTAAACAACATCAACATACCCACTTTAGTAGTCGGTGGCTGGTTTGATGCAGAGGATTTATTTGGTGCCCTGCATACTTATGA
>JANXSR010000198.1 GCA_025352625.1 Ferruginibacter sp.
CGTATTGCCAGCGGATCTCTTTGCCAGATATTATGTTGCCTGTCTACTGCTGTTACTGCATAATTGCTTAATGCTGCATCATTCAATGCCTTCATGTTATTGATGAATGTTTTGGCTGTAAATTTTTCAAACCCATTTTTAGGAAACTCTTTGCCGTTCATTTTTAACTGCTCCCACATCAGGTGAATGTGATTAGGCATTATTACATAACCGTATATTTTTACCAATTCACTTTGTACCAACCATTGCAGGCTATTCATTACAATCATTTTATTTTCATCCGGCTTTAATAAATGTTGCCATTTATTTATGGTAATTGTCCAAAAATACACTTCATTTAATTCGGTGTACGAATTGCGATGACCCTTATATTTAAAGTCTTTGGATTTCACTTTTATTTGTAAGATAATTCATTTTTGCTACAGGTCGGTGGGGACACCGACCTCGGGTGAAAAGCACTTTGTCCTAATAGTAATGGAGCATTTATTGAATTTGATATAGACGCTTTTATGTTCGATATAGTTTTATTACCTAGTTTTATTTCTTTAATAATAAACACTTTACTTTTTGCGGTAGTACCATCAGCAAATCTGTAAGTTTGATATCCAATGAAATCTTTATCGGTGACCGTTCCTGTTTTTATTAAAGTTAATACAACATCAGGCGAAATAGATACTTCCGAAGCTCCTGCATCAAAAATAAAATTGAGTTTTAAGACATTATTAATTGTAATTGGTATTTCATAAACACCATTAACTTTTTTCATAGGAACTGAAGCTATTTCATCATTCAAAATGGGGCTGGAATTACAGTTCATTTCCAATTGCAATTTTTTACATTCAGCTATATCGTATCCATAATTTATTGCCTTTTCTAGGTTGTTGCATGCTTCTGGTATTTTATTTAGTTTAAAATTAGCAATTGCTTTAAAATAAAAAATCATACCCTCATAGTTAGATGTGTATTCAGAATAGCTGCTATATTGCTTATACATTTTTATTGATATTTCCGCTTTGCTCAACCATAATAATGCATTTTTGTGATCATTTAAAGCTTGGTAACAATCTACAATTTCAAACATTTCTTCAAATGTAGGTCGAATTCCAAGTATGCTTTTATTGTTACTGGAATTGAGTTTTTGTCTAGCTAACCATTTATCATGTTCGATTATACTGTTTTTATTCTCGGTCTCAAAGACGGTTAATAAAAGTTGATAATCTTTGATAGCAGCATTATATTCTAAAAGTTCGTTTTTTTTGATGGCTGCCCTTTCAGATAAGGCTCGCCAATTTTGCGGATACTCCTTAATTGCTAATGATAAATTCTGAAAAACTTCACTAACACTTGCTGAATCCTCTTCGTCTATATATTTCGTTCTATATATTGCATCAGCGATTATAAAATACAATTCACTTTTTTCAAATTTTGACAAACTTAATCTTGTGTTATTCAAAAGACTTTTGCAATATTTCATATTCAAATCTGCAAATTCTTTGAATTTATCATGAGACGGAAAACAGGAATCTTCTAGAGTTGAAAGAATATATTGTTGAGTGTACTGGTATTTTAATGAATCTTTATATAAATTAAATCGATTGGCGTTTTCAATTGCAAGATTGAGAAAAAGAGATTTATAATAATAGTCTATGTAGTGATAAGTATTTTTCCCATAACTACGAGAATTTCTAAAATAACTGCTTGACATTTTTGCAATTATCAGATAATAGCGATAATCGAGATTTTTATCTTTTACTTGTTCATATAAAGCATTAAATGTCTCATCATTATTTAGATCCCATTTTAAAGCTAATACCCTTTTACGAAGTGAATCCTCACTAAAAAAACATGTATTACAGCAGACATGGCTTTTTAATAATCCTATGAAGGGCGTCAATTCTGTATAGGATAAATTTGATTGACAATTCGCAATAGCAGGTATAGAAAATACTAAAAAAATTATTAAATTCTTTTTTAAATTATAAGCAAGTTGAATTATGTAAGATTGAATTACCAATTAATAAAAGAATTTAGTTTGTAAGTGTAAGATATTGAGAATATTATTCACTGACTTAAAAAATATGGCATTAAAAAATCAGTCATTGCAATTTTTGAAGATGAATTACATTTGATTTGTCTCCAAACAATGGTTCTCCAAAATAGTCATGCAAGGTAGTTTTCAGGCTATCATTTTGGCCAGAAAGTATAGCTCCATATTCTTCAACTATCTTGTCAGCCTTGTCACTAAGTGTTATTATTGCATATTCTTCGTCTTTGCTTGTAGAAGTGAAAAGTTGGTAAATAGTGATGTCTCTTTGGAGGTAAATATTGTTGTCATTGTTGATTAAATTCGATAGTGGTTCCCATCCTTTATTTGATAGAATATAAAGTTTGGCATCTCGTGTCATAAAAATTTTTTTAAGGATGATACTGTTCCTAAAAGGTTACAGCCAACGGACAGGTATTGCTGCAGGTGGGATATTTTATAACGTCCAGCCCGGAACCGCTGCCCAATTGAAAATATAAAGTTGAAGTTAACAACAAAAAGCCAAATTGAAACTCGTCTGCCC
>JANXSR010000203.1 GCA_025352625.1 Ferruginibacter sp.
AAAAACCGTATTATGCACCGGCAGGTTAGAGAAGGCAATTATGCACCATGGCTACAATTTTTTTTTGAAGTAGGTACACAGGATGAAACTGCCGACCGTAATAATAACGGTATCATAGATGCCATTGATGATACTATCAGTTTAATTGATGAATTAAAACAAAAAGGCTATACGGATAATTCAATTGAATACGTGGAACTACAGGATGGACGGCATGATGTACCTACCTGGTCCCGTGCTTTTCCAGCATTTTTAAAATGGGGATGGGGGAGATAGGTATTAAGTATTTAGTATCGGATAAATAGAAAAAACCGTAACTGCTTTCGTTGTTACGGTTTTCTTTTTAAATATTGTCTCAATATCAAAAAAAGCATCAAAATAAAAAGCACTTAAATGCTAAGTTCTCAATACTAAGAACTCATCTCAGTAAAGAACTTATGAAAATAAGGGATGGTTTCAATTCCTTTATAGAAATTTTCGAGGTTAAATTTTTCGTTTGGACTGTGTAGATTATCGCTGTCTAAGCCAAATCCCATAAACACTATCTTAATGCCTAATTCTTTTTCAAACAAGGCACAAATAGGAATACTGCCACCACCACGTACCGGAATTGGTTTTTTGCCAAAGGTGGTTTCCATGGCTTTTGCTGCAGCGAGGTATGCTTTACTATCTATCGGTGTCATATAAGGTTCGCCACCATGGTGCTCAAATGCACTTATGGTAACATAGGCAGGGGCAATTTTTTTAAAATGCTCCAGCAACATAGCAGTAATTTTTACTGAAGATTGATTGGGTACTAAACGGGTAGAAATTTTTGCGGTAGCCTTACTTGGTAATACTGTCTTGGCTCCTTCTCCCTGGTAACCACCCCAAATACCGTTTAGTTCCAGTGTTGGTCGTATTCCCGTTCTTTCATTGGTGCTATATCCTTTTTCTCCCCATAATTCCTTCACTCCCAAATCATCTTTATATTCTTGTTCATCAAAGGGTGCTTCAGCCATTAATTTTCGTTCTTCTGTAGTGGAAATAACCACATCATCATAAAAGCCTGGGATGGTAATGTGATTGTTTTCATCATGGCAACTGGCAATCATTTTAGCAAGTATAGTAATTGGGTTGGCAACAGCACCTCCATATACACCACTATGCAAATCCCGATTTGGACCGGTTACAGTTACTTCAATATAACTTAAGCCACGCACACCAATATCAATACTTGGTGAATCTAAACTAATCATAGCAGTATCACTAATCAATATTACATCAGCTTTTAATAACTCCTTATTCGATGCTACAAATTTGCCGAGGTTAGGCGAACCTACTTCTTCTTCTCCTTCAATACAAAACTTGATGTTATTGCTAAGTGTGTTTGTTTGCACCAATGTTTCCAGTGCTTTAATGTGCATGTACACCTGGCCTTTATCGTCGCAACTGCCACGGGCAAAAATTTTCCCATCAATAATTACCGGGTCGAATGGTCCGCTTTTCCAAAGTTCTAAAGGCTCCGCAGGTTGTACATCATAATGGCCATAAACCAATACTGTTGGTTTGTCTGCGTCAATTATTTTTTCAGCATAAACAATCGGATGTCCTTCTGTGGGGTAAATTTCTACTTTGTCAACTCCAGCTTCCAGCAGCCGTTGCTTTACAGTTTCTGCACAATTCACCATATCTGTTTTATTCTCGCTTTTGGCACTGATACTTGGTATACGCAACAGCTCTAATAATTCATTTAAAAAACGATCTTTATTTTTTTCCTGGTACTCTTTCCAAACTTGCATAATACTATCTGTGATTTATATAAAAAATGGTAATTTTTTTTGCAAAACGAAAATAAGTTTTTATACAACTAAAAAAGAATTGTTTAAAAACAAAAAATTATACTAAAAGAAATAAAAGTGTCGTTTAGTTAACATTGTGCAATTACATTTGCAGCACAATTGAACTCCCAATTTATCAGCCTTTGCCTTAGTTGTATTATTAGATATGCTTCTACTGCAAAGGCTGAGTCTATTAAAGCAGGCTAAAGTAATATACTTTGTGACAAATAAAAATTATACCCGCTAATAATAAAGCGGGTATAATTTAAAATATCTCAAATGTTAATGATTTAAAACTTACAATAAAAATGTAAGTCTTTTTTTCAGATACTATTAAAACGATCGTTAACAGTATTCCAGTTTAATATTTTCCAAAAACTGGCAATATAATCTGCCCTACGGTTTTGATATTTAAGATAATAAGCATGTTCCCAAACATCTAACCCAATTAATGGGAATCCTTTTATTTCTGCAATATCCATTAACGGATTATCCTGGTTTGGCGTAGATACAATCGACAATTTTTTATCGCTGTTGTATATCAGCCATGCCCAACCACTACCAAATCTTGTTGTTGCAGCACCAGTAAATTGTTTTTTAAATTCATCCAGCGAGCCAAAACCTGCTACTATAGCAGCTAATAATTTAGCTGAAGGTTGTGTATTTGTATCTGCCGATAATAATTGCCAAAACAATTCGTGGTTGTAATGACCACCAGCATTATTGCGCATTTTAACTGAGTACTTTGAAATTTTGCCCAATACATCTTCCAGTGGCTTTGTGATATCCACACTTTCTGCCACTGCTGCTTCTTTTACATTTTTGCTGTAGGCCGCTGCATGTTTATTATAATGTATATCCATGGTTAGGGTATCAATTGAAGGTTCCAGTGCACTATATGCATAGGGCAATGGCTGTTGGTCAAAGCCGGTTTTAAAAGGCGACGGCGTGTTGACACCTGCTTTTTTATCAGCCTCTAATAAGGCACCAAGGGTAGGTAAAGTAATTAATGTTCCAATACCTGCCAAAGCAGATTGTCCAAGAAAATTTCTACGCGTAGATTGTTTCATAATATAAAATTTTATTTGTATAAAATTAGTCAAACTATTTCTTCCGGCTCAGTGCATTAACAACTGGTTTAAAAAAGGGACGAATATTTTTGAAAAACCGGTAATAAAATTCCTTGTTAAATAGCGCTGAATCATGCATAGCCTTATAAGTTAAAAAGATTCCAAGTGGCGTTAAAACCAATACCGAAAGCCACATGCCTGTAAAAGGGCTAACAAGACTATCTTTTACAAATTTCTCTCCAAACATATTTAGCAGGTGAAATATGAGGAAGAATAATATTGCTACCACGAGCGGCATGCCCAGCCCACCTTTACGGATAATAGACCCCAACGGTGCACCAATAAAAAATAATACCAGACAAGCCAGCGACAATGAAAATTTGCGGTGCCATTCAATTTTACCAAATCGTATTTCATAGTCTCTGCTATCAAATTCAGATCCTGAAAACTGGTAATTGTTTTTTATTGAGTATGCTATTTGGATTGCATTATCATATACTATATTTTTTATTGAGTCGGGAATTTGAGCTGAGAATGTTTTTTCTTTTGGCGATCCGAGATGTGCCTTTTTCCAAATGCTATCCGGTACATTAAGATAATGCAATTGGCCACTTACATCTTTGTTTAATTTTTTTGTGAAACTGTCATTTACCTTAGTTAAAGAATCTATCGTTTTGTCGAGTAAGCGAATACTCTGCATTTTAATATCATTTTTAAAAACGGTATCAGATGTTTGCATCATTTGCAGAGCAGATATATCAAATAGCTTTTTGTACTCTTTAAACCCCATACGTATAAATTCAGAAGAGGTGTCAATTGGGGAGCCTCTTTCCTGGTAACGATGGCCATTCTGTAGTGTAAACTCCAGGTATTTTTTATCTGTAGATAATTGCATGATTCCTTGTTCGGCAATTATACTATTATCTTGTAGTTGGCTTTGCTGCTCATAGATCACCACACTATGTATGGTTTTGCCATCAACATCTTTTTTACCAATTTTAATTGCGTAGCCGGGGATATGTTTATAAAAAACACCTGGCTTTAAATCCAATGCCGGTTTCTTGTAGGCAATATCATAATAAATAGTTTTGAATTTTAAGTTGGCATAAGGAATAACATAGTTAGCAAATAAAAAAGTGATACCACAAAGCAAAACAGCTACCCAAATTAAAGGCCGCATAAAACGTAACAAAGAGATGCCTGCAGATTTTATGGCTACCAGTTCAAAGCTTTCACCAAGGTTGCCAAAGGTCATGATTGAGGAAATTAGAATCGCTATGGGCATAGCTAATGTAAGCAGGGAGGCACTGGCATACCATAAACATTGTCCGATAGTAAAAAGGTCAAGGTCTTTGCCGACAAAGTCATCAATGTACTTCCATAAGGTCTGCATCATCAGCACAAAAAAAGTGATGAAAAAAGTTACAATAAACGGACCTATAAATGACCTGATAATGAGTTTGTCTAATTTTTTTATCATTCCCAAATCGCCAAAGGCGAAGCTTTAATAAGTTATTTGTATCTTGATAACAATGACGAACAATAAAACAAAATTAGCGCTTTCTCTCAAGGAACAGGAATTGGTTTGCAATACCGAATGGATTTTAACTAAACAAACTATTATAGAAAAAATTGTACTGCTATTTAGTGAGTTATTAATATGTATGCAACAAATAACAACTGCAAAAAAAGGGAATTTGCCTGCGGTAATATTTGTAACAGATCCCAAAATTTCAAGAGGTGAAAATTACAAAGGACTCCCTTACATAATACTTGACTATCCCCGTTATTTTAGTAAAGAGAATACACTTGCTATACGAACGCTTTTTTGGTGGGGAAATTTCTTCAGTATTAATCTTCAATTATCTGGCAAAATAAAAAATGATATGCTGGCAAATTTTGTATCGCAATTTTTAATGCTACAGCAAAATAATTATTGGATATGCACCAACAATCATCCATGGGATCACTATTTTGAAGAAGGGAATTTTATGCCAATACAAAAGATTACGAAAGAACAATTTATCATCCTGCTTAACAAGGAGCCCTTTGTAAAAATTGGAAAAAAAATTTCAATACAGTATTGGGATACAGTTGACCAATTTGTGGAGCAAACTTTTGAAGAAATGATTCTATTGCTGCAAAATTAATTACCCAAGCGATGAAACAAATCTTTTACCTGGTATTCCCACAACTGACTTTGATCTTTAATATCTTTCTTCTCAGCAAAATCTTTAATGATCAAAATGGTTTGATTGGTAACTTCTGATTTTTCTATACTGAATTCAAAGTATTCGCCTTTTGGCATATGCATCCAGTGAAAACGAATGTATTTATTTTCTTCCCCTTCCAGCAATTCTGCTTTTTCATCAGTCGCACCATTCCAGGAAAAACTAAATATGCCATCTCTTTCGTCTACTTTATCAGCAAACCATTCCTGCAATCCTGCAGGTGTACTTAAAAATTCATACATTATGCCGGGAGAGCATCTAACCGGGTATTCCAATGTATATAATACTTTTTTACTCATCCAATTAATTTAAATCTTCTTTGTGTGGTGCAATAATAACAAAATAAACGAGGTAATCAGATAATTTCTCAACTATTTTTTGCTACATAAACATTGGGTTAACAATAAACATATATAATTTTTTATAAAAAACATGTTTTTCCAAAAAAACTTTTTTGGAAACATATTATAAAAGGTATAAATTACGTTTAACAAAATATGTTTTCTTTAATCGTTCCGTATTTTAACTTTTAACCAATTAAAACAACCTGTTTATGAGTATGCGCCAGCTCAAAATCACGAAGTCGATTACCAATCGTGAAAGCCAGAGTTTAGAAAAATACTTACAGGAAATCGGTAAGGTAGAATTAATAACTCCTGAAGAAGAAGTAAAACTAGCCATTCGCATTAAACAAGGTGATCAGGCTGCTCTTGAAAAATTAACCAAGGCCAATCTTCGTTTTGTGGTATCTGTTGCTAAACAATACCAAAACCAGGGTTTAACATTGCCTGATGTTATTAATGAAGGGAATCTTGGATTAATAAAAGCCGCACAAAGATTTGATGAAACCCGTGGCTTCAAATTTATATCATATGCCGTATGGTGGATACGCCAAAGTATTTTACAGGCACTTGCAGAACAATCCAGAATTGTACGGTTACCATTAAATAAAGTGGGACTTACCAATCGTATCAGTAAGGCCTACTCGCAGTTAGAGCAGGAGTATGAAAGAGAACCAACAGCAGAAGAACTTGCCCAATTACTGGATTTAGAATCGGATGAAGTAGCTGCTACAATGGGCGCTTCTGTGAGGCATGTAAGCATGGATCAACCTTTTGGAGATGGTGATGAAGGTTCTTTAATGGATGTGCTGGAAAACCCTAATGCAGATAGTACAGACATGCATTTGGCTTTTAATGCCTCATTGGCTACTGAAATAGACAGGTCCTTAAGTACCTTAACAGAAAGACAGAAAGATGTTATCCGTTTCTTTTTTGGAATTGGTGTAGACCATGCATTAAGTTTAGAAGATATTGGCGAAAGATTTAATCTTACAAGGGAAAGAGTAAGGCAAATAAAAGATAAAGCGATTACTAAATTGCAGGTGGCTTCCCGTTGCAAACTGTTACGTAGTTATTTGGGAGCATAAAGATTTCATACATTTGCAAATATTAAGTGAACTTTTAAGTTCACTTTTTTTATACCTATACATTTAAAATAGTTAGAACAGATGTTTAATTCTCTTAGTGAAAAGTTAGAAAGTGCTTTTAAAAATATTAAAGGTCAGGGAAGAATTACAGAACTTAATATTGCAAATACAGTAAAAGAAATTCGCAGAGCGCTTGTAGATGCGGATGTGAATTATAAAATTGCCAAAGAATTTACTGATACAATAAAAGAAAAGGCACTGGGAGAAAAAGTATTGACAGCTGTAAGTCCTGGCCAGCTAATGGTTAAAATTGTACAGGATCAGCTAACTGAATTGATGGGAGGAACTGAAAGTGAATTTAATATTACAGGCAATCCCGCAATAATTTTAATAGCAGGTTTGCAAGGTAGTGGTAAAACTACTTTTAGCGGTAAACTAGCCAATTATTTAAAAACAAAAAAGGGCAAATCTCCTTTACTTGTGGCGGCGGATATTTACAGACCTGCGGCGATTGATCAATTAGAAATTTTGGGTGGTCAGATTGGTGTGGATGTTTATAGCGAAAGAGAAAATAAAGATGCTGTAAGCATTGTTGAAAATGCAATTAAAGAAGCCAGGGCTAAAAATAAAAATGTAATCATTGTAGATACTGCAGGCCGTTTGGCAGTAGATGAAGTAATGATGACTGAAGTGGCGAATATTAAAGCGGCTATTAAACCACAGGAAATTTTATTTGTGGTGGATAGTATGACTGGTCAGGATGCAGTGAATACTGCTGCAGCTTTTAATGAGCGACTTGATTTTACCGGTGTTGTATTAACCAAGTTAGATGGCGATACAAGAGGTGGTGCAGCCTTATCAATTAAATACACAGTTAATAAGCCAATTAAGTTTGCAAGTAGCGGCGAAAAGATGGAAACGCTGGATGTGTTTTATCCCGAGAGAATGGCGCAGCGTATTTTAGGAATGGGTGATATTGTAAGCCTGGTAGAAAAAGCGCAGGAGCAATTTGATGCTGTTGAAGCAGCTAAGTTGGAAAAAAAGATTCGTAAAAATCAATTTGATTTTGAAGATTTTAAAACTCAGTTACAGCAAATTAAAAAGATGGGTAATCTTAAAGACCTGATGGGAATGATACCAGGCGTAGGAAAACAGATTAAGGATGTAGATATAAATGATGATGCTTTTAAAGGTATTGAAGCGATGATTAATTCTATGACTTTGCAGGAACGTCGTAACCCGGACATTATTAATCCTAATCGAAAATTGCGAATAGCCAAAGGGAGTGGAAAAGATATTGCAGAATTGAATCAGTTTTTAAAGCAGTTTGAGCAAATGAAAGGCATGATGAAAATGATGAATAAAATGCCGATGGGCAAAATGCCGGGTATGGGCAAAAGATAAAATTCAATGCTAAAAATATTGCGCCACTATGAAACTTCATGGTGGCTTTTTTATGCCATCTGATAAAATCTGTTTTTATATTTATTAAATGGATGATTAAGTATTATCTTTTCACCTGTTTGATATTCATACAAATAGCATCTTAAAAGAATATTTTCTAAGCAAGCTTTTTATCTAATGATAAGAAAATGTAGAAAAATGGTATTAAAAAAATGTATTGTTTTTTTGTTTCTGTTTTGTAGCATAAAACTTATGTCACAATCAAAAATAATGGGCGAATATTTTTTCAGGAGGCAGGAAATGGCAGCAGGGTTTAGTTTTTCAGCTGATGGTAAATTTAACTTTTATTATAGCTATGGTGCTGTAGATCGAAATGCCACAGGTACCTTTCTTGTAGAAGGTGATACAATAAAAATTAAAAGCGATAAAGAGCCTGGAAAGGATTTTACAATTATCAATCAATCCAGGCAACCAAAGGGTTATACACTTATTTTTGATGATCCCAATAAATATCTGCTTAAAAATATTTTATGTATTTTATTTATTAACGGACTGCAAAAGAAGATTTATTCGGATAGCAATGGAGAGGTTAATATAGATATTCCTCATTGCGATAGCATTTATGTACAGCACCCTTTATTTCCAGATATTGTTACGCTTATTAAAGATGAAAAGAATGATAATAATTTTTTTCATCTTAAACTAAACCCATCATTAACACAAATAAGTTTTAAGGGTATAAATTTAAAAATTGAAGATGATAAAACGATATCCTGCCTGCCCAATTATTTTATGGAAATAGATAACATTAAATTTATAAAAGAGTAAGAAGCTGTTTGAGTTAATTATTTAGAAAGCGGTATGTGGATAAGTTGAAAACAAAAATTGGTTAATAGAGAAAGCTGCCCGATAGTGTTGGAATGA
>JANXSR010000247.1 GCA_025352625.1 Ferruginibacter sp.
CCTCGATTTTCCTGGCTGGCGTGCTTATTCCGAGCAGGGTAAGTTTGCAACCAATGGTAGCCCTGGCTGGGATGCCTACACAACTACCGAACGTAAAACGATGCTCATTGATACCAATTGGGAGTTACAGACGAATCCGCATGCAAAAGTACTGGCAGCCTGGGATGGTGTAAGGGATTAATAAAACACCCTTTTAATAATTGGTAATAAATGTGTGTTGTTACAAAGCGCCCGGTATTGTAATAAGCATTGTCAGGAAATTTTATAAAAAAATATCGCAGCTACAAGTTGCATAATTAAAGCTGCCATAAAATATAAAAGTACAACAGTGCGACGCCAATGAATTGCCACAAAGCTTCTTAGCCCGGACAATAGGATTTGTTATGTCTAATTTCTGATTAATTAAGTTTAATGGTATTTTTATAATAATTGATATGCTTGAATAAATTATCGTTAAAGTAACTCAAATTAGCGATCAAAAAGTCAGCCATCAACGGTTTCGTTAAAGTTCTATGCCAATTTTTTTCATCAATATAGATGCATTTAAACTTTCGCAAACGCCTGCTTTTAACTTGTAATCAAAATACAATTCATCGTTGCTAACCTGTGCATCAAAATGGTAGTTTAAAATATTTTCAGGATAAGACTCTTTTAATTTTGCCAACTCAACATCATGTGTGGCAATTATGCCGGCAGCATCTTTTTTAATGAGTTGTTTTAGCAACGCAACAGAGCCTGTATGACGGTCGAGAGAATTGGTGCCACGTAAAATTTCATCCAATAAAATAAATACAGGTGCACCTTCATTTACCAGGTCAATGACTGTTTTTAATTTCTTTAATTCTGCATAAAAAGTAGAGGTGCTTTCTTCTAGATTATCAGCAATACGCATACTGCTAATTATTTGTACAGGCGATAAGCCAAAGCTTTCAGCACAAACCGGCGACCCGGCCATAGCCAGTACCACATTGATACCTATGCTGCGCAGGTAAGTACTTTTGCCGGCCATATTACTTCCGGTAATCAGCATTATTTCTCCCTTGCTGTTAATCAGGATATCATTATCGACCCTTTTGGAAGCATTGATTAATGGATGACCAATCTGCCTTCCATCAATAAAAAAATGAGCTTGCTTAAAAATGGGAAAACACCATTGCGGGTGATTGAAAGACAATGTAGCCAAACTGCTTAA
Source organism: Ferruginibacter sp. (assembly GCA_025352625.1). Taxonomy (GTDB): domain Bacteria; phylum Bacteroidota; class Bacteroidia; order Chitinophagales; family Chitinophagaceae; genus Ferruginibacter. The sequence continues at coordinate 1,193 of JANXSR010000247.1, forward strand.
GGCTTCAAATTGTGCCAGCATTTCAAACCATTGTGGCGCATTTTCATGATGGCGTTGCTTCCATTTTTCAAGCGATAAAACCTGCTGAAGATCCCACTGAAATAAAATAGCTAATGGAACAAACACCACAGGGTTAAATCGAAGATCGAGCCGTTCTAATATTTTTTTCAGTTCTTTTAAAGCTTTAGAACTGGTATAATTTTTTTGTAAAAACAGCGACTGCATTTGTGCCAGCAAATCACTCTTAAAAATGTGTTGCTCTATCAGTTCAACACTGTCTGCCAATACTTCCAGTTCACTAACCATTTTTGATAAATGCAGGTGCACGGGAGCAGCTTTCTTAGCGAAAAAGTAAGCGATGATTGCAAATAGCAGTAGTGCCATATTTCTTATCTGGTAAGGAAGAATGCCGGCAATATTTAGCGCAATGATGGTTAGTATAATAGCAGGTAAAACAAAACGCAGCCAACCCCAATACTTACCGGAAGAAAACTGGTCGGCTTCATTTAGCCATTGTTGTAATCTTTGTTGTGTAGCGGTTTGTATTTTTTTGTCTTTGGCAAATGCCTGCAACTGTTGTCGCCATTCAGTAGCATCGGTTAACTCTTTAACAGCATGTTGTCTTTGTTGCAAAACATTTGTATCAGCAGGGTTTAATAACCAGTTTGCCAACACACCACCGCCCATTTCACTCCCTGTTCGATTGATGTATTGATACAGGGAAGCCCTGCCAAAAATATCCAGGTCGTTGGCATATAAATGTTCTTTGGGGCTATGCTCAATACCTGTTGGGAAATGAAAATAATTATGTGCCAGTGCTTTTAACTCATCTTCATTAATAGCTATTAAGTGCCGGGTGTTTTCTATGTTGGATTTATTACGCAAATCTGTAAATAATAAGCGTGTAAAAGCAATTAATAATAGTACGGCAGCTAGCGCAACATACATCCAACCGAGGGGTAGTAATAAATATAGTGCGCCAATTAGCAATACAACAACTATAAAACGCAACCAACCCAATATACTTTTCTTTTTTAAAAGCTGCTGTAATTGCTGCTCTAAAACTGTTATTCTTTCTGTGTAATAATTTGCTGGGGGCATGTTGCTGTTTTGTTAAATAAGAAGTGCAAATGTATTGCACAACAGTTTTATAAGAGTAACAAAATAGTTTTCGTAAATTTGCTGTTCTTAATTAATAATTAAGAAACGGGGCTGACCGGTTTTGACAGCATAGATCTTTGTAAGTGTAAGCATGTAGTGCGTTGGATAATTAGCACTTAAATCTGAATACCCAAAACTTCAAATGGCAATACTCAGTATGCCATGGCTGCTTAGTCGATAGACTAGTAACCATTAGGGCCGTTGAGTGGGCTTTCCTGTTGCCATGCTCTTCCGCCGACTCAAACAAATAACGGGATGCTGCAACCAAAGGCTGTGATGGTTGCTTAAGAATATACAGCTAAGGAAAGGGTTGGTATGTTTTGCTCCTGCTTTTTCCCGACAAATAATGCAGAAATAAACATGTAGAAAGCTTATGGCGGATATGTTTGGACCAGGGTTCGACTCCCTGCGGCTCCACATGAGAGGGACTTTCAAATGATCGTCCCTTTTTTTATTTGTAATTTTTTCACCAATTCATTTCACAAAACATACATGGAGCCACTTGAATTTTACAAAATAAGAATTGACAGTTTACAAAAGGAATTAAAAAATTTACAGCAAAAAAAAACTGCATTTGGATGGTTGCGCTTTGGTTCTATTGCCGGTATTATTGCTGCGTTTTATTTTTTATACTTATTGAGTATTGGCTATGTAATAATTGTAAGCATTTTATTGTTGATTGT
>JANXSR010000275.1 GCA_025352625.1 Ferruginibacter sp.
AGAAGTTTTTTAAAACTCAGTCCTGATTTGGCAGTTATCAGCAGCATGGATCCAGATCACCTTGATATTTATGGCACTGCCGAAAATATGGAGCAGGCATTCATTGATTTTTCTGCCAGGATAAAACCCGGCGGTTTGTTACTGAGCAAGTTTGGTTTAAAAAGAGCAACTGAACTTAAAGGCGACATACATTTTACTTATCACCTGGATAATAAAAATGCGGATGTGTATGCTGCTGATATTAAAATGAATAACGGCAGTTATCATTTCGATGTAATAACTAAAGACTGGATATTAAAGAATGTGGTATTAAATATGGGTGGGCTACACAACATTGAAAATGTACTGGCAGCAATTTCAGCAGCACATCATTTAAAAATTGATGATGATAAAATAGTAAGTGCTGTAGCAGCTTTCAAGGGAGTAAAAAGAAGGTTTGAATACATTGTAAAAACAGATAAGCTGGTATACATCGATGATTATGCTCACCATCCGGAAGAATTGAGAGCATTGATAACCGGCGCAAAAAAATTGTTTGGTAAAAAAAAGTGTATTGTAATATTTCAACCACATCTTTTTAGCAGAACAAAAGACCTGGCAGATGGCTTTGCAGAAGTACTTGACCTTGCAGATGAAATAATATTGTTACCTATTTACCCCGCAAGGGAACTGCCTATGGAAGGCGTGAGTAGTGAAATGATTACCGAAAGAATGCACAGTGAATATAAAATGGTGCTGAGTAAAGACAACTTGTTAAAACATTTGCGGCAGGAAAAGGAAGCGCATGTGGAAGAAGGATTTGAAGGCACTTTAATAATATCTGCAGGTGCAGGTGATATTGATACATTGATTGAACCAATTAAAAAAATAGTAACCGCTGGCAAATAAAAAAACGATATTGAAATGGGTATTTAATGTTGTATGGCTTGCCATTGGCACAGGTACTATTGTGTTGTTGGTAGCAGCAATAAAAAAGAAAGATGCCCAACATTGCAGTGGTGTAAGTATTACTATTGAAGGAGTAGACAATAATTTCTTTGTAGATAAAAAAGATATTTTAAATAGTATAACTACAGAAGTGGGTGGTAACCCGGATGGCAAAAGGGTAAGTGCTTTTGATTTACGAAAACTGGAAGCCGAATTACAAAAGGATATTTGGGTAAAGTCATCTCAACTGTTTTTTGATAATAATAATAGGTTGGTGGTAAAAGTATTAGAAAGAGAACCTGTGGCAAGGGTATTTACAACAAGTGGTACTACTTTTTATATTGATAGTTCGCTTACCATGCTGCCTCTAAGTGAAAAATTTTCTGCACGACTACCTGTGTTCACAGGGTTTCCATCAGATAAAATGGTATTGTCTCATGCGGATAGTGCTTTGCTAAAAAATATATTGACAGTAAGCATGGCCATTCTGAAAGATAGTTTTGGTATGGCTTTGATTGACCAGATAGACATTACATCGCAACGAAATTTTGAAATGATTCCTAAGATAGGAAACACCATTATTATTTTTGGCGATGCAACTGATGTCGAGGAAAAGCTTAAAAAACTGTTACTTTTTTACCGGCAGGTAATTGTGAAAGCAGGATGGAATAAATACAGTGAGGTAAATGTGCAATTCAAAGGACAGGTAGTTGCAAAAAGAAAGGGAGCTTTGGATATATCATCTGACAGCCTGCGGACTTTACAACTTATGAAGGCGATTGCTGAAAATACAGAAAGGCAAACCAATGATTCGCTGCATATAATTGCAACAGACAATGAAAATAATACAACCAGTGTTGATATTATTCAGCAATCAATTCAACGGGATGACGAACATGGCCCTGAGGTAATTGAGAAATCGCAAACACAAAGTATTTCAACATCATTGGTACCAGCAGTTGTAAAGCCATTGGTTTCAGCAGTTGCTAAGCCAGCTAAAAAACCTGTAACCATAAAACCTGAAACTGCAAAACCGGCAGCAACTGTAATAAAACCGAAAGTTGTAGTTGTGAAACCGCCGGCAAAAACAGCAGCAGGCGACACAAAAACACCCAAGGCGGTAATGCCAAAGCCAATTAAAAGAAATACAAACGAATACAAATAGAGGCAGCTTTTTAAGAAGAAAAATTTAGAATTTAAAACACACAAACACACACATACAAACACACAACTATGAGCAACGAACAAATCACAACAAATGATGGCGGGTTGGTAAATACCAATCCTGTTATTGTTGGTCTGGATATCGGCACCACAAAAATTGCCGCCATTGCCGGACGCAAAAATGAATACGGCAAACTGGAGATACTCGGCTTTGGCCGGGCCAACAGCAATGGCGTACAACATGGCATGGTACTAAATATTGATCAAACCATCAAAGCCATTCAAACGGCTTTGGAAAACTGCTATGCATCAAATCCAAACCTGGTGCTCAGCGAAGTCTATGTTGGTATTGCAGGCCATCATATCAAAAGTTTGCAAACACGTGGCGATATTGTTCGCCAGGCAACAGAAGAAGAAATCAGGCAGGAAGAAATTGATCGCTTAATTGCAGATCAATATCGTACCTATATTCCTGCAGGCGATCAGATCATTGATGTTATTCCACAGGAATTTACAGTAGATAATTTTCAAAATATTCCTAATCCGATTGGTTATAGTGGCGTAAAAGTGGGTGCTAATTTTCACATCATCACCGGCGATAAAAATGCCATCCGCAATATCAATCGCAGTGTTGAAAAAGCAGGATTAAAAACACAGGATTTGGTGCTACAACCGTTGGCATCAGCAGCAGCTGTTATGTGCGACCAGGATTTGGAAGCTGGTGTGGCCATTGTAGATATTGGCGGTGGTACAACAGACCTTGCCGTTTTTTATGAAGGCATTTTAAAACACACCGCGGTAATTCCTTTTGGTGGCGAAAACATTACCAACGATATTAAGAATGGGTTAGGTGTTTTAAAAACACAGGCCGAACAAATGAAAGTACAGTTTGGCAGCGCCCTTGCAGACGAAGCAAAAGCAAATGCATTTATTACTATTCCGGGATTGCGTGGTATGCAGCCAAAAGAGATCAGTGTAAAAAACCTTGCCGGTATTATACAGGCACGCATGAGTGAGATCATGGATTTTGTTACCTATCATTTAAAACAGGTTGGCTTAGATACCCGTTTGTTAAACGGTGGTGTAATATTAACGGGTGGCGGTTCTCAGTTAAAACACCTGATTCAGTTAACAGAATATGTTACAGGGCTAAATGCACGAATCGGTTATCCCAACGAGCATTTGGCAGGCGGCCATATTGACGAACTGGCCAAGCCAATGTACAGCACTTGTATTGGTTTAATATTAAAAGGATACAATGATTACGAAAATAAGAACAAGCAGCTGGAAGATAATTTCCGCAGGGTAGAAGTGCCAAGGGCCTTACAACAATTACCGGTAGATGAAGTGCTGGATACAGTAAAAGAAGCACCGGAAGAAGAAATGATAAAAGTATCCAAAGTAAAAGAACGCAAATCTTTAAAGGGATTTATGGATTCATTTAAAATAGGATTGATTGATTTGTTTAAAGAAGAAGAAGACTCAAAGTTATAATGCTCCCCTTATGAGCAGCATACTATTGATTAAATATTTAATAGCGGTAACCCATTAACAAAAACAAAGCACCTGATTTTTCTGCCTTACTAACCGAAAAATAAGGTGCATACAAATTAAAAAACACGACTTTCATTTTTAATAAATAAAATTGAGTATGTGTTTTGGAGGACATAAATTATGATACATTTTGATTTGCCAAAAGAACAATCGTCCATCATTAAAGTGATTGGTGTGGGCGGTGGCGGAAGCAATGCGGTTAACCACATGTTTTCGCAAAATATTGAGGGCGTCAACTTCATCATCTGTAACACAGATGCACAGGCCATTGCACAAAGCAAGGTGCCTAACAAAATACAGTTAGGGCCACATTTAACACAAGGCCTTGGGGCTGGTGCTAACCCGGCAATTGGTAAGCAGGCTACAGAAGAAAGTCTTGAAGAAATAAAACGGATCCTGGAAGTAAATACCAAAATGGCATTCATTACTGCGGGTATGGGTGGTGGCACCGGTACAGGTGGTGCACCCATTTTGGCAAAAATTTGTAAAGATCTTGGGATACTTACAGTAGGTATTGTTACTACCCCTTTTGCGTACGAAGGAAAAAAAAGATTGGCACAGGCAGAAGAAGGAATCCGTTTGTTGAAAGATCATGTTGACACGTTGCTGGTAATAAGTAATGATAAACTGCGTCACCAGTTTGGCAATTTAAAAATGAAGGAAGCTTTTGCAAAAGCAGACAATGTATTGGCAACAGCAGCAAAATGTATTACAGACGTAATCAATAGTACCGGACAAATCAACGTGGATTTTGCAGATGTATGCACTGTAATGAGTAATGGAGGTGTAGCAATATTGGGTAGCGCAACTGCCGAAGGAGAAAACAGGGCACAGATGGCCATTGAAAATGCATTGAACTCTCCGTTGCTGAATGACAATGATATCCGTGGTGCAAAATGGATTCTTATCAACATCAATTCCTGCGAAGGAGAGAATGAATTTACCATGGATGAGGTGGAGATCATTCAAAATTATTTGATGGCACAGGCTGGCCCGGATAGCGATGTAATTTTAGGTTTGGGTTATGATAATACACTTGGGTCAGAAATCAGTATTACCCTGATAGCAACTGGTTTTGAGCACAAAGACCCTTTTGCAAAAACAATCAACCAACCCAAAGAACAAAAGAAGGATGATAAAATTGTAATGGTATTGGGTACACCGGAAAAAGAAGTGGTTAAAATGCAGCAGCCAACCTTGCAATTTGAAGAGGTGGAACCAGCAACTAATGTTGCAAAAATAACTCCGGAGGCAGCAGCCGTAGAAGTAGAAATACAAGCAGAAAAAACGACTACAGAATTAATGATGCCTACTTTATCAGTTACGGCAGAAGAAGAGGCTGACGTAAATTTACGTGGTAAAAATACTGTGGAAAAATCGGATACAGAACCAGTATTTTTTGAGATATCTTCGGCATCAGATCAAATACCTGTAATAGAATTTGATATACCTCATTCTCCTGCACCCATTGATAAGCCAGCAAACAACAACGATACCAAAACAATATTTTCATTAGATAAAAAAGAAGCTAGCGCACCTGTTTCGTCAACAGGTGGTTTTTTGGCAAAGCCCTCTAGAATATATGCGGAGGAGCAGCCTAAACCAGAATCCAACACTAAAGAAGAGCTACCCCCTTTGCGGAGTACAGTTAAGGAAGACGAGCCTTTATTTGAAATGCAAATGGTGGTTAAAGAAGCCCACAAAGCGGCGGAGGAGCAACAGCCAATTGTACAACAAACTCAGCCAATCATGATGTCCAATGTTGAGGAGCAGGCAGTAGCTGACGAAACGGAGGAATTACGGCGCCGGGCTATGGATCGCATTGCAAAACTGCGTAATTTGTCATTCAACATTAACGCGGCCGATCCGAATAACGAGTTTGAAACGGTACCTGCCTACCTCCGTCGCAATATGGAGTTACATAATTCTATCGCAGATGTAGAAAGTTTTTACAGCAACTACACCGTAAAATCAGACGAAAATAACCAGGCCGAAATAGGCACCATCAACACATTTTTAGACGGTAAAAAACCAGATTAAATATTAATTGTCATCCTGCTTTTATAAGGGATAGACATATATTCCTTTTTTGCTTATAGTTTGTATAAAGCCCCTTGCTGCAAAGTAAGGGGCTTGTGTTTTGTTGTTGAACAAAGTTTTGATGAAAAACAGGCGAATAATATTTTAACTCAAAATAACTTTTGAACGCTTTATAAAAAATAAAAAATTTATCTAGCAAGAGATGTGATAATTTGCAAATTCAATTTTTTGGGGAAGCCAATAGATTTTAACCTGGTAAACTTATGATGTATTTACTTTTTTTTCTGCTACTGTTAACCATAGCAGGAATGTTGTCTTCACGTAGTAATAAAAAAAAAGAAGGAAAAAAAATTGCAGCATTGCATGATCAATGGGGGCTGGCAAAAGAGGCTGAATTTAATTTTAATTTCATCGCTATTTTTAATGATTGTAATAAAGAAAAAAACTTTCACCAATTATCAGCTCAAACAAAAAGTGATATTGATTTTGATGATCTTTTTTGCCTTGTTGACAGAACAACAAGTAATGTAGGCCAACAATATTTATATGATGCCTTAAGTAAGCCAACAAGCGATGTGGTTGTTTTAAAACAACTAAATGAACAGGTTAATTTTTTTACAGAGAATGAAAAAATACGGGAAGAGGTTCAGCAATTATTAATGGCGCTTGGTAATAATAATGCCTATTTTATCGCTTCTTTGTTAGGCAACCAGTTGCCTGAAAAACCAACCTGGTACAGGTTTATTGTACCTTATATGGCTTTTATATTTTTATTAATATTGATAGCTTTATTTAAACCAATTATGTTTTTGTTGCTGGTGCTGCCTTTTTCAATAAATATGTTTCTTCATTTTAGAAACAGAAATTATACCAGGCGATTTAATAAGTCTTTTCCACAGTTAAATCTGCTCATCCGTGTTTGTGAAAAATTGACTGGTACAACTATTCCCTTTGATAAAATGGCGGTAAACAATAGTATTCAGCATTTAAAACCCTTGCAAAGAAAAAGCAGGCTGTTAACTTTTGATGATGCTACTTTTAAGGATGAATTGACGCAGACTTTATTGTACTTTTTCGAATTGATAAAGGCATTTTTTTTAATTGAATTTTTTACTTTTTACAGTATGATTAAAGAAGTAAAAAATAAGCAGGCTGATATTTTAACCTTATTTAAATATGCAGGTCTTATCGATTCAGCTATTTCAATCGCTTCCCTAAGGGCCGGGCACTTAAAAACCTGTGAGCCTGTGTTTTTACCTGATGAAAAGCAATTAGCGGGTAAGGAATTATATCATCCCCTAATTGAGAATTGTGTTAGTAATGATATTGAAGTAACTACAAAAAGCATTTTAATTACGGGGTCTAATATGTCGGGTAAAACAACTTTTCTCCGAACACTGGCACTTAATACAATTTTAGCACAAACCATCTACACCTGTTTTGCAGATAGCTTCCATACACCTGTTTTAAAATTACATTCTTCAGTTAGGATAGATGATAATTTATTGGATGGGAAAAGTTATTATTTTGAAGAAGTAACAGTAATGGGGGCATTGATAAAAGAAGTAAGTATGCCAGGACAAAGTATCTTTATTTTGGATGAAGTTTTTAAAGGCACCAATACCATTGAACGGATTGCATCAGCAAAAGCCATTCTTTCTTATTTAAATAAAAAAAACCACCTTGTTTTTGTAACTACACACGATGTAGAGTTGGCGGCCTTATTGGCAACGGAATATGAATTATACCATTTTGCAGAGAGAATAGAAAATGACGAATTTCAGTTTGACCATAAACTAAAAGCAGGCCCCTTAAAAACCAGCAATGCAATCCGAATTTTAGAGATGTACAATTATCCTGCTGAAATAATAATAGAGGCCAGAAGCATTAGTAAAAATTTAGCTGGTCAGTAAACTATCGGCTCAAACTATTTTTTAAATAAATTAATTTCAGTTTATGTTAATCAATTTTTTTTTCTGCTATGACCAACAATAATCATTGGGCTTTTTTTTTATCAAACCGGGCTGATAAACAATTATTGGTAGAACAATTAACGGGTAAAAATAAGCCTGATTTATTTGAAGGGTTTTCGGAATTAGAGCCAGCGCTTTTTTCAGCTATCGTAATTAAAGAACTAATTGAAGAAGAAGAAAGGCATCAATATGTTGAAGTGGCAACGACAGCCAATCGCCATCTTCGTTTTCTATCAGGAGGAGAACAAAAGAAAGCACTGCTTACCTATTTGCTTTCACAAAACCCTGGTTATATTATTGTTGATAATCCTATGGATAACCTCGATTCCGCGTCGCAGAAAGCTTTGTTGCTGATGCTGCAAAAAGTAGCGGCTACCTTACCTGTTATTCAACTGGTAAACCGTACAAGCGACTGTTTAGATTTTATCAGCAATGCAATAAGTATTGATGATGACAATCTATGGGTGTACCATGACAGTGTAGAAGCCTGTATTTCGCAGCAAGTTATAAATAGCAGCCCCTCTTTTTCTGCCTCCATTCCCCCATCAGACCATCAATATAGTTTGATAAATAACCCACTTATTGAATTTAAAAATGTAACTGTTAAATATGAGGAACGAGTAATCGTAAACAATATTTGCTGGCAAATAAGCAAAGGCCAATTCTGGCATCTTGTTGGGCCAAACGGATCTGGTAAAACTACTTTATTATCATTGATTACCGGTGATAATCCCAAGGGGTATGGGCAAGATCTTACACTATTTGGAAAACGAAAAGGAAGCGGTGAAACTGTTTGGTCAATAAAGGAAAAGATTGGTTATTTTACCGGTTCTATGACAGATCTATTTAACAGGTATCATTCTGTTGAACAAATGGTAATTTCTGGTTTTTTTGATTCTATTGGGTTATACATAAAACCCTCTGACAGGCAATTAAAACTGGCACATCAATGGCTTTCACTAATTGGTTTATTACAGTTAAAACAAACCGCTTTTTATAAGCTATCATTAGGGCAACAAAGATTAATAATGATTGTAAGGGCAATGGTAAAACATCCGCCGTTATTGATTTTGGATGAACCAACTGTTGGTTTAGATGATGATAATGCAGCTATTGTGGCTGCACTGATAAATAAAATGGCAGCGGAAAGCACCACTTCTGTTTTATATGTCTCTCACCGAAAAGAAGAGGGTCTTACACCCGGATTTATTTTTGAATTAACACCGGCTGAAGGAGGATCGACTGGCAGCATTTTACAAAATGTATAGTTAAACTATACGCTTGCTTTTGTAATGTTTAACCATGCTGTAGCTGCGTTAATGGGCAGGTTTAAAATTATTACGAGACGGCAATTTTTTTGCACGTTTATCAGTTCTTAAATTCTGTGGTGTTATTGACAAAATTTATAGAAGGAATAGATATGGGGCTGTTGAGGCCTTCCTTTTTTGGCATAATAAAGTGGCTGTTTCTTATGGTTGCTTTTTCTTCGTTAGATTTTGCATTGCTTGTATTTAACCATAGTACTGCCTTGGTATGCGTTCTAAAGTTGCAGCTATCAAATAATATCCTTCTTGGCCCATCACATTCCAGCAAAAATTGCCCATAGGGAGTAATTCCATTGTAAGCTTTATCCTCAAAATTACAACTGATAAATCGGGTAGCTTCTATTTCGTTGTTGGCATTGTATCCATGCACAATGCTACCATAAAAATTACAGCCTGTAAAGGTGAAAGCAGGTGCCGATATCCAAAAAGACCAATTGGTTGTTCCCCAAAAAGTACAGTTTTTAAATTGGCAATTACTTGCCTTGTTTCCAGATGTTACTACGCCACATCCGGTATTATTTATAAACTGGCAATTTTCAAAATTGCCATTGCTGATGGTATTTACTTCTGGCTCAATATCCAATCCGGCTGAAGGAGCAGAATTATAAGCACTTCTACCCGTATGATTAAAGCTGCAATTTTTTACAGTAAGAAAATTTCCTCCAACCCATGATAAGCCTTGGCGGCAATTGTATTCCAAAACGGTGTTGGATATGTTTATATTATCCGGTTCACCTGATGCAATATTGGTAACTTCAATTCCATCTAAACCAAAATAGCTTGCATTAATTTCGTCAATTGAAATAGCGTGACAATTATTTATATAAATACCAATGTGCGCTAATTGAATGCCAACATCCCCATAGGTTCCGCCTTTAATAATTGATTTATTATTGCCGTCAAGTATCAGCGATTTTATTGTAATATTCCGGCAGTTGTTTAACCCAATGCAGGTACCAATAGAAGCTGCATATTTAGGATCAGGAATTACCAGGCTATTATCATTGAAAACTTTACCCGTTACAGGATCAAAACTTCCAAAATTTAATTTGTCTGTGTATTTTAAAATGGTTTCTTTTTCTCCCTGAATTATTAAATTTTGTACATTTTTAAAAGCAAGTATATCTACACCAGTATATGCATTTTTATATATGTCACCATTACCTGGAATTTGTTTTCCTACAATGTAAATTCCCTTTGATATAAGAAGCGTTCCATTTCCACCGCGGTCATTAAAAAAAGCGGCCGCTTTTGTAAAGGCTTCGGTATCATTTGTTTTTCCATCGCCTTTGGCACCAAAAGATTGGATGGTTTTTGTGATGTTATTTTGGGCAAACGTATCACTGTCCAATCCTATAAAAGACATAATTAGAAGAATAAAACATTTAAACATATGGATTTATTTATGTTATACAATTTACCAATTTTTGCTACAAGTGTTTCTCTCTTTTAAAAAAGTAATAAAAATATAGAATCGATAACTTTTACCATGCAAATGGGAAACTTAAAGGAAAAGCAGCATCTATATCGGTTTTCTTATTGATCACTAATACATCACAAGTAACTGTTTTCAAATTAATTGTTCCTAAAATAAATGTTTTCAATATACATTTGTAGTGGTATTTGCAGTATTTTTTTGCGTACAAACGCTGCTGCACTTAACCATCTTACTAAAATTAGAGCGTAGTGTCAAAGCAAGTCAACAAAGTAACAGCAGCTGGTTTAATAGTTGCTTTAGGAATTATTTATGGAGATATAGGAACTTCCCCCTTGTATGTTTTTAATGCCATTATCAATAGTAAACAAATAAGCGAACTGCTTATTGTTGGAGGATTATCCTGCATCATTTGGACGCTAACCTTACAAACAACCCTTAAATATGTTGTGCTGACATTGAGGGCAGATAACAAAGGAGAAGGCGGTATTTTTTCTTTATATACATTGGTAAGACGACAAAAAAGATGGCTGGTAATACCTGCCATGATAGGGGGAGCGGCGTTGCTGGCAGATGGAATGATTACACCACCTATATCCGTAAGCTCAGCTATTGAAGGACTAAAACAGATTGATGCCTTTAAGCATATAGAACAATATACTATCATTTATATTGTTTTGGGGATTCTGCTATTCCTGTTTTTTTTACAGCAATTCGGTACGGCTTCCATTGGTAAGTTATTTGGACCCATCATGATGATTTGGTTTACTATGCTTGCCGTGTTTGGCATCATCCATCTTACTGATGACTGGGACATTTTTAGAGCCTTTAATCCGTATGAAGCCATTAAATTATTAACGAAATATCCCAAAGGATTTTGGATATTGGGTGCAGTTTTTTTATGTACCACAGGTGCCGAAGCATTGTATAGCGATCTTGGCCACTGCGGCAGAGCCAACATACGTTTTTCGTGGATTTTTGTGAAGACTTGCCTGATACTAAATTACCTTGGTCAGGGAGCCTGGTTATTGGCGAATCACAATGGTCATGTTATTACAGATGAAATGATCAAAGGCGGATTCAATCCTTTTTTTGGTGTAATGCCTGAGCAGTTTAGGCTAATAGGATTGGTTATAGCAACTTTAGCAGCTATTATTGCAAGCCAGGCATTAATCAGTGGATCTTTTACACTGATTGCAGAAGCTATACGGTTAAATCTTTGGCCAAAAATGAAGATCAATTATCCTTCAGAAGCAAAAGGGCAGCTCTATATACCAGGAATTAATTTGCTTTTATTTACCGGTTGTTGTGGTATTGTTTTATACTTTAAATCTTCAAGTGCTATGGAAGCAGCTTATGGCCTGGCTATAACGCTGTGTATGTTGTCTACAACAATACTATTTGCCAACTTCTTAATTTCCAGAAGAACATCCAGAATATGGATTTACCTTTTTTTAGTGATTTATCTTACACTTGAAATTAGTTTTCTTGCCGCCAATCTTGATAAATTTCCGCATGGTGGTTTTATAGCACTGCTAGTAGGTGGAGGCTTATTTGTTGTAATGTATGTATGGTACAGAAGCCGTAAAATTAAAAACAGGTACGTAGAGTTTGTGCGGATGGAAGAGTATATTCCAAAATTAGAGGAGTTAAGCAATGATACAACTGTACCTAAATACGCAACTCATTTGGTGTACATGACAAGTGCCAATAATCCTAAAGAAATTGAGCATAAAATAATCTACTCTATTTTAAGTGGCAAGCCAAAACGTGCTGATATATTTTGGTTTGTTCACCTGGATACATTGGATGATCCTTACACCTGTGAGTATATTGTAGACCACATCATTCCAAATGATATTATCCGGGTAGAATTCAGGCTGGGGTTTAGGATAGCTCCCCGCATAAACCTGATGTTTAAAAAAGTAGTGGAAGACCTTGTGGCAAATAAGGAAGTGAATGTTACCAGCCGTTATGAAAGCCAGCAGCGAAATAATGTAGTGGGCGATTTTCAGTTTGTAGTAATGGAAAAGTTTTTATCTCAGGATAATGAGCTGCCTTTTATGGAGCGTATCATCATGCATTTATATTTCTGGATAAAAGAAATTTCGCTGAGTGAGGAAAAAGGTTTTGGGTTACAGCAAAGCAATGTATCCGTTGAAAAATATCCATTGGTAGTTGCACCCAGCAGTAAATTTAAACTGAACAGAATATATACGGACGAGGATGAGTAAGCGCTGAAAGAATTTTTTATTCAAATAAGCTGTTGATTTTATAAGTTATTGTTTATTTATTATAATTTGATTTTGCATGCAGGAGATAAAAAATATAACAGTAACAAAACTTTTTGAGCTGCTACTTACAAAAGAAAATTTTCAGCTAATTGATACAAGAGAACCTCATGAGCATGCTGAATTTAATTTGGGAGGTATACTAATCCCGTTAGGTGATATTATAAAAAATATTGAACAGATAGAGAAAGAAAAGCCGGTAGTATTATATTGCAGGCATGGCATAAGAAGCCAGATTGCCATTCAACGTTTACAGGAAAAATTCCCATTTAAAAATCTTATTAATCTTACTGGAGGCACCGAGGCCTGGAGCAGGCAATTCCCATAGCCATAATAGATTTTCAGTTATTTACTGTAATTTTTACGATAGTTTGTAAACTGGGTAAACTGCAAAATGTAAACAAAAATGTCTCCAACAATCATTTATATCATCGTCGGTTACCTTTTATTATTGGTAGTGGCTTATTTGTTGCAGGAGCGTTTTATTTTTAAGCCAGAAAAATTACACCCCGATTTTGAATACAAATATGATGCTCCTTTTAAAGAATTATTTTTTGAAGTAGAAGAGGGAGTTCGTATTAATGGATTGCATTTTTATGTAGAAAAACCATTGGGACTAATCCTTTACTTTCATGGTAATTCAAGAAGTATAAAAGGTTGGGCAAAATATGCCAAAGACTTTTTCAGGTACCAGTATGATGTGGTGTTGGTAGATTACAGGGGCTTTGGAAAAAGTACCGGCAAGCGTAGTGAAAAAGACATGCACAGAGACATGCAGTTTGTTTATGATACACTTATGGCTACCTATCACGAAAATCACTTAATTGTTTATGGAAGAAGCCTTGGCAGTGGTTTTGCAGCTAACCTGGCAAGTGAAAACCGGCCCCGTTATTTAATTTTAGATGCACCTTATTTTAGTTTTAAAAAAGTAGTGGAACGTTTTTTACCGATATTGCCCATGCGTTTTGTACTGCGTTTTCACATGCGTACAGATAAGTGGATACCAAAAGTAAATTGCCATACTTATATTTTGCATGGTACTAAAGATTGGTTGATACCCATCAGTAATAGCGAAAAACTACAGGCTTTAAACCCACGAAAAATAACCTTGATTCGCATTCAGGGAGGAGGCCACAATAATCTGCCATCTTTTCCTGAATATCATAGTTTTATAAGAGATATTTTGGCTCCTTAATTACAGGCAATAAATAGTGCAGGGTTTATAAAAGAGATAACTTTCAAATGAGCAGCAGAAATAAAAAAATAGTATTCAGGTGGATAAAAGTGGTTACATTTTTATATCTTTTTATTGGCATTTCTTTATTTTTTTTTCAGGAGATGTTTCTATTTCATCCGGTTAAGCTGGATAGAAATTATCGTTACCAGTTTAGTTTCCCTTTTGAAGAAGTTGATATTCCCTTTACTAAAACAGACACCATCAGTATGGTAAAATTTTATCCTGCAGATTCAGTGAGCAGGGGAGTAGTTATTTATTTACATGGCAATAAGGGTAACATCAACCGCTATGCAAAGTTTGCTGCCAACTTTACCAAACATGGTTACGAAGTATGGATGGAAGATTATCCAGGCTTTGGAAAAAGTATAGGCACATTAAATGAAAACAAGCTTTACCAACAGGCCGAACATATTTATTCAATGGCTGCTGTTAAATTTAATAAAGATCAGATTGTAGTATTCGGAAAATCTTTTGGAACTGGCATTGCAGCCTACCTTGCATCAGTAAAAGCTTGTAAGCAATTAATTTTAGAAACACCTTACTACAGCATACCGGATTTGTTTGCCTGCTATGCTCCGGTATATCCAACCAGCAGCATAACAAAATATAAGATACCATCGTACCAATTTCTGCAACAGGTAAAAGTGCCCATCACTATTTTTCATGGAACAGATGATGGTGTGATACCTTATCGTTGTGCGATAAAATTAAAAACAGTTTTAAAACCTACCGATCAATTTATAACAATTGAAAATGGAACTCATCATAATTTGAATGACTTTCGTTTGTTTCATCAAAAGTTAGATTCATTGCTTGCACGCTAAGTATTTATTTTTCAGAAAGCACCACCCCTTTTTTACCAACGCTCAACTGGTAAAGGCCGCCGATTTTTAAAGCATAGTTTTCTTTTCCATGGCTTACCGGAAAATTAAAACAGACCGGGTAGTCGTAACCTGTTGCAATAGCATGAATTACTTCGTCTATACTTTTACCAAATGGTCTTTCTGTATCTTTTAAATCGGTAAAGCCGCCAATAACCAAACCTGCGAGATTATCGAGTTTGCCACTTCGTTTTAATTGATATAACATGCGGTCGATACTATAAATATATTCGCCGACATCTTCCATGAAGAGTATTTTATTTTTTGTGTTGATATCAGAAGCAGTTCCGGTTACATGTGCCAGCAAGGAAAGATTACCGCCTACAAGTTCTCCTGATGCAGTTCCTAGTT
>JANXSR010000293.1 GCA_025352625.1 Ferruginibacter sp.
CTTTTGGCCGTTGTGCATGTACAGTTACAACCCGGGCGAGGGAAACGACTGGCAATTTCCTTTTCCTAATTACGAGAATGGTGATATCTTTTTATCATGGGGCTCAGTTGCTGTAAAAGCTTACGCATCATACAAACCAGCACTGGCACTAAAATATGTAAAGAATGTATTGGCTCAATATGCAAAAGACGGGCTTGCTTTTCAGCGTTATGGCCGTGTAAAACAGGATGGTTTAGGAGATGATATTCTATCTGGTAACAGCCTTTCAGTGGTTGGTTTATACCAGGCAATTTATGGTATCAATCCGCTGTACAATCGTTTTTTTCTTGACCCACACATCACCAAAGACTTAGCCGGCACACAGGTAAATTACAATTATCGAAATCAACAACTAGTCATTGATCTTGATATGGACAGGTACGCTGTATCAAATACCCGTTTTAAAATAATCTCCAATACTAAGTTTGGTTTTTATAGTACAGATAAAACGCTTGCATATTTTAATGGTAACAAAGCTACAGCCGCTTTAAAAGCAACAATAGCAACAAATACCAATTTAACACTCGATATAAAAGAGTGGACTGCAGATAAAATGGCATGGACCCAATCTTCAGAAGATGCACATTCAAATAAATTGGTTTACCAGGTCAATAATCTTGAACCCAATCATTTTTATACCATTCAGATAAACGGTAAAATGTTTACACGCAAAAAGAGCAACATGAATGGTAGTTTAATAATTGATTTTACAACAAATAAAAAATCGGCTGAGGTGCTTATTTCAGGTTATTGATAAAACAGCTAAAATTCTTATCTTGAATTAAATACTTTTTTTATGTACAGCGCTGTATATGCTAATATCATTCCTTTAGTAAAAAGTATTGTAAGTGCTGTTGAGTCTTTGGCGCAATCAAAAAATAGCAGCGTGCTATTTACCGCTTTAACAGATGAGTGTAAAGTAAATCACCAGCCTGAAGCAGTTGGAAAAAGCCTGCTGAGCATACTCTGTAGAATAATTGATCATTTGCCTAAAGGATTAATTATATCGGTTTCAGTTATTGAAAATGACGATACTGTAATTATAAAGATTGAAAATTCGGGTATTAACCTTGGCCGCATATCGCAAATAACAACAGATAGTATTTTGCCTGTGCGTATTGATGACGGTGAAAGAGGCAGAACGATTTATTATTTTGATATCGCCAAAATGCAAAGTGATATTGATGAACCTGTAGAAACGCTTGTTGAGAAAAGAAAAGCAACTATAAATGTGCCTGCCTTTTATGCAGAGATAAGAAAAAGGTTGCAGTCTCATAGTAATTCAGCAGAAAAAATGTTGTTGCTTACAAAAGTCCACAATCCTGCCGATGCCGCCTTTCTTCAAAAAATAAATGAATTAATTTTTGCTAATATAGCCGATGAATTGTTTGATGCAAATCAGCTGGCTGAAAAGATGTTTCTTAGCAGGGCACAGGTATTTAGAAGGCTGAAACTGATAACCGGAAAGGCTCCGGCAGGTTATATTAAATCGCTTCGTTTGCAACAGGCAAAAAAAATGCTCGAAACAATGGATGTTCTTGTAAGTGAGGTTGCTTTTGCCACAGGCTTTGAATCGGTAAGCCATTTTACAAAAGTATTCTCCCGCCGTTATGGCTTTACACCATCGCTTTTAAAAAGAAAGCCCGTTGCAACAAATGAACAAAAAGATGCAACATAGCAACTAACCCATTGCCTTTTGGTAATTGTATTTTTGAATAAAAAAATTATGGAACAAACTCAAAAAACAAAAGAATTTATTATCCGCTACATTGATGCTTTTAGTAAAATGCCTGCCCCAAGAACAAGGGAGCAACTTGCGGAATTTATGGTTGACAATAACCTTGTTGAACACATCCTTTTTTTTGACAGTGTTTTTCCTGGCTATGGGTTACTGATTGATGAAATAACGGTAGAGGACAACCGTGCGGTTATACTGGCAAGGTTCAGGGGGCGTCATGAAGGAGAGTTTAATGGAATTGCCCCAACCTTTAAAGAAATTGAAATGCCTGTGTCTGTTGGTTACCAGATAGAAAATGGTAAAATTGTAAGTCACTGGGTGATTGCAGACCAGGTAAGCATGCTGGAACAATTAGGTGTATCGCCTGCTGTTTCGGCCTGACAGAAAAAATTTTCAAGTTATAGAGAAGCTGTCTGTTTTTGCAGATGGCTTTTTTATGTGCCTTTTATTGTTTACAAACTGAGCTATAAATTCAATACAACTAATCCATTTACTGGATGGATGAAACCGCCCGGCAAATAAAAGACTATAAATTATTATCTCATGCAACCGTGTTATTAAATACATTGTCAGTAATCAAAACTTCGTTGTATGAAAAATAATAATCAGTTTACAGGATGGCAGGTATTTACAGTTATTGGTATTGTACTGCTATTTTGCGGCTGTTACAAGGATAAAAATGTTAGGCTAACCAAAACCTATACCATCTACAGCCCGGTTTACAAATCAAAGGAAGCTGTTTTAACTGCCATTAACGGAGCTTCGTCACAGGCCATTGAGCATGCAGGCAAAATTTATATAAAGGGTAATTTTATTTATTTAAATGAAGTAAATAAAGGGATTCACATTATTGACAATAGTAACCCTTCACATCCTGTACAGAGTGCTTTTCTTTCAATACCCGGTAACCTTGATATCGCTATCAAAGGGAATATATTATATGCAGACATGTACAGCGATCTGCTGGCCCTCGACATTACCGATCCTCACCATGCAAAAATAACCAGCACCTTAAATAAT
>JANXSR010000309.1 GCA_025352625.1 Ferruginibacter sp.
GTTTAAATCAACTGAGTAATTTTTATTTTATATAAAAACCGGTGGCCTTTCCTTTTGGTTATGTTAAAACAAATGCTTTTATAGATATACAAAAATGAGGCTACTTAAAAAATGATTATCGAATAGCGAGAAAGGGGAAAAAGCTTTTATCAATATAGATATCAGCACCCTTAGGCACTAAAATAAATCCGTCAATATTGGCCAAACTAAACAGATCGCCCGAGCCATTATTGGATACAATTGTTGCTTCATTACCCTTACTGTTTATCACAACCGGTATAAAAAGAGATAAGTTATTGTTAGCAGTTGCAGTGCCGGATAATTGTATCAAAGGATGTTTCAGTTGGTTACCAAAAGAAGCAAATAACCAATGCCTGAAATAATATTGATAACAAACAAATGTAGAAACAGGATTGCCGGGAAACGCAAACACATGTGTATTTTGGAGGGGCTGGCAGCCAAACCAAAATGGTTTGCCTGGCCGCTGTGCTACTTGGTGAAATAATTTTTGTACCCCCAATTTATCCAAAATCACCGGTACAAAATCATACTTGCCTTTTGACACTCCACCGCTGATTAATACTACATCGTACTCATACACAATAGAAGATAATTGTTGTAATAAAATAACCTCATCATCTATTAAATGAAATATGGTTGATGCAATACTATCTGCATTTAATGCAGCCTGCAAGGCATACACATTAGACATACGAACCTGGTGGTTTTCAGGAACAGCATCTACTTCCACCAATTCGTTACCGGTTGCTACAATAGCAATTTTGGGCATTTTAAAAACAGGTACAAGGGAGATGCCAACAGATGCCAGCAAACCAATGTCAGCAGCATTCAATCGCTTGCTTTTAGCTAATGCCAATACCCCTTTTTTATGGTCGCTGCCTTTTAAATGAATGTATTTTTTAGGGACAACTGATTTTTTAAGATGCGCATTGTTATTAATTATTTCAATGTCCTCATACGGCACAATGGTATCTGTATTTTGCGGAAGTATAGCACCGGTCATTACTTCAAGGCAGTTGTATTTGTTGTTCAATACTTTTTGAATATCGCCGGCAGCCTGAATACCTTCAATAAAAAAACTATCCTTTTGATTATCCGAAAGCACGTTGCTATCAATTGCAATACCATCCATCATAACCCTGTCGAATGGAGGTGAATCCCTGTCTGAAAAAATATCCGCTCCCAGAAAACGATTGAATGCATGCTGCAAAGGAACTTTTTCAACACCGTAGTTGCCAGGAATTGATAAAACTATTTCAAGTGCTTCCTCAACCGTTATCATTACTACAAATTTTTAATTAATCGTTTCTTTAATTTATAAAAAAGAAGTCTCTGCCGCAGGCAACTTAATAGCTTACTCTTTGAGTAATAAAACACAAAAACGTTCTTAATATCTTTACAAAATTAAACATGCTCAATCAATAATTTTATTCCCACCACCAATATCAACACAGCTGTGAGTCGTTTTATTACGAGGGCATCAAATAATTTCATGCTGATTATTGAACCTGCAAAGCCGCCCACCATTACAGCGCCTATCACACATGCGGTTAAAGGCAAAGAGACCGGAAGTGTTCCGCTAATAGCAAGTCCTGCAATGCCACCAATTGAATTTACCAGGATAAAAAATCCTGCAATACCGGCTATCTTTTTAGTGTCTTCCCAGTTTAGTAAATTTAGTACCGGCGATAAAAATATTCCACCCCCGATGCCCACCATTCCTGACAAAAATCCCAATGCGGTGCCAAGTGGAACAGATCTTACCAACACCTTTTTTCTATCTTCCAACGGCTTCACCGGCCGTACTACCTGAAAAAACAATGCCACTGCCGAAAGGATAAGTGCGCCGCTCAATAAAAGGAAAAATGATTGTTGGGAGAGTTTAAAAGTTGCTCCCCACAAAGCTGCAGGTACACTAAAAATAGTATAGGGGATTGCTTTTTTAAACGATAGAAATCCTTTTCGATATGCAATAATACATCCAATACTAACCACCACAATATTACAAAGCAACGCATGTGTTCTGATGGTATTAAAATCTGTAATAAACAAACTAAGAATAGCCAGGTAGCTGGAACCGCCGCCAAAACCTACGGTGCTATATAAAAATGAGATGAGGAGAAATAAAAAAGAAATTAATAAAATTGTAGAAGTCTCCATTATAAAATTTATATGATTGATGCTAAACCGCCCTGCAAATTAAATACTTGTTTTGCATCGGTTTCTTTAATGAGGTATAATGCCGCCTGTTTGCTCCTGCTACCTGTTTGGCAAATGGTTACTACCGGCAGACTAAGATCAATTTCCGAGTGGCGGATTTGTAAATCACCAAGCGGAATATTTTTAGAAAAAGGCAATTGTGTATTACTGAATTCGGCTGGCGTTCTTACATCAATCAGGCTAATTTTTTTGCCTGCCTGCTGCCATTCATTTAATGTAGCAGCATCAATTGAAATAACATTGCCTCTACATTCCGGAACGGCATAGATTGCTTTCAATTCGGTTATTTTTAAATTTTCAGGATTGGCAGTAACTGCAATTTTAAAATGAGATTGAGACAGGGTATCAATGATTAACAATTGCCCGCTCAAAGTTGTGCCAATAACGGTAATTATTTTTATTGCCTCAATTGCCTGGTAAGTACCAATCAATGCAGGCAGCACGCCCAACACGCCATTGTCATCACAATTCTGAATATTATTTGGTATACTAGTTTCCGGAAAAAGACAACGATAAGTTGGCCCTCCCTGATAGTTTAAAACACTTACCTGCCCTTCAAATGCATGCAAGCCGCCATAAATAAATGGTTTGTTCAATACTACGCAACTGTCATTTACAAGATACCGGGTTCCAAAATTATCTGAGGCATCTACCACCACATCATAATTGCTGATAATGCCGATTGCATTGGCCGGGGTTAAAAATTTTTTGTAACAAATAAAATTGGTGGCAGGATTTTGTGCGGCTAATTTTTGTGAAAGTATTTCAACTTTGGATAAACCAATTTCCGATTCATTAAACATGGTTTGCCTTGGCAGGTTACTTAAACTGATTGTATCATCGTCTATTAATCCGATGGTTCCCACTCCAACCCCGTTAAGGTATTGGGCGCATGGTGTGCCAAGTCCTCCCGCCCCCACTATCAATACTTTACTATTTTGCAAGTGTTGTTGTGCAGGCAGTCCAAATTCTTTTAACTTAATTTGTTTTGAATACCTTTCCTGGTTCATGGTGATGCCATTCTGTTTTTTGCTTCCAGATAATCTGTATAATAATTGGCATTAAAAAGCTCAATATCATTTTCAGGAAAAATTGTTTTAATATCCTGTCCATATAAAAATTTTCGTGGACAACGGTTTCCTTCCTGTATATATTTTTCTGCTTCTACCAATGCGGCGGGCTCCCAAATTGCAATCAATGGCTCTGGCATTCCTGATGCTTGTGTGGCATAAACGGTAGCCATTTTCAATGGTTCTCTTTCACTTAATAACACTTCAATTGTTTTGTCTGAAATGTGCGGCAGATCAACAGCTACAACCAGCCATGCCTTATCCTGAAAGCTATGATGGGCTGATAAAATACCATTCAAGGGCCCTTCGTATTTATTTTCGTCTGTTATAAATATTTCGTCCGGCTGCAATTGGTTTACCTGATCTTGCCTGCAACTGATAAAGGTTTTGGAGCAGTAATTTTTAAGCAGTTTATAAAGAAAAGTTTGTTGGCTGATGTTTGCATGATATTGTAATGCAGCCTTGTCTGTCTGCATGCGGCTGCTTTTACCTCCGGCCAGTACCAACCCATAAATCTCATCTTGCAAAATCACTTTTACCTCCTTTTTTTTGTAGCAGCTTAGTTTGCGTAATTACAATATCGTGCGATAATGCTTTGCACATATCATATACAGTAAGTGCTGCAACTGATGCTGCTGTTAAAGCTTCCATCTCTACACCAGTTTTTCCCTCGCATTTGATGGTAGCCGTAATTAATAATAATTCGTTTGCTGTTTCAATGTCGATAGTTACCTGCGAAAGAGATAAAGGATGACAAAGTGGAATTAGGTCTGCTGTTCGCTTTGCCGCCATTGTGCCGGCAATAATGGCTGTGTTAAAAATGCTTCCTTTGCTGCTAAGAAAGCTATTTTTTGATAACTGTTTAAATACTGACGGAGGAAATTGTACGGTTGCCTGTGCAGTTGCAGAGCGGCTTGTAACCTGCTTTGCAGATACATCCACCATGCGGGGATTACCTGCTTCATTTAGATGCGATAATTTGTTGGTATTTTTTTTCATCCGCCGATTAATGACATTGATTTTTTCCATTCTGTTTTTTCTTCTGCCTCAAAACCATCTTTAAAACGTGATTTTACAGCAGCATGAATAGCTTGCTTTATTAATTCCATACCGGGGTTTCCGCCAAGTAATTTTTTAAAAGATACGCTGTCATTGGTGTACAAACAAGTTTGTAATTCGCCCTTTGCAGAAACCCTTATCCTGTTGCAGGTGCCACAAAATGTTCTTGAAAAAGAGGGAATAATTCCGAAGGATCCCTTTCTGTTTTCAATGGTATAATTCTCTGAGGTAGAGCCCGCCACTGATTGCAAACGGTTTACTTTCGGAAATTGATTAGTAATGTGTTCCATGATTTTTATGTGATCCCATTCCAGTCTGTCAAAGTTTTTACTGTGACCGTTAAAAGGCATCTCTTCTAAAAATCTTACATCAACATTGTATTCATTTGAAAAGTTGATAAATGGAATAATGTCCTCTGTATTGTGCCCGGCCATCACAACACAATTGATCTTTACATTAAAATCATTTTGCAACAATTGATACACATTGTTTAATACGGTGTCAAAATAATCACGGCGGGTAATATCGTTAAACCGATTCTTATCAAGGCTGTCTATACTAACATTAATATTGCGTATTTTCAGGCTTTTTAATGTTGTAATATGCGGCCCGATTAAGGTGGCATTGGTAGTGATGGAAATTTCTTCCAGTCCCTCAACACCGGCAAGTTTTTGCAAAAATTCCATCAATCCTTTTCTTACAAAAGGTTCTCCGCCGGTGATCCTGATTTTTTTTATTCCCAGTTCAATAAAAGTTGATGCCAGCAAAAACATTTCTTCCCAGGATAATAATTCTTTTACCGGCGAAAACTCCACTCCTTCTGCAGGCATACAATACTGGCACCGCATGTTACAGTTATCTGTAACCGACAGCCTCAAATAACTTATAACTCTGTTGTGATTATCTGTCAACATATATTATTAAACCTTAACCGGCATCTATTTTAAAAAGTTTGTACAAACGGCAATTTATAACTAAATCATTTGAGACACTGATTTTTTAAACACCCTTGGTTTATTGAGCTATTTACCCACCGCTTACAGGCGGAATTAAAGCTACTTCATCCTGGCTATTTACCATCGTTTCATTGGTAGCATATTCATTGTTGACTGCAATAGACAGGGAGGATAAATTCCGCAGTTCCGGAAATTTATCAAAGAGGCCTTCTTTTAGTTCAGCGATACTTACCGGGTTTTTCCCTGCATTAAAATCCAGAAAAAAGGATCCTGTAATATCTTTAGTTATACCAAACGAAATTATTTTCATATCCATTCTATTTATTAAAATATCTATTATTGGGATATTTTGAGCTTTTAATTTATTCAAATTTACTTAGGCAATCTGATAGTTAAAGTAATTGCATTAGCCAAATACGGAATTTTTTAGAAGGATTATACTCAGGATGAATTTTTATTACGTACCAATTGTAAAACAAATATCTACTAATCAGCTAAAGTTGTAGACTAATAGAATGCTTTTGCTCATCAGGGATAAAAAAATTTTCTATCAATTACAACATCCCATATCTTTATAACACCAACATTAACACGATACATTCACAAAAAAATCATCTAAAAAAACATTTATGGCCAAATTGTTATTAAAGTTAAATAGAAAATTAATGGTGATTGCAGCAATGATAGTTGTTGTAATGATTGGCATAGCGGGAACCACACCACCTGAACAAAATAACGTTTACAAAAATCTTAAAATTCTACCACAGGATATAACGAGGGAGCAGATGCATGATATTATGGAAGGCCAGTTTGGTGATGCGCTGGGGGTAAAATGTGATTATTGCCATGCAAAAGATCCTGCAGCGGATCACCCGGATTTTGCAAGTGATGCCAATCCTAAAAAAGACATTGCACGTGAAATGATGACGATGGTACTTAAGATGAATAAAGAAAATTTTAAAGTACAACAACCACTTATAGGCGATTCTTTAATGGTTATAACCTGTTATACCTGCCACCATGGTTCAGCTTTTCCAGATACTAAAAGCAGGATACCTGTTGTGCATGAGTGGGGTCCTCCAAAAAAATAAATTCTATTATTTTTCTAGTAGATTTACTTTAATGGAAATGCATTAAGTTAAAGATTAGGGAATAAGATTAAATTTATAATAAAACACACCTGCGATTATTGCAGGTGTGTTTTTTGTTTATAAAATAGCTATCAACAGTTTTAATTCTCTTTTCTCTTTGTATTAAATGAGGAGTAGCTTTAAATAATTTCTATTTATTATTTATAAGCAACCGGAAATTTTGATAGTTTCCATTGGTATCAATAACCGAAAGATTATAAATACCAGCTCCCAAATAAGAATTCCCTAGCTCTATAATCTGTGTATTATTTCCACCAGTGTAGTTAATTTTCTTTTGAAATATTCTTTGGCCTGCCAGATTAGTCAATACCAGGTTATAGTTACCCACGGGCTGTTCGCTTAATGTCAATGTAAATTTGTTATTGTTGATTAATGTAGGTGACACCTTTATTCCTTCGTTAATAAACCGCACTACGGCAATGACACTATACGCATGCTGACCATTCTCATCATTACTTCTAATTCGGTAATAACTTACGCCATTGTAAGGATAGATATCCATTTTTTGATAGCTGGCCCCCGTAGCTGAATTTAGTGAGGCAACAGTTCCCATTTTGCTAAAATTAATTCCATTCGAACTCTTCTCGATTTCATAATTTTTTATACTTATTTCACTTCCCGTGCTCCAGTTTAACTGTACATTATTTCCATTACGTGTTGCGGTAAATTTGATAAAAGTTACCGGCAATGCTCCACCTGTTATTATAAGTATTTCATTGTTAAACGTCGCAAAATCATAAT
Organism: Ferruginibacter sp.; assembly: GCA_025352625.1. Lineage (GTDB taxonomy): Bacteria > Bacteroidota > Bacteroidia > Chitinophagales > Chitinophagaceae > Ferruginibacter. The sequence goes on from JANXSR010000309.1 coordinate 7,219, forward strand.
TGGCTGCACTTAGCGTTCCTGCTACTGGTGTGATGGTGTATGAACCTGCTGCAGTAGCTGTTGTAGCTGCTCCTCCATATGTTGCTGCGCCGCTTATTACACTGATTGTTTCACTGTTTACAAAACCGGTGATCGTCGATGTAAAGCCTGTAAATACCAGCCCATCGTAAGGTTTGCTTTGTGCATCAGCTGTTACTGTCAATGCTGCTTTGTTGATTGTAAACGCCGTGGCTACTGAGTTCGCCGCATTGTAATTGGCATCTGCTGCTACTGTGGCGGTTACACTGTAAGTTCCTGCATTGGTTGGCTTTGTTGCATTGGCCCCATAGCTTGTGGCACCCGTGCCTACATAGCTATACGTGACTGCTCCGGTGGAGCCGGTTACTGTTGAAGTACTTGGGCCTTGTGGTAATCCGCTGTACGTAAAGCTGGTTGCTCCAGTTACAGTTATAGAAGAGTTAGATGTATTTATTGTAAGTGTTCCATTGGTGAATGTTGTAAAATTATAATTGGATGCACTTAGTGTTCCTGCGGTTGGTGTGATGGTGTATGACCCTGCTGCGGTGGCTGTTGTAGCTGCTCCTGCATACGTTGCTGATCCGCTGACAACACTGATTGTTTCTCCATTTACAAAACCGGTTATTGTTGATGTAAAGCCTGTA
>JANXSR010000319.1 GCA_025352625.1 Ferruginibacter sp.
CCTTTAGGGGATAGGGGCTAAGCTGTAACTGGTACGTGTATCGGATCTGCATAATGCCTTAACCCGAAATTTTCTGTCAAACATTTTTCAGGATTCAGCACATGCCATTCAAACTCATCTCTAAAATGACGGATAGCTGCTGCTATCGGCCATGCTGCGGCATCTCCCAACGGGCAAATAGTATTTCCTTCTATCTTCCGTTGAATATCCCACAACAAATCTATGTCCTTCATTTCACCTTTGCCATTTTCAATTTTCTTCAGTATCCTTTCCATCCAGCCGGTTCCTTCCCTGCAGGGGCTACATTGACCGCAACTTTCATGGTGATAAAATCTTGCCAATGTCATAGTGTTTCTAACCACACACTGGTCTTCATCCAACACGATAAAACCACCGCTACCCATCATGCTGCCAGTTGCAAAACCACCATCACTCAGGCTTTCGTAGTTCATTAAACGCTTCTCTCCTTTAGCCGTAGTCAGCAATAAATTGGCTGGCAGTATTGGAACAGATGATCCGCCCGGAATACAGGCTTTTAATCTTTTACCATTCGGTATGCCGCCACAATATTCATCACTAAAAATAAATTCTTCTACTGAAATGGTCATATCAATTTCGAAGATGCCGGGCTTATTGATATTACCGCAGGCAGAAATTAATTTAGTACCCGTTGATTTGCCAACACCAATTTTTGCATACTCTTCACCCCCTTCATTTAAAATAGGTACTACGGCTGCAAGTGTTTCTACATTGTTTACCACCGTCGGACAATCCCACAAACCTTTAATGGCGGGGAACGGAGGCTTGATCCTTGGGTTTCCTCTTTTGCCTTCCAGCGACTCTATCAATGCCGTTTCTTCACCACAGATATAAGCACCTGCTCCACGTTGCACATACATTTCACAATCGAAGCCGCTGCCTAAAATATTCTTACCTAAAAAACCATTTTGTTTTGCTTCTGCTATCGCAGCTTCTAAAATATCTGTAATCCACGCATATTCACCACGGATATAAATGTAACTGTTGTTGCTGCCCAAAGCGAATGACGCAACGATCATTCCTTCTATCAACAGGTGTGGAATAAACTCCATCAGATACCTGTCTTTAAAAGTACCGGGCTCACTTTCATCCGCATTGCAAACAAGATAACGTGCAACGCCTTCAGGCTTAGCCAAAAAACTCCATTTCATCCCTGTAGGAAAACCAGCACCACCACGCCCCCGCAAACCACTTTTCTTTACTTCCTCCACGATATCAGCCGGGGCCATTTTTAAGGCCTTCTCTACACTGCGGTATCCACCTTCACGGCGATATACTTCGTAGGTTCTGATGCCGGGAACATTTGCTTTGTCTAATAATAATTTTCTTGCCATAAAGCCCTTTCTCCAAAAAGAAGATTTGATTATGATGAATTATTTCTTTACTGAATTTTTACGCCCTGCCTTGCAAATAAAACCCAGCGTTTACTTTTCTTAACCCATACCTCCAACACCCTTAGCAGGAAATTGGTGGCTTCCGCTCCCTTCAACGTCGCTTTATATTCTCCTAAAAAACGAACATTGGCCATGTTGCCGTTCATTGTTATAGTAATGCTGTCTTCATTTATACCCTGGTAACTAATGTAACCTGTTTCCAAATCCTTTATAACATCAGTTTTGGTTTGTATCCAGCCGTTGCTGTGGCCGTAACTCAGCGCTTTGTCTGTTTGCTGGTTGATAGAAATTGTATTCTTATCTACCAGCGCCTTGTGAAATTCTTTTACCGTTGCTGTCAACTTTTCTTCATCGCTTGTTTGGGCAAAGCTTACAAATGAACTAATCAACAGCAATATGTTTAGCAGAAATTTCATTATTGTTTGGCCGTAAATATTCATTATAAATGATCTTAATTATCTCAATTACGCTTGTTGCTCTTTATCATGATTAAACATCCAGTTAATACCAAACTTATCTGTTAACATTCCAAATCTTGCACCCCAAAAAGTATCCTGTAATTCCATTGTTATGTTGGCGCCTTCGCTTAATGCGGCAAATGTTTTATCAATTGCCGCAGCATCTTTAAAATTTAAAGAAAGACTGATATTGCTTCCATTGGTTACTGACATTTCCGGCGGGCAATCGCTGACCATTAACGTAAGCTGATCTGCCTGAAAAGCTGCATGCATAATTTTATCCTTCATCGCATAGGAAGAGGGCATGGGCGATTCTCCAAAAGTTTGCTGATGAAGAATTTTTCCATCTAATGCCTTTGAATAAAATGCCAATGCTTCTGCCGCATTGCCATTAAAATTTAGGTATGGTACTATCACTTCCATAATGATGCTTGTATTTAATTATTTATTGCTGCTTTATTACTGCACTCATCAATGATCGCATCCACTTTTTCTTTTGTTAAATGTTCCCTGTATGTTTTACCCAACTGCATCATGGGGGCATAACCACAGGCACCAAGACACTCCACTGTTTTTAAAGTAAACAAACCATCCGCAGTTGTCTCTCCTACCCCTATGTTTAATTTTTGTTTTATGTAATCAATTATTTGGTCGCTGCCGTTGAGCATGCAGGGACCTGTTTGGCAAACTTCAAATAAATATTTACCAACGGGTTTTAGGTTGTACATGCTGTAAAAGCTGGCAACTTCATATACTTCGATGGGTTCAATTTGTAACAATGTTGCCACGTAATCCATTACCGGCGTATCAAGCCAGCCACCAAACTCTTCCTGTGCCAGGTGCAGTATTGGCAGTAAGGCACTTTTTTGTTTGCCCTGCGGATAACGTTTTATTATTTCGCTAACCTTATTTAATTTCTCATCTGAAAACTGCACATTCATAATTGCTAATTCTTAATTCATAATGGCTTTGTTGCATGAATAAAATTTTCAAGATAGCTA
>JANXSR010000392.1 GCA_025352625.1 Ferruginibacter sp.
ATCTGTTTGAAGTGCTATTTTATAACCACCCTCAAAATCTCCTAAATCGATTACCTGTATACCGTTTTTACCAAAGGTATTATCCAAACTTCCATCTACATTAAATCGGGCAAGTGCAATATCATTATCACTGGAATAAGAAATATTGAGGCAATTACCAACAATAACAATTTTTCCATCAGTCTGAATAACCCCGGTGAATCCGCCAACGGATGCAGAAACAGACATTCCATTTTGCCCATAGGGAATATCAGGTGAGCCATCTGCCTTTTTTTTCATTATTATAGTTTCACCGGCAGCTTCAGAAATAAAATACATACTTCCATCAGGTTGCACCAGTACATGGTTACCATAATTGTGATAGTTAAATAAAGTACCAATATCTGTTTTAACAATCCCATTCTTACCAAACGATGGATCAAGTTGGCCAGATTGAGCAGCACCATACATTACAGTCGCTATAAATACAAGGCTAAGTAAAATTGTTTTCATTTTGATTATTTTAAATCGTTACACAAACCATAGCACAAGACAATGCTAGTAATAAGGAGATGTAATGCTTAAGAGTAAAAAGCTGTTCAAAAAAATAAATGGATGCGGTAGTATTGCAAAAGATAATGGGGTACGGGAAGAACATTAAACTTCAATGTTCAGGAAGGCGATAAAGATACAAACTAAATTTTAATAGTAGGTACGTAGTAGCAATTATTAAATTGACTTTTTCTTAGCTGCTTTTAAAACCAATTTGTAATACTTTAATGCTTTTTTCTAAAATAATTTTCTATTTTAGCTAACAGTTGTCAAATGCCAATTGACCGGTAATCAATACATGTATTTGTATCCCCCCAAAAAATTACTTTAATATAATTCTCTTGAGGTTTAGTACTCTAGCAATCCTAATTTTTTAATAAATACTGGAAATTTTATTTAACTTTAAGAATAATTTACATTTGTAAATTAGAGGAACCCCTTAGGCAACTTACAAATTTATTTTATGAAAAACTTCTTTGCCAGGTCCTCCAATACATTGATAAAACCATCCCATAAGTAAGCTGTTTGGCAGGTTCATAATATTAATTATTTAAAAATTTTTGTTATGAAAAAAAGAATACTAATTGCCCTATGCACTCTTATTGCAGTTTCTGTTGCAGAGGCACAGGTAACACAAATCAACTCTAATAAAAGTCTGCAGGTTACATTTCAATTAACCACCACCACCGCAATTGCAGTTTCAGCTATTGATAGTTCTATCTGGGTAACAGATGGAACCCTTGCAGGCACGGTACAAATATCACCAACCATTAAGTACGAGGGCGGTGGCGACCTGCTTTCGGGTAAGCTTATCTTTAGGGGCAGTACCGTTGCTACAGGGTCAGAATTGTATATAACAGATGCTACCCCGGGTGGAACTATGTTGGTGCAGGATATTGTTGCTGGTGCAGTTGGCTCAAAACCGGCAGAATTTACTTTACTTAACAGTGTTGTTTATTTTACCGCCGAAACAGCTGCAGAGGGTCGGGAACTTTGGAGAACAGATGGAACATCCGGTGGTACTGCACTTGTAAAAGATATAGTGGCTGGGCCACTTGGCAGTAATCGGGAAAATCAGTATCACCTTGTTTCTACCGGCAGCTACCTGCTATTTGCCGCTCAAAACGCAGCAACGGGAGTAGAGTTATGGAAATCGGATGGAACAAATGGCGGAACAAATCTATTAGTAGATATTAATACCGGTAATGCGGGCGCTGATTCTTCTAACCCTGCTAATTTTTATATTTTAAATTCGGTTGTTTTATTTACAGCTACAGATGCTACAAATGGAGGTGAGATATGGAAAACTGATGGTACTGTAGGCGGAACCGTATTGTTGAAAGACATAAACCCTGGTATTGCCAGTTCCACTACTATTACGTTTTTCGGGTTTTCAATACCTTTTTTTCTTGGTTTTCATACTTTTAATAACAAAGCTTATTTTCAGGCAAATGATGGTATAAGTGCCGGCGAGCTATGGGTTACGGATGGTACGCCAGGCAATACATCTATAGTGAAAGATATTGTTTCTTCCACATCTCTTTCGCTTTTATTACTGGTAGATGCAGTTAATTTGCCAGGTAAGTTTATTTTTCCAGTGTCTGATTTAACAGGTCGTTCTGAGCTTTGGGAAAGCGATGGTACTAACGGAGGTACTAGTTTGTTTAAATCATTTACTCCACCTACTGCGGGAGATCCTCCGGCAATTTTTGTACCCTATATTGGCGATATTACAAACGGTACATTTACGCAATCATTGTTTCAGGGCAATAAGTTTTTCTTTACTGCCGGTACTTCAACGGAGGGATATGAACTCTGGATTTCTGATGGCACTATAGGCGGAACCAGCGTAGTAAAAGATATAAATGCCGGTGTACCTAATGGTATCGATTCTAATCATATTTCCTACATCTATACCGCCAATACTTTATACTTTCCTGCAATCAATGCGGCAAATGGTGTTGAGTTATGGAAAACTGACGGTACAGCCAGTGGAACCACAATAGTAGCAGATATTGTTACAGGTGCGGTAGGTTCTAATCCGGTGGTGAGTGGGTCTATTGTAAATGGTAAAATATTGTTTGAAGCAGATAATGGAGACAGTCCTACTACCAACCCTTTACTAACGGATCTGTATGCAGTGGATGGCAGCTTTACGCCATTGCCAATTTCGCTTGCAGATTTTACTATAGTACCCGTAGGTATAGATGCACTCCTGAACTGGCATACGTTGCAAGAAATAAACAGTAGAGATTTTACCATTCAACGAAGTTTTGATGGGGGACATTTTGATAATATCGGTACCATTGCAGCACAGGGTAACTCTACTAACAGGCAGGGATATACGTTTACAGATGCAGGTATTATCAATAGCATACAAAGCGTGGTATATTACAGATTATTGGCTACAGATATAGATGGCAAATCAGCTTACAGCAAGGTGGTTACTTTGAGATTAAAAAGCCATACATGGCAGGTTCGTTTGCTGGCCAATCCCGTATTGGATGAAGTAAGGCTGGCCGTATCAGGTGTAGCAGGCAATGTGCAGGTGTATATCAATGATGTTGAAGGTAAGCCGGTTTATAGTAATAAGCAAATTAGTGCCAACGCCTTAATTCGCATTCCGGCAGCATCCCTGCCACATGGTATGTATGTACTGGTAATTACCAATGGCAAAGATAAAAAATCAATAAGGTTTGTAAAGTAAGCAAAGCGGTTAATAAAAGAAAAAGCAGCTCATTTAGTGAACTGCTTTTTCTTTCTCAGAACATAAAAAATCTTTGGTTAAGAGGGATTTTAAAAGATAAATTTTAAATTATTTTAGATTGGAACTAGAAGCATTTAGTATACTAAACAAAAATAGTTAGGCCATTTTTTCTTCCAGTTCCATTACTTTTTCAAATACAATTTCGTATTCCTTATTTAAAGTAACCAACTCTTCCATCACTTTTTTGTAAGAAGATTCTGTTTGATGAAATTTATCTTTATTTGAATAGCTATCAGGTGAAGCCATTGTAATTTCCAGCTCTCCTTTCTTTTTATTTAGTTGAGCCAGTTGCTCTTCTATTTGTTGAAAACGTGTTTTATTTTTCTGATATTCTTTTTTAACTTCTTTATCAACCGGACTGCGTTGCTGTGTAACTGTCGCAGCAGTTTCAACAATAGTTTCTTTTTTAGCTGGTTGCTCCTTTATATTTTTTGCGCTAAGTTCAGCAGCTTTTCCTTTTACTTCAATGGTTTTAGCAGCAGCCAATCTTCTTTCTTTCCAGTCTTCCCATTCTGTATAACTACCTTTAAATTCTACAATTTTATGGTCTTCAATTTCCCATATTTTATTAGCAATCTTACTAACAAAATGTCTGTCGTGACTTACAAATACAATACTACCTTCATAATTATTCAAAGCGCCAATCAGCAAATCCACAGAATGAATATCTAGGTGATTGGTTGGTTCATCCAACATCAAAAAATTGGCCTTGCTTACAATTGTTTTTGCCAATGCTACCCTTGCTTTTTCACCACCACTTAATACTTTAATCTTCTTATCTACATCATCACCACTAAATAAAAAACATCCCAGTAAGCTTCTTAACTCCAAGTCAGTTTTACCACTGCGACTATCCCTCATTTCATCCAACACAGTATTGTTAATATTCAATGCCTCTAACTGATGTTGTGCATAAAAAGATTCTTCTACATTATGGCCCCATATTCTTTCGCCGGTAAACTCTTCGTTGCCAACAATAACCCTTAGTAAAGTAGATTTTCCCTTTCCGTTTGCACCAATCAATGCTATCTTATCGCCGCGGTCAATTTCAGCCCCTGTATCTTCCATAATTACGAGGTCTCCAAAACGCTTGGTAACATGTTTTAAAGTGCATAAAACTCTGCCAGGCTGTTTTTCAACAGAAAAGTTGATACGCATATTGGGCCGCTCTATTTCTACATTTTCTATCCGGTCTAATTTTTCTAACCGCTTTACAATACTCTGCGCTGCTGCTGCTTTACTGGCTTTTGCTTTAAAGCGTTCAACAAAGCGTTCATTCTGTCTTATGTAATCCTGTTGGTTTTCATAAGCCTTCTGCTGCATGTCAACCCTAAGCGCCTTTTCTGTTTCGTAATAAGAATAATTACCCGTATAAAAATGCAATTTTTGCTGGTATAATTCCACCACTTTGTTCACCATCCTGTCTAAAAAATAACGATCATGGCTAACCATTACCACAGCTCCCTGGTAGTGCTGTAAATATTTCTCCAGCCATTCAATACTTGGTAAGTCAAGGTGATTGGTAGGTTCATCCAGTAATAAAACATCAGGGTGCATCAAAATCATTTTTGCTAATAAAACTCTCATGCGCCATCCACCACTAAATAATTTATAGGGTTTGTGTAGGTTTTCATTTGTAAAGCCAAGGCCTTGTAATATCTCTTCCGTTTTATGATGAATATCGTATCCACCCAATATTTCCAATTCGTGCAATTTTTCTGAATAATCATGTGCCAGGGTTTCATCACCGGTTCTTTCCAGTTCAAGGCCAATGGCTTCAATTTCTTTTTCCAGTTCTTTCACTCTTTCAAAAGCCCCCATTGCTACTTCCAAAATAGAATCTTCTGTATCAAAGCTTAACAAGTCCTGATGTAAAAAACCGATGGTCGTTTCCTTGCCTTGTTCAACGGTTCCTTTGTTTGGCAAATATTGCCTTGTTAATACTTTTAATAAAGTAGATTTGCCGGTACCGTTATAACCAATCAGCGCAATTCGCTCGTTAGGTTGTATATGCCAGGTGGCATCTTCCACAATAGTTCTGGCACCAAATTCAAACGTAACATTTTGTAATCCTAAAAGCATAATTGTATATAAAATATTTAATATTAAAAACTTGTTTTGCTGCAAAAGTAATTCAATCGGCAAACTATTTAATGATTTTGATGTTATGCCTTAGCTTTGTATAAAATTACGTACATGAAAAAGACAGTATTAATATTTGTAATACTATTAGTTGTTTTTGGTATTTATTGGTTTAAATTTCGAACTGTAGAAACCCATGATGGCCCCAAAACAGAACCGCTTCGTGCAAGCAAACATTCCAACAATTTTAATAATAGTCTTGATACAATGTTGAATGCCTATTTCGATTTAAAAGCTGCATTTGTAGAAGCAGATACTGCAATGGCAAAAGTAGCTGCAAAAAAATTCCTGCTACTTACAGATAGTTTAAAATTGAATGAATTAGCTAAGGATACAACTGGTATTTTAGAGAGTGCTGCTATGCAATTAGGTGATATAAAAGCCAATGCCGAAAGCCTGTTGAAACAGGGCGATATTACCGAAATGCGACAGGATTTTAGAATGGTGGGAGAAAGTATTTATCCTTTGCTCAAAACCATTCATTACGAAGGAAAAACGTTGTACTGGCAAAATTGCCCTATGGCATTTGGTGATGGAAAAGAAGCAAACTGGATAAGTAATACGGAAGAAATTATCAACCCCTACCTTGGTAAAAAAAATCCCGAATTTAAGGCTACTATGTTGCATTGCGGAGAAGTGAAAGATAGCATCAAAGCACTTTAAATAAGAGTTGTATAAAATCCGTTTACAAATAATTGAAAATACATTTTGACAAAAAAACTGAAATTACGCTCTTGTTTGCTTTTGTTTATAATGATTTCTTTTTTTGCAACAGCTCAAAAAAAATATACAATTAGCGGCTATGCAAAAGATATTCAGAATGGCGAAACTTTAATTGGAGCCACTATTACAGTTAAAGGAAATGCAAGAGGTATTACCAGTAATCAATATGGATTTTACTCCATCACTTTATTAGAGGGAAATTATGAGTTGATATGCTCTTATGCAGGTTATATGCCTAAAACCACCCAAGTTAATTTGCAGGGAGATAACCAACTTGATTTTGATCTGGTAATAAAGGCAGCACTTGCAGAAGTAGTTATTACCTCCAAAAAAACTGATGCTAATGTAAAGAATGCCCAAATGGGGCGCTTTGTATTGCCTATTGAACAGATAAAAGCCATACCTGCTTTTTTAGGTGAGGTAGATTTATTGAAAACAATACAATTGCTTCCTGGTGTTCGCAATGCTGGCGAGGGCAGTGCCGGAATTTATGTAAGAGGAGGGGGGCCAGATCAAAACTTAATTTTGCTTGATGATGCGATTGTTTACAACACAGGTCATTTATTTGGCTTCTTTTCTATTTTTAATTCAGATGCTATAAAAAATGTTTCCCTCATAAAAGGAGGAATGCCTGCTCAATATGGAGGTCGTTTATCAAGTGTGTTGGATATTTCTATGAAAGAGGGGAATGATAAAAAATTTCAGGTTGAAGGAGGAATTGGATTGATTGCTTCAAGGATTTCAATACAAGGTCCAATCAAAAAAAATAAAGCCTCATTTATCATTTCTGCAAGAAGAACTTATATTGATGCCCTCACCAAGCCTTTCATTAAAAAAACGAGCCAGTTCTACGGTTCAGGATATTATTTTTATGATTTGAATGCCAAAGTAAATTATCGTTTTTCTGAAAAAGATCGTTTATACATCAGTGGTTATTTTGGCAGGGATGTTTTTGATTTTGTAAACGGAAAAAGAAGTCTGGATGTAAATATTCCCTGGGGAAATGCTACCGGCACAGTACGTTACAATCATGTATTTAATAAACAGTTGTTTGGCAATACTTCGTTGGTTTTTAATAATTACAATTTTTCGTTTCAAGCCGCACAAGCTAATTTTAAAATAAAACTTGCTTCGGGTATCAAGGATGTTTCATTAAAACAGGATTTTGATCTATATCCATTTACCGGGCATAAAATTAAGTTTGGCGGATTGTACACCTACCATAAATTTACCCCGTCGGTTGTAAGTGGAACACAGGATACAGTAGTGTTTGCTCCTCAAAATCCACAACCCAAATTTGCTCATGAAGCAGCTTTGTATCTAGAGGATGAGTGGGAGGTGAGCGATAAAATAAAAATAAATGCAGGTTTGCGTTATAGTTGGTTTCAGCAAATAGGGCCTTACAATATTTATACAAAAGATGTAAATGGTAATATACTTGATAGCACAGTTTACCAAAAGGGGCATGGTGTAAAATCTTATGGCGGATTGGAGCCGAGATTTACCTTGCGCTATGGCATAAACGACCAAACATCTATCAAAGCATCTGTTACACGAAACTTGCAATACATTCATTTGGTGAGTAATGCAGGAACCACGTTGCCAACAGATTTGTGGGTGCCCAGTACTTATAAAGTGAAGCCCCAAATTAGTTGGTTGTATGCTGCGGGCTTGTTTAAAAACTTTAAAGAAAATATGTATGAAACCTCTGTGGAGTTGTATTACAAAAGCATGCAAAACCAGATTGAATATCAAGAAGGTTACACGCCCAATACTCTGGAGGATACCGAAAACTTTTTTACGTTTGGAAAAGGATGGAGTTACGGGAGCGAATTTTTTATCAATAAAACAAAAGGCCGCTTAACAGGATGGATCGGTTATACCTTGAGCTGGACATGGAGAAAATTTCCTGAACTTAATTTTGGTGAAAAATATCCAGCTAAGTACGATAGAAGAAATGACCTGAGTGTTGTTGCATTATATGAGTTAAATAAGCGCTGGAAATTATCTGGCACTTTTATTTATGGTAGTGGTAATGCGACTACATTACCGCAACGTTTTTATTTAGTAAATGGAATACTAACGCAGGAGTATAGCCGCATTAATGAATATCGTTTACCTGCATATCACCGCCTTGATTTAGCTGCTATTTATTCGCCCAAAAAGAACGAAACCAGAAAATGGAAATCAGAATGGGTATTTAGTATTTACAATGTGTATAGCCGCAAAAATCCCTACTTCATTTATTTCGATCAAAGCGGCAGTGCTTATGATGGCACATTACAAGTACAGGGTAAACAGGTAAGTTTGTTTCCAATTATTCCTGCGGTTACCTGGAATTTTAAGTTCTGACAGTGTTATTCTGTTTTTGTTTTATGCACAAACCGAATGGTTCCACTTTTTTTAAGGTCAGATGAAATACGCACTTCGTAACGGCTGTCACCGTCTGTAACTACCATCAGTGCAGTGTTTGGGGGTATGGTGCCTAAATTATCAGCATACATCGTTAACTCATTTACAGCATGTGCTGTGGTTGCATCAAGGGTTAAGTTTATTGGTTTTTCACTTAACATTTTGTGCGACAATATTAGTTTACCATTATAAAAAAGCGAAATACTATCCCCATCAACGGCACCATTATCATACAGATCAACCTTAAAACTTTCTCCTGTAATCTCAATTGTTTTTAAGATTTCACTACTTCTTTTTTCAAAATTTACATCTGTAATAACTGGTATTATTTCAGGTTGTTTTTTAACTTCAGTTGAGATTTTTTCAGGCGATGTTTTTACAAGTGGTACAGGTTTAATAGTAGATTCATTTTTTGCTGCCTGTGAAGTTGCAGGCTTATTTGGTTTTGTTGCAGGTTTAGCTTTAGCTATAGTTGCAGGTGGCGCAGTTGTTTTTTTATTGTTGTTAGTTAAATCAGGAACTTTTTTTGTAGTTGGCGGGCTTGTAAATGGGGCATTTGTTTTTGGTTTATTGAACGAAGCAAGATTTTTGCTCAAAGTTCTGCGGGTTAAGGTTGTTGAGCCAGTGCCGCAATCCCCCAATTGCCCCGGTGCCGTTCTCCAACTTCCTTTCATCTCTTCTGTATCTCCGTTTTTTTCGTAGGTTAAAATATGTGTTTGTAAGCAGTCGCTCCATCCAAGCGGAGTTGACCCTTTTACTTTTGCAGTTTCTGTTATCCTCATACTTTTGGTACTTTTATAATAAGTACCCGCAAGGGAGCAAATAACATAATATTTTCTATCCTGAAAATAGGTGTAGGAATAGCCTGTGATATCAGATCCGTTGATTTCAATTTCCAATACATATTCAGTGTTATCACCACCAGATAAAACAATATCTCCTTTACTGTCAAAATACCCCCGCCATTGCCCATTAATTTTTTGAGCAATACTATTATTATTGACCAATAGCATTATCAAAACCCCCAATACAATTTTTTTCATCTTACAATTTATTTATAAAAATTACACGGTTCTAAACAATCCTTTGCGCAAAAAATTATTGAAATCTCTTTTAAATAAGGCAGAATGCAAAGATATTTTAGATATGTGCTTCCTTAGCTAATAGTTCGTTAAATTTGCAAACTTAAAGAATGAAGCTACAGTAAATATGATAAAAATAACATTACCAGATGGTGCAGTAAAAGAATATGAGGCAGGTGTTTCGGCAATGGATATTGCCAAATCAATCAGTGAAGGATTGGCCAGAAAAGTACTGGCAGCAAGTGTTAACGGGCAGGTATGGGATCTTTCAAGACCAATTAAAGAAGATGCTGTTTTTCAACTATTAACCTGGAACGATCTCAATGGAAAATCTACCTTCTGGCATTCTTCAGCCCATTTAATGGCCGAAGCAATTGAATCAATGTTTCCAGGCGTAAAATTTTGGGTTGGTCCACCACTTGAAACAGGTTTTTATTATGATGTGGACTTGGGGGATAATTCAATTGGAGAAGAAGACCTCCGCAGGCTGGAAGTTAAGATGGCCGAATTGGCCAAACAAAGCAATCCTTTTTTGCGTACAGAAATTTCGAAAGGAGATGCAATACAATTATTTACAGAAAAGGGGGATGAATATAAGTTAGACTTGTTAAGTAATTTGCAGGATGGAGGAATCACGTTGTACACACAAGGTAAATTTACCGATCTCTGCCGGGGACCACATATTCCTAACACAGGCTTTATAAAAGGAATTAAACTTACTAATATTGCGGGTGCGTATTGGAAAGGAGATGAAAAAAATAAAATGCTTACCCGTATTTATGGAGTTACTTTTCCTACCACAAAAGAATTGGATGAATATTTAGTATTGCTGGAAGAAGCAAAAAAAAGGGACCATCGCAAACTGGGAAAAGAACTGGAGTTATTTGCCTTCTCTGAAAAAGTTGGGATGGGACTGCCTTTGTGGTTGCCAAAAGGTGCTATGCTAAGAGAAAGGCTACAGCAATTTCTGCAAAAAGCTCAAATGGAAAGTGGCTATCTGCCTGTAATTACACCGCATATTGGTCACAAGAATTTATATGTTACTTCCGGCCATTACGAAAAATATGGTAAGGATAGTTTTCAGCCTATTAAAACACCGCAAGAGGGAGAGGAGTTCTTTTTAAAACCAATGAACTGTCCGCATCATTGCGAAATTTATAAAACCTCCCCCCGTAGTTATAAAGACTTACCATTACGCTTAGCCGAGTTCGGCACAGTGTACAGGTACGAACAGCATGGCGAATTGCATGGCCTTACTAGGGTAAGAGGTTTTACCCAGGATGATGCACATTTATTTTGCATGCCCAACCAGGTAAAGGACGAATTTAAAAAAGTAATTGACCTGGTGCTGTATGTTTTTAACTCTTTAAGTTTTACTGATTACACAGCGCAAATTTCGTTGAGGCACAAAACTGACAGAGCAAAATACATGGGTACCGAGGAAAACTGGGAATTGGCAGAACAGGCCATCATTGAGGCTTCTGCAGAGAAAGGATTAAAAACTGTTATTGAATATGACGAAGCAGCTTTTTATGGACCTAAACTGGATTTTATGGTAAGGGACGCTATCGGGCGTAAATGGCAGTTAGGTACCATACAGGTTGATTACAATTTACCAGAACGTTTTGAGCTCACTTATATTGGAGAAGACAATGCCAAACACAGGCCTGTAATGATTCACAGGGCACCTTTTGGAAGTATGGAACGTTTTATTGCCGTTTTGATAGAACATTGCGCAGGAAAATTTCCTTTATGGCTTGCACCAACGCAGGTAAAATTGTTGCCTATCAGTGATAAATTTTTGCCTTACACAGAAAATGTGGCACAACAATTGAAAAATGCAGATATTCGTGTTGAGATAGATGACAGGAATGAAAAAATTGGCAAAAAGATCCGGGATACAGAGTTGGCAAAAATTCCTTTGATGCTGGTAATAGGCGAAAAAGAAATGAATGAGGGCAAAGTAGCCATACGCAGGCAGGGCAAAGGTGATATTGGCGTACAGAAAATTGAAGAATTTATCGCTTTGGTAAATGAAGAGGTAAAAAGTAAAAGAGCATTCGAATAGAAAAAAATTATTAACTTTAAATCAAAACCCGGGCGAAAGCCCAATATTTTAAATATAAAATCAATTAATGGCATTTCCACCAAGGGCCCCCAGAGGCGCATTTAACCCACGTTTTAAAAAAGAACAACAACAGGAACACCGTACCAACCACATGATAAGAGTACCAGAGGTAAGGCTGGTAGGTGAGAACATTGAACCTGGCATTTACTCCTTTGCCGATGCACAAAAAATGGCACAGGATCAGCAATTGGATTTAGTAGAAATTTCTCCAGGTGCCAATCCACCTGTGTGTAAGATCATCGATTACAATAAATTTTTGTACGATGAAAAGAAAAAGAAAAAAGAGATGAAGGCGAAATCTAAGACCAGTGAGGTTAAAGAAGTTCGTTTTACACCTAATACAGATGATCATGATTTCGAATTCAAATGCAAGCATGCTGAAAAATTTTTGCAGGATGGCAATAAAGTGAAGGCACACGTTCAGTTTAAAGGTCGTGCTATTATGTTTAAAGAAAGAGGTGAATTGCTGTTATTGAAATTTGCTGATCGTTTAAAAGACGTGGGCGCATTGGAAGGGATGCCTAAAATGGAAGGCAAAAGAATGCTGGTAATGTTTGCTCCAAAAAGTCAGAAAAAACCCAAAAACTAGTATTTGAAAATATCATAAAAAAAGGAAACAACTGTTTCCTTTTTTTATATCCGGTAGTAAGTTCTCTTTTTATCTATCTAAAGATCTATATGAAATATAAAATTCAATAAATTTTCCCTTACCTTTGCCGCCCGAAAAAGAAACTTTTCTTTTTTGTACATTTCCCACATGGCTCAAAAAGTGTCCGTCTGTTCGGAACGCCAGCAGGGAGTAACTATAATAAGTTATTAAATGCCAAAAGTTAAAACCAACTCAAGCGCAAAAAAGCGTTTTAAAGTTACAGGAACCGGACTGGTTAC
>JANXSR010000007.1 GCA_025352625.1 Ferruginibacter sp.
CAACAATTTTCCATTAAATGTTTTACCAACCTGTTGTGCGGATAGGTTTTTAGCAGGTAGTCTTTACCACTTGCAATCTGTGCTTCATCATAACCTTCACATTCCTGGCGAATATCATTTTCTATTCTTACTGCGGGCACATAAAATTTATTATCCCACCATCCGGCAGCCGTGTAACAAAATAAGGGAAGTGTTGGTGCGTCCGGTGCTGTTTCATAAGCCGCCATGTAAAGACCCGTATGCGCAGGTGGTATAAAAGCTGCTACCGCCCAACCTTTTTCGCACAACCGCATTTCGCCTGTTTTTACATCTATGCCTATTCCTTTTCTGCCGGGCAATTCATATAAATTGCCGCCATCAGGTAATTCAATCCAGTCTTCTTGGTCAATGGGCATTGCATCCCAGCCACTGCGGCCGGTTACATAAAGGGAAGTGTCTTCAAAAATATTTCCAGCTCCGTCGGAGTATAAAATGTAAGGAGTCATATTAAACGATAATTGATAATGAGTTACTGGATAATTTTTCAGGACCAACACAATCCATACTCAATACCCCCTTACCCATTTTGTTGATGTTGCCTGCAAAATTCGTCAATTTGTTGCAGTTCCTCAATTTTTAAATTTGTTCGTAGTTGAAAATAGATTTTCCTGTTGCGGAGCGTTTCAATAAAAATACTGTGGTAGCGTGGAATAACTGATTTTATATCGTACCAGCTAATTTCAGCATCTGACAAAAAATCAGGAATGGTAATGCCCGTTGGCTTTATATCCACTGCTTCAGAATGGATAATTCTATATTCCCGGTAAAGAAGAAGACCATAGCCGGCTGACAAAAGAAAGTGTACCCAACCTAACAGTATATGTTGATCACTTATCAACAAAATACCAATGCCCAAAATGGTCAGTAACTCAATTAGGCGGAATATACAATTCATCCCGGGGGTATCAGCTAAAAAGCCAGCCCCGAAAAATACCACCAGGTAAATATCTGCGGCCAGCAACAATTGGCAATAACAAATAATTTTAGCTGGATGATGAATCTGAAAATGGTGAATTCCATTAATGAGGATAACAGAAGCTGCGATAAAATGAAAGATGCCGGAAGAGCGCTTTAATAATTCAAATGGAGGATGTATTACAGGAATGGAGTATTGGGTTGGCATAGCGGTTGTTTTTGCTGAGATGCCGATTGCAACATAATCCATAAACAAAAGGAGCACTTATTATTTTGATGATACCGGGCTTTCGAAGCAGCACCCCGTACCCCAGCCATTTGCTTGAGCAGAAGGGCGATTGACTGCAAATAATAAAAGGAATTTTTGACTATTGAAGATGTTAAATGCTACAGCAAAGGATAAACTTTTAAATGCCTATAAAGCCACTGCAAAAAGTATTGAAGCTGTATTCGTCAACCGTACTTTCGTTGATGCTCAATTGTAATAATTTGTTGTTCTTAAAATCGAGGGTGAGCAGGTTGTCTTTTAAAATAATGTTATTGAATTCGCTCCATTGATGTTCTAAATGGCTGAGCATTTTTGTAATGGTTATTCCTTTTGTGTTTATGCTTATTATTGGTACCGTATTAAATTTTTTAACCAGCACTCCACATAAAACCAACACCGCTGCAAATGCTATGGAAAGTGTTGCTGTAAATAAAATAACAGCGGCTATAACCAGCAGCATAATTGTATTTCCCTTAATTAATGTAGTTAGTTTTTTTGCAAAAAATGCAGCAAGTATTAAAACAGCGGCGGCTGATATATTGATGAAATAATATTGATTGGTTCTATATAACAGGGAGGCAATGCCAGCCAATGCAAGCAATGACCTTGCCACTACAACGTTAATATCCGGACTGCTATCTTTTATAGTAAATGTATACATGACTTAAGTAAAGGGAAACTTTCAGCAGCTTTAACAGCAATGGATATCACAGGGATCTATTTTAAATAAATCGTTGTAGAGATCAAGTGTAAACTTTTAAATTATTGCACAGGATTTGAGGTAACCAGCATATTGCACAATTTAAACAAACATCTTGCACCCACATTTTCATCCCATTCATCATGGCTTACACCCACTTCGTTCAAATCAAAACCAATCACCTTGCGGCCACTTTGTAACAACAGTTTAAATAGGTAAAACAATTGTTCTGTTTCAAAACCTCCCTGTACGGGGGTGCCTGTGTGTGGACATAATTTTGGATCCAATCCATCAATATCAAAACTGATGTAAACACTTTGTGGTAAATGATCAATTATCTCTTTGGCAATTACCTGCCACGTTTGGCCCTCGTATTGGCGCTCCCTTATTTCTTTATCAAAATAAGTTACTACCCTGTTATTGGTAGTGGCGATATAATCCCATTCTTCTTCGCAATAATCCCTTACTCCTATTTGCACCAGTTTTTTTAGCTGTGGTATCTCCTCCAGCGAATTATACATAATGGAAGCATGAGAGTAGTTAAAATTTTCGTATGCTTTTCTGAGGTCGCAATGAGCATCAATTTGCAGAATACCAAAATCGCCCTGCTTTTCGGCTATTGCTTTATAAAATCCAAGCGGAGTGCTGTGATCGCCCCCCAACAGACCTACCAATTTTCCTGCATCCAGCAAATCTTTTGTTTGCTCGTATACCCAATCATTAAGAAAAGTACTGCCCGCATTAACTTCTTTCAGGGTTTTGCACATAAACTTATTGTCATTTACATCTTCCCCTTCTGAAATATAATTAATGTACAATTCAGCTTCTTTACGCAGGTAATCACTCTTCATCAATATCTTTTTATCGCATGGCCGCATAAAAAAGCCTTGTTTCCAGGCATCTTTTAATTCTGGGTCAAACAGGTCAACCTGCAGACTGGCTTTAAAAACATGCTCCGGAGCCCTTGCTGTACCTGCATTGTAGCTCACTGTAACTTCCCAGGGAATGGGTATTATAATTAATCGGGCATCTTCTTCTGAAAAAGGTAAACCAAAAATATTATTGTTGGGATTACCAACTGAATTAGGATCAAACGTAGAGAGGTCTGTCATCGCAAAAAATTAGTTAAAACAATTGCCAGGTTTGCCTTGGCAAAAACGGCTGCAAAGATAAGTGTATATGCAATAAAACTAAATGAGATTATTAATAAGATATGCACCTTTTAAACCGCTTTTTTGCCTGATAAAATAAAAGTTTACAGCTTGTTTTGTGTTACCTTTGCGGCGTAAAACTTTATCTTTATGAAAAGATCACACATTGTTATTTTAGTTGCCATCGCCATTGCCATTGGAGCGTTGATTATGCTTTCGGTTGATTTTTCTACTTACGATACAGTTGCCTCCGCAAGACAAAAGCAAGGCAAGTATGTTCACCTTATTGCAAGGTTAGACAAAAGCATTCCAATGGACTATGATCCTGCAAAAAATCCTAATTATCTTGCTTTTTCTGCTAAAGACAGTTTGGGTAATGTAACCAAAGTGGTATATCACAATACCAAACCTGCAGAACTGGAACAAAGCGAAAGGATTGTATTAAAAGGTAAAATGCAGGGGGACGTTTTTGAATGCAGCGATATTTTATTGAAATGTCCAAGCAAATACAAAGACGATAAGAAAGCATTAGAAAAAACTGTAGGAGAAAAGATGTAAGCAGCATCAATTGTCCATCATCAATAGAAATAATGCATATTTATTTATGCTTGCTGCCAGGTAAATAAAAAGAATTTAAAGGATTAAAAGATAAACAAATTACACATGCAATTTGAAGGAGAACACCTATGGATCGGACAATTGGGACATATTTTTATTTTAATTGCTTTTACAGCTTCCCTTCTTGCTTCAATTGCTTATTTTATTGCTTCCCGAAAAAATGATGCTGAAGAAAAACTTTCCTGGATAAAATATGCAAGGGTTAGTTTTTATGTACAAAGTATTGCAGTGGCCACTGTATTTGGCTGTATCTTTTATATTTGTTCGCACCATTACCTCGAATACCTGTACGCTTATAAACACACTTCAAAAGAATTAGAATTTAAATACCTGCTGGCATGTATCTGGGAAGACCAGAGTGGTAGTTTTTTATTGTGGACCATCTGGCATTGTGTGCTGGGTATTTTACTGATTAAAAAAACGAAGGAATGGGAAGCGCCTGTAATGACGGTGGTAAGTTTTGCGCAGGTATTTTTAGCCTTAATGATAATGGGTGTTTATATTTTTGGCACCAAGATAGGCAACAGTCCATTTGTATTAACCAGAAACGAAATCAACGGCCCTATTTTTGGCAGAACAGATTATTTAAGTTTAATAAAAGATGGTGTAGGCTTAAATGTTTTGTTGCGCAACTACTGGATGGTTATACACCCACCCATTTTATTTTTAGGATTTGCTTCCACCATTGTGCCCTTTGCATTTGCTTATGCAGGCATACAAAGCAAACGTTTTGGCGATTGGGTAAAACCAGCCCTGCCTTATGCATTGTTTAGCGGCGCCGTATTAGGAGTTGGCATTATGATGGGAGGAAAATGGGCATACGAATCTTTGTCTTTTGGCGGTTACTGGGCCTGGGACCCTGTTGAGAATGCTTCCCTTGTTCCCTGGCTGATTATGATTGCCGGCTTGCATACAATGGTTATTTTTAAAGCTACCGGCCACTCCTTAAAAGCAAGTTATTTATTTGCCATCCTTAGTTTTGTATTTGTACTCTACTCTACCTTTTTAACAAGAACCGGTATTTTAGGCGATACTTCCGTACATGCTTTTACTGAAGCAGGCAGGGCAATGAATATATTAATTTTATCTTTTTTAACAGTCTTTACAATTCCTTCCCTTGTATTGTTTATTATCAATTTTAAAAATATCCCTGTAATACCAAAAGAAGAAACCACCAGCTCAAGAGAATTCTGGATGTTTATTGGTTCGCTGGTTTTCTTTTTATCTGCCTTGTTTATTATAGCTAAAACATCTTTACCTGTTATTAACTCTGTGTTTGGTACCAAACTGGCCCCGCCTGAAGATGTAGAATTTTCTTACAATAAAGTAATGGTGCTGGTGGCAATAATTATTGGATTGTTAAGTGCCATCACCCAATATTTAAAATACAAAAGCACACCTTTTAACACCACGCTTAAAAAGCTGGCCATACCAACTTTGATAGCTGCTGTTATTACCGCTTTGCTGGCCGTGTTTTATCCCTTTACTTATTACAAACAGGGACCAGGTTTTTTAGGTGCTTTGTATGTTGCCTTATTTGCTTCCATCTATTCGGTGGTAGCCAATGCAGGTTATATCTGGACCGGACTGCATGGTAAATTAAAGTCAGCGGGCGGCTCTATTGCTCACCTTGGCTTTACTTTAATGATTGCAGGTATGCTTGTATCTGCAGGTAATAAAGAAGTGATTAGTACAGAAAAGTTTAAAGATTTTGAAATACCAATGGGCATTGATCCGCTTACAAAACAACAGGATGTTGCGGCAGAAAATATAAACCTTATCCGGCAGGTATCTAAAAAAATGGGACCATACGATGTAACCTATTTAAACGATAGCGCAGGCCACGAAACAGGCAAACGTTTTTATCATTTATTGTTTCAAAGAAAAGACCCGGCTACTAAAAAGATTTCAGAATCATTTGTACTTAGCCCCGATGTGTACCTCATGAAAAATAACAACATGAGCAGTAACCCGGATACAAAAAATTATTTGTCGCATGATGTATTTACCTACATCTCGTATGCTTTAAATCCAGACAGGGAAAAAGATACCACTACTTTTAAAATACATGAGGTTGCCGAAGGTGATACCATTTTGTATTCAAAAGGATTTATGGTGTTGGATAGTGTTACAAAAAATCCTGCCACCAATAAATTCCACATTCCGCTTACCGGCCCGGCTGTTACTGCAAACATTACCATTTCAGGCGAAGAAAACATGCAGTACAAAGCTGCGCCAATGATACTGATTGACAGCCTTGGCATTAACCAGATAGACGATACAGTATATGCACAAAATTTGTACATAAAATTTGCAGGCATAACGGCAGATCAGAAAAAGCTTAAAATAGCCGTTAAGGAATCTGATAAAATGATTGATTTTGTTACCCTTAAAGCTTACATTTTTCCTTACATCAATTTGGTGTGGATAGGATTGGTGGTAATGGCAATCGGACTCATCATGAGTATGATCAGCAGGGCAAAAATCTCCTCTAAAACAGGCGCCGCCATCCTTGTATTTGTTTCAGTTGCGTTGTTCTATATGTTTATGCTGGCGAATTAGTTTGTCACAGTTTTGCGCTTTCTCCCTGCCTGATTCCACTGCGAAACTGACACAGCATAGAGCTTTAATTTATTTGCTCCCAATGCTTTTACATATCTAGTCAAAATACTAACTGCAGAGTAAAGT
>JANXSR010000046.1 GCA_025352625.1 Ferruginibacter sp.
TGTCTTCATCGTAATGCCCACTACCTCATATCCTTCTTTATGCAACATCAGTGCTGCCACGGTACTATCAATACCGCCGCTCATTGCCATTAAAACTTTACCTTTTTTACTCATATCGAAATTCTTCGATGCAAAGATACAGGTTAGGTGCTGAATGTGTTTTTGAATTACGGAACCATCTGTTGATTTTATTCCTCAATTTGAGCAATCAGTCTTCCTTTTTGCCTAAGGATAGTCCTGTTTTGAATAAGGAATACATACTTAAACATGGATAAAAAACAGGCATCTTATTTGGATTCTACAGAAAATATTAAACAACTAAAATTTTTTTATGAAGTACAAGATGATTTTTTTGGGAGTGATAACAGCAGGAATAATATCCGGTTGTAATATGAACAGGGATAAAAATAATGAAGCAAATATGTCAGCAGCAACAGATAGTTCTATGATGACAAAAGCTGATACAGGAATGATGTCTGGTTCAAAAAATAGTAATATGCCGGTGCCTGCTGATGTTGATTCTGCTACAGGCTCAAACAAAGTTGCCATGGCTAAGCCAGACCCAACGAAAAAAGGGAAAAAGGGGAAAGTGATTATTGTGATGGATAATATAAAAGGTACAGGAGATATGAATATGGATAAGGAAGGATATTATAACAGCACCGAAATTTTACCTGCTTTTCCGGGTGGACAAAAAGCATTGGCTAATTTTTTTGAAAAAAATATTCAGTATCCGCAAGATGCAACAGATAATGGGGTAGAAGGAAATGTAAAAATAAATTTTGCTGTAGATGAAAATGGCAAAGTATATGCTCCTAAAATTATCAGCGATAATATTGGGTATGGTATTGAAAAAGAAGCTTTGCGTGCATTTAGTAAAATGCCAGCCTGGACACCAGGAAAAATAAAAGGACGCAATGTTAAAACAAGATTTACGTTACCTATTACGTTTCAACTTTATTAACCTTTATAAATGTTTATTTACTTCTTTAACTTTTAAAACTTTAAAAAAAATGAAAATCAGAAATTTCTTCAAAATTGCATCCTTCTTATTGTGTATGGCTTTTGCAATACCATTTAACTCAACAGCAGCAAATGGCACTAAGGCACTTACGGATAGCACTGCTGATGCCCGTATGTTAACTAACATCATCAACCGGGTAACTGAGATACAGCAAATGGATAAAAGTAATTTATCAACTACCGAAAAAAGAGAGTTGAAAAAAGAACTTAAAGACATGAAACAAAAAGCTGACGGTTTAAACAGCAGGGTATATCTTTCTGTAGGAGCTATCATCATTATTATTTTATTGTTGATCCTTATTTTGTAAGGTTCAGTAATTATTTAAATAAATAAAAAAGGCAACATGAAATGTTGCCTTTTTTATTGCCATCAATTTTTTAAATAAACAATCTGGTACTTTGTTGATGAATTACAAACTAACTTTCTTTTTTAAATTTTCATCAATAGCATCTAAAAATTCTTCTGTATATAAATAATGTTCTCCATGGTTTACTTTATTACCATGAATACAAACCGCAAGATCTTTGGTCATTTTACCGCTTTCTACTGTTTCAATACAAACGGCTTCCAACGCTAAACTAAAATCAATTAATGCCTGGTTATTATCTAATTTTCCACGAAAAGCCAGGCCTCTTGTCCAGGCAAAAATAGAAGCGATAGGGTTGGTGGAAGTTGGTTTGCCTGCCTGATGATCCCTGTAGTGGCGGGTTACAGTGCCATGTGCAGCTTCTGCCTCCATTGTGCCGCCATCGGGTGTTATTAAAACAGACGTCATTAAACCTAAGCTACCAAAACCCTGGGCCACTGTATCACTTTGCACATCACCATCATAATTTTTGCAGGCCCATACAAAATTGCCATTCCATTTTAATGCACTGGCAACCATATCGTCAATTAAACGATGCTCGTAAGTAATACCTGCTGCCTCGTAAGCTGCTTTAAATTCATTTTGATAAATGTCTTCAAAAATATCTTTAAAACGGCCATCGTATTTTTTTAAGATGGTATTTTTTGTAGAAAGGTATAAAGGCCATTTTTTAGTAAGCGCCATATTAAAGCAACTTCTTGCAAAACCCATGATACTTTCATCGGTATTGTACATACTCATTGCAACACCATCTCCCTTAAAATTGTATACTTCAAATACCTGTGGCTCACCGCCGCCTTCAGGTGTAAAGGTCATGGTTAATTTGCCTTTGCCTTTGATAACGGTATCAGTAGCCCGGTATTGATCGCCAAATGCATGACGGCCTACAATGATTGGAGCAGTCCAGTTGGTAACAAGGCGTGGTACATTTTCCATCACAATAGGCTCCCTGAAAACAGTTCCGTCCAAAATATTACGGATAGTACCATTAGGCGATTTCCACATTTGCTTCAGGTTAAATTCTTTTACTCTTGCTTCATCCGGGGTAATGGTAGCGCACTTGATACCCACTCCAAATTCTTTGATGGCATTGGCTGCATCAATGGTAACCTGATCGTTGGTCTCATCACGATACTCCATTCCAAGATCGTAATATTTAATGTCCAGTTCCAGGTATGGAACAATCAGTTTGTCTTTAATAAATTTCCAGATGATCCTTGTCATCTCATCACCATCCAGTTCTACCACCGGATTTGCAACTTTAATTTTGGCCATGGTCTTTTTATTTTTTGAAGTCAGCAAAAGTAATTCTATTTAGCATTTGTTACGTCGGTCGACGTACACTTATACAAAATATTTCTATCCACAACTGTTCGAAGTTTTTCGAAATTATGGCTTATTAATTCTTTATAAATTTTTAATAATGGCATCCCCAAACTCACTTGTCTTTAATAAAGTGCCATCCTTCATCAAATTATAAAAATCTATAGTTACTGTTTTATTGCGGATGGTTTTGCCAACTGCATTGGTGATGAGTTCTGCCGCATCCCGCCAGCCCATATATTCTAGCATCATTACACCACTTAGTATTACACTTGACGGATTCATGGTGTTGGTGTTGGCAAAACGGGGTGCAGTACCGTGTGTAGCTTCAAATACAGCGTGGCCGGTAAGGTAATTAATATTAGCACCCGGTGCAATGCCAATGCCCCCCACCTGCGCAGCTAGTGCATCGCTGATATAATCACCATTTAAATTTAGGGTGGCAATTACCGAATAATCCTGCGGGGCTAACAAAGCCTGTTGCAAAAAATTATCGGCAATAGCATCTTTAATAATTACTTTACCACCAATGGCGCTAATTTTCATTTCCTCATTGGCAACAGCTTCTCCACTTTCTTTTTTGGTACGTTCCCATTGGTTCCAGGTATACACATGACCGCTAAATTCTGTTTCGGCCAACGCATAGCCCCAGTTTTTAAAGGCACCCTCGGTGTATTTCATAATATTACCTTTATGTACAATCGTTACTGATGGTAACTTATGTTCAATAGCATGCTGTATAGCAGAACGGATTAATCTTTCACTACCTTCTTTACTAACAGGTTTAATGCCAAGCGAAGTAGTGTTGGGGAAACGGATATTTTTAACACCCATTTGATTAATCAAAAAATCGAGTAATTTTTTTGCTTCCGGCGTGCCGGTCATATATTCAATACCTGCATAAATATCTTCTGTATTTTCCCTAAAAATGGTCATGCTTACTTTTTCCGGCTGCCACATGGGAGAGGGTACGCCCTCAAAATATTTTACAGGACGCAGGCAAACGTACAAATCCAGCTCTTGCCTTAATGCCACATTCAAACTCCGCATACCGCCACCAACAGGGGTTGTAAGTGGTCCTTTGATAGACAATAAATATTCCTTAAACGCATCCATGGTGGCTTCGGGCATCCAGCTGCCAGTTTCGTTAAAAGCTTTTTCGCCAGCTAACACTTCCATCCATTCAATCTTTTTTTCACCTTTATACGCCTTGGTAATGGCTGCATCAAAAACTCTAACGGCCGCGGCCCAAATATCCGGGCCAATGCCATCTCCTATAATAAATGGGATAGTAGGATTGTTAGGAACTGCCAGCTTTCCATCTGCGCCCATGGTAATTTTTTGTGCCATATGTTTACTTTAAGTGATTTATTGAAGAATTGCAAAGGTAAGTGTTGGGCCTAAAAATCAACACTGCAATTCATCCACCCGTTATCAAAACTTACATTCCCAAGTTTTTTATAAAAATTAATGGCTGGTTCATTCCAGTCTAAAACCTGCCAGGCTATGCCATTGAATTTTTTTTCTTTGGCTTCTTCAAAAAGTTGATCGAATAATAATTTGCCTACGCCAAGGCCCCTTAATTTTTCAGTTACCAATAAGTCTTCCAGGTACATTCGCTGGCCTTTCCATGTGCTATAGCGGATATAGTACAGTGCAAAACCTTCCACCCTTCCATCAATCTCGGCAACAAATGCCCACCAAACGGGGTTTTCACCAAATCCACTTTCTACAAAATGATCAAATGAAACAGTAACCGCAGTGGGCTCCTTTTCATATACGGCCAATTCCTCTATCAGTTCCAACATCCTCCTACAATCTTCTTTTACTGCTTTTCTAATAGTAATATTCATATTATGCTTTTAAGAAATGCCAATTTGGCTTTTTCAAAATTCGCAAATTCAATTCACATTTCCCTTTGATTTTTGTTACTAAAAAAAAAGTCATTTTTAAAAGGTTTAAAATAGGGAGGCTTAACTTGCACCTATGCAGCAATATCTTCAACTTCTTACACATATTAAAGAAACAGGTACAGATAAAAGTGACCGTACCGGTACGGGTACACGCAGTGTTTTTGGTTACCAGATGCGGTTTAATTTAGCCAATGGCTTTCCTTTGGTTACCACAAAAAAATGCCATCTTAAAAGTATTATTTACGAATTGCTTTGGTTTTTGCAAGGCGATACCAATATTGAGTATTTAAAAGAGCACAACGTAAAAATTTGGGACGAATGGGCTGATGAAAACGGCGATCTTGGGCCGGTGTATGGCAGGCAATGGCGCAGCTGGCAGGGAGCAAATGGGGTGGAAGTGGACCAAGTAAAAGACGTGGTTCATCAAATAAAAACCAATCCCGACAGCCGCCGGATGATTATCAGTGCCTGGAATGTAGCCGATTTGCCAAAGATGAAATTAATGCCTTGCCATTGTTTGTTTCAGTTTTATGTTACACCTCCTAATCCCCTGAAGGGAGAACAGAAAGCCAGACTAAGTTGCCAGTTGTATCAGCGTTCGGCTGATGTGTTTCTGGGAGTGCCGTTTAACATTGCTTCTTATGCTTTACTGACCCTGATGATTGCACAGGTTTGTGACCTTGATCCGGGAGAATTCGTTCATTCTTT
>JANXSR010000107.1 GCA_025352625.1 Ferruginibacter sp.
TACTACAGATCTTACTGCCTTGTCAATACCACGTTTTAAATCCATTGGATTTGCACCGGCAGCTACCATTTTCAAACCTTCGCTGATGATACTTTGCGCCAAAACAGTTGCAGTTGTAGTACCATCACCTGCAAGATCTGCGGTTTTAGAAGCTACTTCTTTTACCATTTGTGCGCCCATATTTTCAATTGGGTCTACCAGTTCAATTTCTTTTGCTACTGTAACACCATCTTTGGTTACCTGTGGTGCACCAAACTTTTTTTCAATAACCACGTTACGACCTTTTGGTCCAAGTGTTACTTTAACTGCGTTAGCCAAAGTATCTACGCCCTTTTTCATTTTGTTGCGGGCTTCTATATCGAAGAATATCATTTTTGCCATAAAAAATTGCTCCTGTCCCCGAAAGGACCAAAACCTGCGGAGCTTACCAGGTTTTTATTTTTTAAAAATGTAACAATATTAAAAGAACTTTTTTCTCCCCTTCAGGGGATGGGTGTTATACAATTGCCAGTATATCGCTTTCTCTCATGATCAGGTATTCAACACCTTCAAAAGTAATTTCAGTACCGGAGTATTTACCATATAAAACAGCATCTCCTGCTTTTACTGTAACTGGTTCGTCCTTTTTACCTGGGCCGGCTGCTACAACTATACCACGTTGTGGTTTTTCTTTTGCTGTATCCGGAATAATGATACCTCCTGCAGATTTTTCCTCTGCAGCTGCTGGTTTCACAATCACCCTGTCATGTAAGGGTGTAATGCTTAACTTCTTAGCCATAATAGTATTGATTTTTGATTGTTTAAATTAAATGCCCTTGTTAAATGTTGGGCAAAGATGGTACACCAATTTTATACCAAAGCATATAATTGGCATACTTGTCAGTAAATAGTCAAATTATGGCAGACATTTTTTCATTAACTAAATGTTTGTTCGCCAGATAATTACTATTAGTGTCAATAAGGCAATCTATCTAATTCAAGTAAATTATTAATGATAAATTACCGAACTGTCTGCTGCCAAATTTTAATCCCTTAAATTTGCCATCCAAATAAAGTTCTTTTAGAATGATTAGCAGAAGAAATATCCGCATTAAAGTAATGCAAAGCCTGTATACGTTAGATAGTATGGGCAACGATGTAAATCCTGCAGAAGCAGTAAGGCTTTTAAGAAAGCAGATTGATCAAAGTCGCCGCTTGTTTGTTTACCTCGTTTACTTTTTAAGTGAAGTAGCCCGCTATGCAGAAAAGGATGCACTAAAAAAAGCTTCCAAACATTTACCTACCCAACAGGATCTTAATATTAATACCAAAATAACCGGTAATGAATTGTTGTGGAAAATTGTGGAAGAACCAAGTTACGTTGCGGCCTGTGGTGAAACCAAACCACAATTGCTAATTGATGAAGAATTGTTAAAAAAAACTTACCAGGCCCTTGCGCTTTCGGAAGAATACATTGATTATATTGGGTTACAAAACAGGGATAAAAAAGGAGAAAAAGATATTCTTGAATTTATTTTTACCAACCTGATGCTGCCAAATGAGCACTTCATTAGTCATGTAGAGGAGCATTTTATTAACTGGGATGATGATGCTGAAATGATGAACGTACTGATGTTGAATTTTTTACAAAAACCAGGCAGCTATAACTTTAATGAATTTGTAAGCAAAGAAAAATGGGATTTTGCCAAAGGTCTTTTAGAAACTACCATTGAAAAGAAAGAAGTGAGCATGGAGTTACTAAAACCTAAATTAAAAAACTGGGATGCAGACCGTATAGCTGCGCTGGATTTGATCATTATTGAAATGGGGATATCTGAATTTTTATTTTTTGAAACCATTCCTACAAGAGTAACCATCAATGAATATATTGATCTTGCAAAAGATTACAGCACACCACAGAGCGGACAATTTATCAACGGTATTTTAGATAATATTCATAAAGAACTTACCGCTGAAGGAAAGATCAATAAGAAGACTTTTAAAAACAGTACGCTTTAAAATATACATTTGCAAAAAAGAAGGAATGAAAAAAATTAGTTTATTTATAATAGTTGCAATAATCTTTGTTTGTTGCAATGTTAAACGAAAAGATAAGGTTGCAGATGGAACTGCTACTATGGCGGAGATGGCAGCACAGGATAGTACAACGGTACAACTTATAGATAGCCTGTATAATTTTGGTACTGTTACTGAAGGCGAAAAAGTAACATACAATTTTAGGTTTAAGAATACCGGTAATAAACCATTAATTATAACCAATACAACTGCAAGTTGTGGTTGTACTGTACCTGAAAAACCAGAAAAACCAATTCTTTCCGGAGAAACTGCATTTATAAAAGTAGTATTCAACAGTAAAGGAAAAGCAGGAATGAATAACAAAACAATATCGGTAACTTCCAATGCCCGTCCGGAATTTCCACAGCTTCTATTGAACGGCGAAGTTGTTCCGGCAAAATAAATAAAATTTTAATCTTTAATAATCAATTCAACAAACATGCAACTATTAAGTATTTTTTTAATGATGGATCCTCAGGGAAAAGGCAGCAGCAGTTTTTCGTTAATTTTTATGGGACTGATGATATTGGTTTTCTGGATGTTCATGATCAGGCCTCAGGCAAAAAAGGCAAAACAACAAAAAACATTTATTGCCGATTTAAAAAAAGGTGATAAAGTAGTAACGATTGCCGGTATACATGGCACAATCAATAAAGTAAATGAAGATGGTACTTTAAGCCTGGAAGTAAGTCCGGGCAGCTATCTTAAAATTGAAAAAAGCACCATTAGTTTGGAGATGTCGGCTGCAATAAACAAAGCTGCCACAGAAACTAAAGCATAACCCCTATCCCCTAAAGGGGGACAAGGCAGGACTTCAAAAACAAGAAGGTTTCAATTAGTGTCTTAGTGACAATGCAATATTTAATTTATAATTTTAACCGGCCGTTTAAAAGCGTCCGGTTTTTTCTTTATAAAAATAATCCGCAGGTAAAAGAATGAATTAACAATCTGAAATAAATCAGACATCAATAAATTAGACATCAGACATAAACTTATGATTTTAAAGGTTGGCATAACAGGTGGTATGGGTAGCGGAAAAAGTACGGTAGCAAAAGTATTTGAAGTACTGGGCATACCCGTTTATTATGCAGATGATGCCGCCAAAAAATTAATGAATGAAAATGCTGCCTTAAAGGAAAAACTTATCGCTGTATTTGGAAAAGAAATTTACCAGGATGGCATTTTGAATCGTCCCCATTTATCAGGACTGGTGTTTAATAATCCAGATAAACTGGCACAGTTAAACAGCATCGTACATCCTGCAACTATAGCCGATGCAGAAAGCTGGATGCAACAACAACATAGTCCCTATGCCATAAAGGAAGCTGCTATTTTATTTGAGAGCGGGGCAAATAAATGTTTAGATAAAGTGATTGGTGTATATACTCCGGCACCTTTGAGAATAAGCCGGGTGATGCAAAGAGATAATAGTACAGAAGAAGCGGTAACAGCAAGGATGAGCAGGCAAATGGAAGAAGATAAAAAAATGAACCTGTGTGATTATGTAATTACAAATGATGAGCAGGAATTAGTGATACCACAGGTTTTAAAAATTCATGAATTGCTGATGAAGGGAGGCTAAAACTAAAGGCCGAAAGCCTAACAGGAATCAGCGTTCGTGTTATGCTTTCAGCCTTGCGCCTTATGCTTTTAGCTTTACGCCCTAAGCTATTTCAATTTAGCCAATGCATCAATAATTCTAACCCATGCCCTTTCAATATTAACCATACTATTGGCAAAAGAAAAACGAACACATTTTGGTTCACCAAACGCCTCTCCCATTACTGAAGATACATGTGCTACATTCAACAGGTACATAGAAAAATCTGCCGAGTTGGTAATAACATTTTCACCATCTGATTTACCGTAGTAAGATGATACATCAGGAAAAATATAAAACGCTCCTTCTGGTTCGCTGCATTTTATGCCCGGTACATCTTTAATTATTTCCATTACTTTGGCTCTTCTGCGGGTAAACTCTTCCGCCATTTCCATAGAAGGTTTCAGGTCAGTTGTCAATGCCACAACGGCCGCTTTTTGAGTAATGGAACAGGTGGCGCTTGTAAACTGCCCCTGTAGTTTCTCACATGCTTTTGCAACATCAACGTTGGCCGCGATGTAGCCAAGGCGCCAGCCCGTCATAGCAAACCCTTTGCTTAATCCGTTTATTAAAATAATCCTTTCTTTTAAATCGCTGAACTGTGCAATGCTTTCATGCTTTCCTACAAAATTGATGTACTCATAAATTTCATCCGCAATGATGTACACATTTGGATACTTTCTCAACACGTTTGCAAGGCCTTCCAATTCGGCTTTGCTATACACGGCTCCTGAAGGATTGCAGGGAGAAGAAAACATGAACAAAGTGGTTTTCTCTGTGATGGCTGCTTCCAGCTGAGCAGGCGTAACTTTAAAACCACTTTCAAGAGAAGTGCTTACCTGCACCACCACACCACGGGCAATCTTAACCAGTTCAGAATAAGTAACCCAGTAAGGTGTTG
>JANXSR010000260.1 GCA_025352625.1 Ferruginibacter sp.
AGAATGACCAAAGGGGATGTAAACGGCGATGGATTAGAAGACTTTTACATCTGCGGGGCAAAGGACCAGCCAGGTGCATTATACATACAAACCAGCGAAGGAAGATTTAAAAAGAGCAACGAAAATTTACTGGAGCAGGATAAAGGCAGCGAAGACACGGACTGTTTATTTTTTGATGCAGACGGCGACGGCGATAAAGATTTGTTTGTGTGCAGCGGCGGCAACGAGTTTTCTGCCAACTCCACCCAATTAATCAGCCGGCTGTATATCAATGATGGCAAAGGCAACTTCACCAAATCGCCCCAACTGTTACCCTCCGCCACCATCTTTGAAAGTTCCTCCTGCGTAACAGCTGCCGACTATGATGGAGATGGGGACCAGGATTTATTTGTAGGGGTACGTTTAAAACCCTTCCAGTATGGACTACCCTGCAAAGGCTATGTATTGCAAAACAATGGTAAAGGCATCTTTACGGATGTAACAGCACAGACAGCCCCTGCATTAATATCGGCGGGGATGATAACTGATGCCAAATGGTTTGATTATGACAAAGACGGCAAACCAGATTTAGCAGTAACGGGCGAATACATGCCGGTAAGAATCTTCCACAACGAAAACGGCAGACAATTAAAAGAAATAACCCAGGCAGCCGGTTTAGAAAACAGCAACGGCTGGTGGAACCGGTTGGTAATAGCCGATGTAAATGGTGATGGCTACGATGATATAATAGCAGGCAACCACGGCCTAAACAGCCGTTTTAAATGCAGCGAACACAAACCAGTGAGCATGTATGTAAGCGACTTTGATGAGAACGGGAGTATAGAGCAAATCATTACCTGTTACAACGGCGACAAAGCTTACCCAATGGTATTGCGGCACGACCTTGTAGCAGAGCTTCCCTACCTAAAGAAAAAGTATTTAAAATACGACAGTTACAAAGAGCAAACGATAGAAGACATTTTTAGCAAAGAGCAGCTTGGCAAAGCAGTAAAGCTGGAAGCCAAAGAAATGCGGAGCAGTGTATTGGTGAACAACAAAAATGGTACGTTCACGCTGAAGCCATTACCAATGGAAGCACAGTTTTCTACAGTGAGTGGCATATCGGTAAGTGACTATGATGGCGATGGGAAAGCAGATATTTTGTTGGGAGGTAATTTTTACCAGAGCAAACCGGAGGCAGGTATTTACGATGCCAGTTATGGCTTACTGTTAAAAGGTGATGGAAAAGGTAACTTTACAACTGTACCTACTAATCAATCCGGCTTTTTCATTAAGGGGGCTGTAAGAGATATTATTAGCATAAAAAGTAAAAAGAAAAATCTTGTGATTGTTGCAAGAAATAACGAAGAACCAAAAATATTTCAATAACATATGATGACAATTAATAGAAAAATTTATATTTATTTATTTGCAATAGGGTTTATAACCGGCGTTGCAAGTTGCTCCTCTTCAGGAATGGATCAATACAATAAATTGGTTAAAAACGAATTGGCTAAAGGCACAAGAGTAGATAGCCTGTTTCTGGGAATCAATTTTGGCATGACAAGTAAAAATTTTTACGGCTATTGCTGGGAATTGAATAAGAAGGGAATTATTTCTGATGGAACCAATAATACAATGGTGTTGTATAAAATTGATTCTGCATTAAAGTTTCCAGCAAGTATGAATTTTTACCCTGATTTTGTAGACAATAAAATTGTAAACATGCGGGTAACTTTTCAATACAATGGATGGGCACCATGGAATAAGACGCAGTTTGCAGACACCTTATTGCCGGATGTTGTTCGTTTATTTAGAAAATGGTATCCTGGCGGGAATGATTTTATGGCAATTTCAGAAAAAGCAAAAGGAACCGTTTATGTAAAAGTAGACGGTAACAGAAGAATAACTGTAGGCAGGTTTGATGATATGATTGTAAAAGCAGATTTTACTGATTTAACAATTGAGGAAAAGCTAAAAAAACAAAATGGCATTAAGTAAGTTTTTAAATTACAATGTAGTGAAGCAGATTAGTAAATACTTCTTTTATATTTTGCCGGTAATTTTTTTAATTACCGCCTGCGCACCTAATGAAAAAAAGGAACCCCGGCTTTTTGATCAGTTAAGTGCAGATTCAACCGGCATTAATTTTATTAATCAATTACCTGTTGATGACCAGTTCAATATTTTTACTTATCGCAATTTTTACAATGGCTGTGGTGTTGCCATAGGCGATATAAATAACGATGGATTGGTTGATGTTTTTTTTACGGCCAATATGTTGCCTAACCGCCTTTTTTTAAACAAAGGCAATTTTAAATTTGAAGACATTACAGCTACATCCGGGATATTAAAGAAAGCAAAATGGTCAACTGGTGTAAGCATGGCAGATGTAAACGGAGATGGGTTTTTAGACATCTATGTTTGTAACAGCGGCGACATAAAAGGCGACAATAAGCAAAACGAATTGTACATCAATAATGGCAATAATACCTTTACTGAAAGAGCAGCAGAATTTGGGCTGGCAGTCAAAGGGTATTCTACCCATGCAGCTTTTTTTGATTATGATCATGACGGGGATTTAGATATGTTCCTCTTAAGTAATTCTTTTAAGCCAATTGGCAGTTTTAATTTGCAGCAAAATGAACGCAACGTAAGGGACTCAATGGGCGGGCACAAACTATTCCGCAATGATGGCGGGCATTTTACAGATGTTAGTGCAGCGGCAGGTATTTATGGCAGTGTTATTGGTTTTGGATTGGGTGTTACAGTGGGTGATGTAAACAGTGATGGCTGGCAGGATATTTATGTATCCAATGATTTTTTTGAAAGAGATTATTTGTACATCAATAATAAAAACGGCACATTTACTGAAACCTTAGAAAACCAAATGCACAGTATCAGCAATGCCTCCATGGGTGCAGATATGGGCGATATCAATAACGATGGTCATCCCGATATTTTTGTAACAGAGATGTTGCCAGAGCAGGAAGCCCGGATAAAAGTGAATACGACTTTTGAAAACTGGGATAAATACAAGCTCGATCTTAAATATGATTACTGGAACCAGTTCACCCGAAATATGCTTCAGTTAAACAATGGCAACAATACTTTTAGTGATATCGGCCGCCTTGCGGGTGTGCATGCCACCGACTGGAGCTGGGGTGCATTAATTACCGATTTAAACAATGATGGCTTTAAAGATATTTTTATTGCCAATGGTATTTACAAAGACTTAACCAACGAAGATTACATTCAGTATATTTCTAACTATGAGGTAATGAATGGCATCATGACCAGTAAGGATAAGGATAAAAGTGCCTATAAAAAGTTAATAGATTTAATGCCCTCGCATGCGTTATCGAACTATGCTTACAGTAACAATGGGGATTTAACGTTTACGAACAAGGCTAAGGAGTGGGGCTTAGCCGAGCCGGGTTTCAGCAATGGCTCAGCGTATGCAGACC
>JANXSR010000221.1 GCA_025352625.1 Ferruginibacter sp.
CTATCGAAGTGTGTTAGAAATATACAGCAAAGGGTTTCATATTAATGAAACCCTTTGCTGTATAGGGTGAGAAGGTCGTACTGCCGGTTCCTTTAATTGTAGAAAGATAAGCAATAGCAACTGCCGGAAGGGATAAATCAAGTCTTCCTTCATGTTAATGGCCGCCGGTACAACAATACAAATTAGTTAGGCCTCCACAACCAAACGAGTACGACGGAAATAGCAATCCAAACACAGAAGTTATTATAGGGCAAAATATTATTTGCAGATGGTTTACCGGTTTTCATCCGGCAACAGCAGCGTACTTTATTATTACAATCAAAAAATATTACTGGAAAATTTGCTTATGTCAATATTTTCCATTTCCTTTGTTGGAAAATATTTTATACTTAATATTTTCCATTGATTGTAGATATGAAAAATGAAATTCTGGAAACATCGCTCAAGCAATTTTTAAAATATGGCATTCGGGAAATGTCTATACAGAAGCTTGTTGAACCATTGGGTATTTCCACCAAAACCGTCTATAAGTATTTTAAAAACAAAGAAGAATTATTAGAACACGCCTTACATCTGTATCATGCACAGCAATACAAAATGCTGGAGAACCTGTCAGAAGATCAAAAAGCAGTTCCTCTTTTATTTGACATCTGGCAAAGCGCCATTGAAATTACCTATAAGGTAAATAAAGTTTTTTTTGAAGACCTGAGGTATTACTATCCGGAGTTAAATGAAAAAATAGAAAAAGCGATCAGTAAAAAATACATAGACAAATTTATCCAAATCATTCAGAACGGGATAAAGGAAGGTGTTTTTAAGGAAGTCATCATTCCCGAAGTTGTTGTCGATAGCATATTGGTTTTATATGCGGCTATTGCAAGAGAGGAGGTATTTAAAAAATACCGGATTTCTTTGTATGATATTCTTTCAAATACGATCGTGCTTTACATGAGAGGCTTTTGTACGGAGAAAGGTATCCGGGAACTGGATGCGCATATCCGGACTTTAAAAATACAGGAAGGAGTAATGATAGCCGGGAAGAAAAGACCTGAAGGTATTCGTAAATCAATAAAGAATCCGGCGGTAAAAGTTTAAAAAAGACGTCCGTTTTTTCTCAGTTGGCCATCATCAAATTTGTAAACAATTTTAAAAACACATAAAAACGATTATTAAGTATGAAAAAGTTAAACGTAGTTATTGCAGGCGCATTTTTCCTTTTATTATCAATGGGTGCAAAAGCCCAGGCTAAAACAGGAGCGGAATATTTTACCGGTACCTGGAGTGTATTGGTAAAAGGCACACCGGGTGGTGATTCTAAAATGATATTTGTTCTTGAAAAGAAAGATGCTACAATGACTGGTATTGTTAAGGATTCTACCAATACGGAAATAGCCAAAATCACAAGTGCGGAATTAAAAGAGAACCAGTTGACAGTATATTTTACCACCCAGGGGTACGATGTCAATTTGGTAATGGACAAAAAAGATGAAGATCATACAACCGGCAGCCTGATGGGTATGTTTGATGCAGAAGGTGACCGTGTTAAAGCAACTAAATAATTTTGAACATAAGGTGGCAACTTCGCCACCTTCATTCTTCATCTGGTATCTAACTATTATCATTCAAAACATTTTTAATGAAATCGTTTCGCTTTCAGTCAGTCTTACTGTGTTTGGCACTCCCCATTTCCTTTTCTTCTTTTGCTCAAAGCAGTTTACCTCAATTAGGTAAAGATGCCATTACTGAAATAGTAAAAGCGATGACGCTGGAGGAAAAGGCTAGCCTGGTAGTGGGTACCGGTATGCGTTTTGCCGGAAGTGGCACCGTAATAGGAGAGGCAGATGGAAAAGTGCCGGGAGCTGCCGGTAATACTATGAATTTCCCCCGATTCGGCATTCCAGGCACTGTGCTTGCGGATGGACCTGCAGGCGTAAGAATTGACCCCTATCGCAAAGACGATAGTTCGAAGACCTATTATGCTACCGCCTGGCCGGTAGGCACATTACTGGCATCTTCCTGGGATACCACACTGGTAAAAGAGGTTGGCGTTGCATTCGGTAATGAAATAAAAGAATATGGTGTTGATGTGATTCTTGCGCCGGGAATGAACATACAACGGGATCCACTGAATGGCAGAAACTTTGAATATTATTCTGAAGACCCAATTGTCTCCGGTTATATGGCTGCATCTATAGTAAAGGGAATTCAATCTAATGGCGTAGGTACATCCATAAAACATTTTGCAGCTAATAACCAGGAAACACATCGCAATACTATTAATGCGATTGTCAGTGAAAGAGCCCTAAGGGAAATTTACCTGCGGGGTTTTGAAATTGCTGTTAAGAATGCACAGCCATGGACGGTGATGAGCTCTTACAATAAAATCAATGGTACTTATACTTCGGAGCGTAATGACCTGTTGACAAAAATACTTAGGGATGAATGGGGTTTTAAAGGAATTGTTATGACGGACTGGTACGGGGGAAAAGATGCTGTTGCCCAAATGAAGGCGGGGAATGACTTGATAGAACCGGGAAATAAAAGTAAATCGCAGGCAATTATTGATGCAGTAAATAATGGAACATTAGACGTAAAACTATTAGATAATAATGTTGGACGTATACTGAATTATATTTTGAAAACACCGTCATTTTTAAAATATAAATACTCCAACGTACCCAACTTTAAAGCTCATGCTGCAATAGCAAGAAATGCCGCTGCAGCAGGTATGGTACTGCTAAAAAATAGCAACTATGCATTGCCGTTAAATAGAAATTTGAAGCTGGCATTGTTTGGAAATACATCTTATGAAACAGTTATTGGCGGTACCGGAAGCGGCTTTGTAAGTGTATCGCACAATATACCAATAGCAAATGGCTTAGCAAACGCAGGCTTTTTTATACAGGAAGATTTGAAAATAAATTATACAAATCATATTCAGCAGGACAAACTTGCGCATCCCCAAAAAATAGCGCTTAACCTGGGAACGCCCCGAATGGCACCAGAATGGGAAGCCACTTCAGAAACAATTGAAAAAGCCGCTAATATTTCGGAAGTAGCTATTTATACCATTGGACGTAATGCGGGTGAAGGTGCTGACCGGATAGTGAGTGATTTTAATTTAACCAATAATGAAAAAACAGTTATCAAAAATATTGCTGATGCTTTTCATGCCAAGGGTAAGAAGCTGATTGTAATATTAAACATCGGTGGTGCCATTGAAACAGCCTCATGGAAAGACAATGCTGATGCAATATTATTGGCATGGCAACCAGGGTTGGAAGCTGGTAATGCAGTGGCAGATGTATTGATTGGCAATGTTAATCCCTCTGGTAAATTGGCTGTTAGTTTTCCTGTGAAGTATGAAGATGAACCTTCCGCAAAAAACTTCCCTGGCACACCTGCTGATAATCCAACAGAAGTTGTTTACGAAGAAGGCATTTATGTCGGTTATCGCTTTTTTAATTCATTTGGTGTAAAGCCTGCTTACCCGTTTGGTTTTGGTTTAAGCTATACACAGTTTGCTTACAGCAATTTAAAATTAAGCTCAACAACTTTCAATAATAAACTTACTGCAAAAGTTACCATTACCAATACCGGAAAGGTTGCAGGTAAAGAAGTGGTTCAACTTTATGTAAGTGCACCAAAAAGTAAATTGGATAAGCCATCAGAAGAATTGAAGGGCTTTGCCAAAACAGCTTTATTAAAACCAGGCGCTTCACAAACAATCACCTTTACACTTACGGCAAAAGACCTTGCTTCTTTCAATACAAATCAGTCGGCATGGATAGCCGATGCAGGAAACTATACAATTAAAG
Source organism: Ferruginibacter sp. (assembly GCA_025352625.1). Lineage (GTDB taxonomy): Bacteria > Bacteroidota > Bacteroidia > Chitinophagales > Chitinophagaceae > Ferruginibacter. The sequence continues at coordinate 3,819 of JANXSR010000221.1, forward strand.
CAGGAGCTTCCAGTGAAGATATCAAACTAACAAAACCTTTCACACTATCAAAAGACATAGTTGCTGAAAAAGTAAACAAAGCCTTAATACCACAAATACCAATTAATGAGTTGAAAAAATGATTGTATGAAAATTTATCAGCGGTTGCCTATCTGCCTTTCTTTACTACTAATTTCTTTGTTTTCATTCGCACAGAATGGATTAAGGAAGGATAGCAGCAAAATTAAAAAATGGTTTCCGCAATATGACTTCAATACAGCATCTTTTAAAAAACCTGCAATTGAATTTGCTCCATTCGCCCGCTGGTGGTGGCCCGGCAATAATGTAAACAAGGAAGAATTAAAAAGAGAGATCAATCTTTTTGCAGACAACAATTTTGGCGGTGTAGAAATACAACCCTTAAATCTTTTTGTTCCCGGAACTAAAGAGGCAAAGGCAAAAGTGGTAACCTGGGATTCGCCGGATTATTATGATAATGTTATAACAGTAATGGAGGAGGCCCGCAAACGAGACCTCACAGTGGACATGACGGATGGCAGCGGCTGGCCTCCCGGCGGGCCGCATTTATCAATTGATGATGGTTTTCAAACGTTGGGGTTTGCAACTCTTGATGTGAAAGGAGGCGTCAACATAGCTGTCGCATTACCTGCCATAACAAACAACACAGGTATTCCTTCCCGGTTAGTAAGTGTACTTGCCACTAAAACATTTGCTAAAAAAGTAGATGATAAAACGAATACCATTCTGCTGGACCCCTCCTCAACGATCGTGCTTACTACAAATGTAAAAAGCGATTCTTTGTATTGGAAGGCACCGGCAGGGGACTGGAAAATTATTGCTTTCTGGAGCAAGCCCAGTGGTGCGAAGGGCATGACTGCAAGCCCTGCGCAGGGATTTGTTGTAGATCATTTTGATTCTGTAAAAGTGCTTAAAAATTACACGCATTTATTTGGTGCAAGAACTGGCCTGCAACCATATTTTGGTAATCCGATGCGTGCGATTTTCAACGACAGTTATGAGTTCCAGGTTGACCGTTTCTTCTCACTGGATTTTATTACTTATTTTAAAAAGAAGAGGGGCTACGACATAACACCGTGGCTGCCTGCAGAGATGCAGCGAAAATATAATTATGCTTCTTACATGAGGCCTGATGCTGACCCGGATTTTTTATTTTCAAAAGAAGACTGGAGGTTGCGATATGATTATGATTTGACATTAAGTGAACTGCTTGGCGATCGCTTTTTCAACACGAGTAAGAACTGGATGGAACCACAAGGTTTGCTCCATCGCACACAGTCTTATGGGTTGAACATGGACATGATTGCGCAAGCTGGTTTGGCATCCATACCTGAAACTGAAAATATGCTTGGCGCAGAAGCAAATTTAAAAATTTTGACGTCCGGTGCACACTTGTACAATCGCCCGATTACATCTGCTGAATCAGTTGTTTTCATCAACAGGGCTTACACTACTACACCACAAAAAATAAAGCTTGCGGTTGATAAATTATTCGCTGCAGGTGTCAATCAGATTATTTATCACGGCGCACCCTATCGCTATACGCCTGACGAATTGGGGCCTGAAGGTTGGTATCCTTTTTCTTCACCAATGATAGCACAGGTAAATTTTTCTTCCAACCTGGGCGAAGGCAATATTTTCTGGAAATATCAAAAAGAGGTGAATGATTATATCAACAGAACACAATATGCTTTGCGTTCGGGAAAGCCACATGCGGATGTGCTCATTTATTTCCCCTTTATGGATGTGGATGGAATGCCGGATAATCCCGAAGAGATTTTAACCAGGGGTTATGTGGAAGGAGTTGAAGGACCATTGCCATTCAATAAAGAACCACATAATGTTGCAAAAGAAAAATGGGCGCAACAGGTATATGCAATCATTAACCAGTTAGAAGCAAGTGGCATTACCTGGGATTGGGTAAATGATCTGTCCATACAGGAAGCTCAATTAAACAGTAACAAGCAAATCAATATCCGGGGAAACATTTACCAGGCGCTCATCTTAGCCAATGATTCCATTATACAAATTAAAACTGCTGAGAAAATAAAAGTACTTGCTTTTAAAGGAATGAATTTTATTGCTACAGGCACATTGCCCTATATGCAACCTTCTTATTTAAACTGGCAACAGAACGATATAAAAACGAGGCAATTTATTGTTGCTGCATTAAAAGCAAAAAGCAGCAACTATATTCAAAATGAAAGCGAGTTAAGTAACTGGATGAAAGCGTTACATCAACTAGTTGCATTCAATGGGCAATACCATTTTACAAGACAGGTACAAAGAGAAATGAGTGATGGCAGCCGTGTTCAATTTATCTGGAATAAAAGTGATCAATGGCAAACACTTTCACTTACGCTTGACAAAAAATACAGCAATAGTTATTGGATGAATGCTGAGGATGGAACTGTTATAAAAAATAATGGTTCCACTGTCACTTATCAAATACCACCTTATGGTTCCGTTATCTTGTTTGCATCTACCAAAGAAAATACCGGTAATGTTTCATTGTCAAATTCATCTATAGTGCTGGATAAAACAAAAGAAATTATCTCTCTAAAAGAATGGAATTTAAAAGCTGATAGCGTTGAAATAAAAAGCACTTCGTTGTTTGACTGGAGAACAAATGAGCAACTAAAATTTTCATCGGCTGAAGGAATATATAGTTCCTCATTTCAATGGAACGATACCAATACATCTTTTCATTTTTATCTTGATTTGGGCAAGGTTTGTTTTACAGCGGAAGTATACATCAACGGGAAGTTGGCTGGTAAAAGAATTTATTCACCTTACATGCTTGATATAACGCAATTGCTGAAACAGGGAACCAATCAGATCGAAGTGCGTGTAACAACCGGGCAATTAAATGGCTATATCGGAAAAGCAAAACAGGGCGACATTCATTACAAGCAATTTAAAAACAAAGAAGATCAGTTAATGTCTGCCGGATTGATAGGTCCGGTTGTTATCAGAGAAGCTGTAAATTTTCAAAATCAATAATCAATATAATTTCTTCAATTATTACAAATCATTTCAGTAAGAAAGTAAAAAATACATATGAAAGTTTTAAAGTTTCTTCTCCCCTTCCTGCTGTTATCGCTACAATTTTTTGCTCAAAATAAAAGCAAACCTATAAACCTTTTGGATAATAATTTAGGCTACTGGTACAAGTGGATCGGTGTGCCTCACACAAGTGTAACCGGGCTTCCGGCAGGTACGCCAATGGGTGATGGTATGAAGGGAACTCCACTTGGATTAAACGATCCAAAAAATGTTTTTTCCGTTATAGCCTTAAATGGCGAAAAGGTGTTAAGAGCATCTGGTGAAATATATGGCGGGCTCACAACAAAAAAGGAATACGAAAATTACCATTTGCACTTACAATATAAATGGGGTACAAAGAAATGGGCGCCACGCCTGACTCTGCCACGTGATATGGGCATTATGTTCCATCTCACTGGAACAAATGAAGATGCTTTTTGGTCTGTATTTATGATGGGTATTGAATGCCAGATTTCAGAAAATACAAGCGGTGATCTTTTTTTGGTGCCCAATAAAACTTTTAAAATCTTTCCGTTTGCCGAAGCAAGAATCGGTGAAGACTTAAGATGGGATATCAATGCACCGTTAAGACAAGTGGGTAGAACCGGAAACCCCAGGCGCTCAGAAAATTTTGAGAGCGATTCAACAAAGTGGACAACGATGGATCTTTATACAATTGGCGGTACTGCCGTCTATCTTGTTAACGGACATGTAGTGATGGCTTTTCAAAATGCAGTATTGCAACAACCGGATAAAACGACGACGCCTTTAACCAAAGGGAAAATTCAACTTCAGTCAGAAGGTGCAGAAGGGTATTACAAGAATATCACCATTCAATCAATTACTGACATACCTGATGATATCAAAAAAGCTGCAGGGCTTGATTTACCACACACATGGAAGCTTGGGGTTGCATTATATACTTTTCATAATTTTTCATTTCCTGAGGCGGTAGCAAAGGTTGATACCGCCGGGCTTCAATATTTAGAAGGCTTCCCCTTTCAAAAAGCAGGCGCAGCATTCAAAGATTCTTTGATCATGAATCTATCACCCGATGGTCTTGAAAAATTATATCAGTTTGTTACAAAGGCGGGTTTTAAAATGGAATCAATTTATATATTCGGCGGAAATGATGTTGCCAGTTGGAAAAAGCAATTTGATATAGCCAAACAACTGCATGTAAAATTTGTAACAGCAGAACCGCCATTGAATATGCTGGATGCAGTTGATAGTCTTGCAGGCGTTTATGGAATTAAAGTTGCTATTCATAATCACTGGAAAGGGATGGGTGTTTACTGGCATCCCGATTCTGTTTTAGCTGCATTAAAAAACCATCCCAATTTTGGTGTTTGTGCAGATATAGGACATTGGCCTAAAAGTGGTATCAACCCGGTAGATGGGTTAAAAAAGTTAGCAGGGCATATCATTTCATTGCACTTTAAAGATATTGCCGAATACAACAATCCAAAGTTACAGGATGTACCAGCAGGCAAAGGTTTGATTGATTTTCCGGCTGTGTTTAAAGAATTGCAAAGACAAAAATTTGATGGTTACATTTATATAGAGCGGGATGCAGAAGATAAACCCAGCAACCTTGCTTCACTTACTGAAATAGTGAAATATTATAATGATAAATTGGGTTTATCACAGCAGAGAAAGAAACCATTTTATGCTAAATGAGCAAAGCGTACAAGTAAATCATCGCTCAGGGCTTTGGTGCATAAGTGAGTGACAACAGGCGATGAGTAAAGATAGAAAGCTGGTCAATAGAAAATGAAAATTAAAGACAAAAAAATGATCATGAAAATAAAGAATTTAAGTGTGCTTGCTGCCCTTTTAATATTAACTGCAACGATGGAGTCATTTGGTCAGCAGGTCATTCCATTGTATGAGGGCGGTATTCCGAATTCAATTAAAACAGATAACAGGGAGCATGAAAATAGTGCACACTTTATTACTAAAGTTTCGCAACCGACGCTAACAATTTATTTGCCCGCTGCAGGCTCCTCAAATGGAACGGCTGTTATAGTATGTCCGGGTGGCGGGTACACTATGTTAAACTTCAATATGGAAGGTGATAGCGTCGTACGAAAACTTAATTCCATCGGGGTGACGGCCTTTGTTTTGAAGTACCGCCTTCCCGACGATTCGACCATGGTTGATAAATCTATAGGGCCATTACAGGATGCCCAAAGAGCTATCATGATCGTTAAAACGCATGCAGCGGAATGGAATATCGACACGACAAAAGTTGGCATCATGGGATTTTCTGCAGGAGGCCACCTTGCTGCAACGGCAGGCACACAGTTTAGCAGATCGTATATCAACAACCCATCAAATATCAGTTTGCGGCCAAGCTTTATGATACTTGTTTACCCGGTGATAAGCTTTACCGATTCGCTGACCCACAAAGGCTCAAGGGCTGCTCTTATTGGCACCAATGCAAGTGCAGCACAGGTTACCTTTTTTTCGAATGAATACCAGGTTACTTCAGAAACGCCGCCCACATTTCTTATCCATGCCGGGGATGACCGTTTGGTTTCGGTAAAAAACAGCATCGCATTTTACCTGGCACTGCAAAAAAATAAGGTCCCGGCAGGCATACATATTTTCCCGAAAGGTCAGCATGGTTTTTTTATGGAACCGGCACGTTCTAATTGGTTTGAATATTGTTCAAAATGGCTTCAGGAAAATGGATGGATTAAGCAGAACACAGCAAAACAGTAATACAATTTTGTCCGATGATGACTATTCAATTGAAATGATCAAAAACTTAATTATGAAAAAAGTAATTTTTAGTATTTATTTCCTGGTGTGTGTGGTGATTGTTCATGCACAAGATAAAGCAGGTAACCGCACAAAGCCATTTGATGCCGGTTGGCGTTTTTTAAAAGATACCATTATGGCCGATGCACCGGGTTACAATGACTCAAAATGGAGAACGGTGAATCTGCCCCATGATTGGAGCATTGAAGATCTTCCAAACCAAAAAGCTGATACTGTCAGCGGCCCGTTCAGCAGAAGCAGTATAGGAAAAGCAGGTACAGGTTTTACAGTAGGGGGCACTGGTTGGTATCGAAAAAAATTTGTTACTGCAAAAGCACAACAAAATAAATTGGTCTCCATTCATTTCGATGGTGTTTACATGAATGCGGATGTATGGCTCAACGGTCATCACTTGGGCAATCATCCTTATGGCTATACCGCATTCAATTACGATCTAACGCCCTATCTAAAACCTGTTGGGCAAGAAAATGTATTGGCTGTCAGGGTACGAAATGAAGGAAAGAACTCCCGCTGGTACAGCGGCTCCGGCATTTACCGGCATGTATGGCTTACGGTTACAGATAAAGTTCATGTAGATAATTGGGGAGTGTACATTACCACACCTGCGGTCGACGTAAACAATGCAACCGTTGAGTTGAAAACTACTGTTATTAACGGGCTGTCAACAGCAAGTAATGTTACGGTCAATACTACCATCGTCTCACCTGAAGGAAAGACAGTTGGTCAAAGTGAAAAGGCATTACAACTTGAACCAAATAAGTCGAACACCGATGACCAAACAATCACTGTTTCAAATCCTGCTTTATGGTCTGTTGAAACACCAATACTTTACAAAGCAATTACAGAAATAAAAGCAGGCAACAAAACCATTGATCATGTAGAAACATTATTCGGTATCAGAAGCCTTCAATTTGACGGGCAACAAGGTTTTTTGCTGAATGGAAAAGTGGTGAAACTTAAAGGCGGCTGTATTCATCACGACAACGGACCCCTGGGAGCAGCAGCAATTGACCGTGCAGAAGAACGAAAAATAGAATTGCTTAAAAAGGCAGGTTACAATGCCGTTCGTTTAAGTCATAACCCCACGTCAACAGCCTTGTTAGATGCCTGCGACCGGCTGGGCATGTTAGTGGTAACAGATGCTTTTGATATGTGGGAAGGAGAGAAACTGGGTATTGAAAGTGGATATCACCGTTACTTTAAAGATTGGTGGCAGAGAGACATTCAGTCCATCATGCTTCGTGACCGCAATCATCCCTCCATTATCATGTGGGGCATTGGAAATGAAATTTGGGAAGCTGCTGACACATCTGGATACCGGATAGCAAAACAATTAGCAGATGAAGTACGCAGGTTAGACCCTACACGGGCCGTAACCGAAGCAATCATCTTGCTGCCTGAGCGTATAAAACACACCTGGGAGGAGTATCAACCGCATCTGGCTAATCTTGATGTGGATGGCTACAATTATTTTGTGAATGGAAAAATAGATCCTAACCAGCGGGACAGTGCAACCATTCACAGGTATGAAAGTGAGCATGCAAGAAATCCCAAAAAGCTTTTTATGGCAACCGAATATTTTCCTGCAGCAGCTTTGGAAAACTGGGATGTAACGGAAAAGTATCCGTATGTCATCGGTGGATTTAGCTGGACTGCGGTGGATTATATTGGGGAGGCTGCAATAGGGGGGCCGGCCTTGTTAAATAAGTCTGTTAAAACCCCAAAAGGTTTGATGAGTCTTATGTATTTTTTTAAGCCGGAATCCTGGCCGGTGTTCAATTCCCATTGTGGCGATTTAGATTTAATCGGTAACCGGAAAGCTGCTTCTTATTATCAAAATGTTGTTTGGAGAAATAGCCCGGTTGAAATGTTGGTTCACCGGCCTTTACCGGACGATAAGAAAGAACTAAGGTCTCCGTGGGGATTTCCTGATGAACTAAAAAACTGGACATGGCCGGGGCAGGAAGGTAAAAAAATAGCGATAAATGTTTACACCAGAAGCAGGTTGGTGAAGCTGGAACTGAATGGCAAAAT
>JANXSR010000242.1 GCA_025352625.1 Ferruginibacter sp.
TTAAATTTTGCTATTACCAGCTTTAAAACTTCTTTGACTGCCGCTAACAGTGGGTTTTATGCTATTGGGGCTTGATCAACAGTCTTCAACTAAAAGCAAAGCCAGTCTTTAGTCCGGGCGGGGTTTTCACAGCATACCCCACAAACAGCAGGTAACTTCCGTGAAACTCTTCCGGGACTGAACTAGCCGCAAAACAAAAACAAGCTCATCACAAAAAGCTTATCAGCCTGCTGATAAGGTAAATCTATTGATGCAAGCAAATCTCCAAACAAGTAAACGCTTGCAATGATATGAGAATGAAGGGCAGGCAATCTGCGTTGGCTTTCCTTGTGCCTTACTGACTCATCAAGGTGAATCTACAGCCGTGGCTCGTGGCACGAATTACTCCCCAAAATGCGTACTCCTACTGCGGTGTTTTCATCCGGCTACGTTTTCAAATTGTATCTATCAATTAAGTTGTTGTTTCAATGTTTTATAAATAGACATCAGCATTTATAGCGAAGGGTTGGTAGTGAATACACCACCCACAGCAATAGAATTTTAGCCGCCAACATGCAAAAAAGCTTCCATTTCTGCTACCCAATCTTTTTTATACAACAGAAGAGGCGTATTTTTAGACAAATTGGCTACTATTTACAAATAGGATAAATATTTTAATATAATAATGACGGATGATACAGAAAAAGAACGGTTAGCCCGTTCAAACAATAATAAAAACTGGAAAAAGTGGGGACCTTATCTTTCGGACCGCCAATGGGGCACCGTGAGGGAAGATTATAGTCCCAATGGAAATACCTGGAATTATATTAATCATGATCTTGCCCGTAGCTATGCTTATCGCTGGGGCGAAGAAGGCATAGCCGGTTTTTGTGATGCCGACCAGATTGTATGCCTGGCACCTGCATTTTGGAATGGAAAGGATTCCATCTTAAAAGAACGGCTTTTTGGATTGACTAATGGCGAGGGCAATCACGGCGAAGATGTAAAGGAATTGTATTTTCATCTTGACTCTTCACCAACCCATTCATACTGCAAATTTTTGTACAAATATCCGCAGGAAGCTTTTCCTTATATGGAACTTGTGCAGAAAAATAAAAAGGACCGTTTAAGTGCGGAGTATGAATTACTCGACACAGGCATATTTAAGAACGACTGTTATTTTGATTGCTACATTGAGTATGCAAAAGATGAAATGAATGATATCCTGATGAAGGTTACGGTATATAACCGTGGGCCGGAGGCCGCTACCATTCATGTGCTGCCGCATTGCTGGTTTCGCAATTTTTGGAAACACAATCCCCGGTTTACAAAGCCTGAAATTGTTTCGGTTTCACCCAATTGTCTGCAAACAAGATCCGCACGCAACGGTAGTTTTTTTCTTTATCACGAAGGCGGCGAGCAACTGTTTTGCGACAACGAAACCAATAACCAGCGAATGTATAACCGGCCAAATGATTCGGCTTTTGTAAAAGATGGCATCAACAACCATGTCGTTAACAACGAGCATACAGTCAATCCAAAAAAGCAAGGTACCAAGGCTGCCATCTGGTTAAAAGAAAAAATTGAGCCTGGCGCATCTGCCGTTTTTAAGGTTAGGTTAAGCAATAAAAAAATAGCAGATCCATGGACCGGCTTTGATGAAATTTTTATAAATCGTCAAAAAGAAACCAATCAATATTATAATCAGCTAACGCCAACACATTTAGCTCCGCAACATAAAACATTGCTGCGAAGTGCACTAAGCGGCCTGCAGTGGACCAAGCAATTTTATTACCTGGATGTATTTAAATGGCTGTTTGGTGAGCCCAACGAAACGCCCCCTAACCGTAACGACAAACGAAATTACGACTGGCAACACCTTACTTGCCGCAATATTATTTCTATGCCGGATACATGGGAATATCCCTGGTTTGCGGCATGGGACCTGGCCTTTCATGCATCCACTTTTGTACACACCGATCCGGACTTTGCAAAGCAACAATTACTGGTGGTGCTAAGGGAATATTATATGCATCCCAACGGACAAATTCCTGCATATGAATGGAATTTTAGCGATGTAAATCCTCCGGTGCATGCATGGGGTGTTTGGTATGTGTACGAAGCAGATAAGAAAAAAACCGGCGTGCCCGACTGGGACTTTCTGGAAAGAGCCTTTCAGAAATTGCTCATGAACTTTACCTGGTGGGTAAATCAAAAAGATGCCAATGGAACAGATATTTTTGAAGGCGGTTTTCTTGGCCTGGATAATATTGGCGTGTTCGACAGAAACCATATGCCGCCGGGTATTAAGAAATTGCAGCAGGCTGATGCCACCAGCTGGATGGCGATGTATGCCATCAACATGTTACGCATGTCGCTGGAGCTGGCCGAACACAACCAGGCTTACGAAGAATCGGCGGCTAAGTTTTTCAGACACTTTTTAAATATTGGCTGGGCTATGCATCATATTGGCAAGAAAGATATTTCGTTGTGGGATGATCAGGACTCTTTTTACTACGATGCCATTCAATTTGAAAATGGTACCAGTCAGCGTTTGCGGATCCGCTCACTGGTAGGCATCATTCCTTTGTTGGCCGTTGAGATTATGCACAAAGATATATTTGAAAAGCTGCGGCAATTCAATACCCGCTTACAGGTAATCAAACTTACCCGGCCCGACTTAACCCGCATTATTTCTGATATTGAAAAGCGTAACAAAGATGGCAATTATTTATTTGCCATTATGGTTGGTGACCGGTTGGAACACCTGTTAAAAAGATTGTTGGATGAGGCCGAATTTTTATCTGATTACGGCATTCGTTCCCTATCGAAAAGTCACCAGGAAAAGCCTTATGTATTCGGCTACCAGGGACATAATTACAGCATTCAGTATGAGCCTGGAGAAAGCTCCAGTTCTATGTTTGGCGGTAATTCCAACTGGCGGGGGCCTATCTGGTTTCCTTTAAATTATCTGATCATTCATTCGCTGAGAAAGTACTATCAATATTATGGCGATAGCTACACCTATGAATTCCCGGCAGGATCGGGCAGTAAACTAAACCTGAAACAAATTGCCAACCAGCTTACCAAAAGATTATTAAAAATATTTGAACGGAATGATACAGGTGCTTTTCAATACCATGACAGCAAACAGCCGGAGTGGGCAGCCGAACATTTTAAAGAACATCACTTGTTCTATGAATTTTTTCATGGCGATACCGGGCAGGGGCTGGGTGCATCTCACCAAACCGGATGGACGGCTTTGATAGCAAATTTATTACTGGAAATGGATGAAGAGTAGGGTTTCTTTTGATAGTACTGACACATCACAGCCTCCTATTTTTGAATTAAATACCGGCTCTCACAAAACGTTTGAGGCCGCCACACGACTTACGTTTATTACTGTCAGCCTGCCAATTCCGTCAGCCTTGCTTCAAACTTTTTGTTGCCAGCTGGCGTATTATAAATGGTCAATTTGTTTACGATTTTCCATAATGAAGTGCAATAACGCCACATGCAAAAGTTTTAGACTCTACAAGTTTCAATTTAGTCGTCCCAGTTATATCTTTAAATAGCGGCATGCCCTGTCCTAATATCATTGGATTAATAAAGAGCCAGAACTCGTCAATTAATCCTTGATTTAATAACGATTGTGAAGCACCAGGACTTCCAAATATTAAAATATTTTTTCCGTCTTGTTGCTTTAATTTATTTATGTTATCCCAAAGTTGGTCGCTAATAACTTTGGTATTTTGAAGTCCGGAATCATTAATAGTTTTAGATAATACAATTTTTGAAACTTTGTTGTACCAGGTAGAATGCTCTATGTCGTGTTTTGTTGCGTTTACTTTTTCACCTGCTGTTGGCCAATAGCTTTGCATCATTTCATAAGTTACCCGCCCGTAGAGTGCAGTGTCTGCCTGGTCTGTCATGGTTGCAACAAAGTCAAACATTGCGTCATCAAAATTTATCCAATCCATTTCTCCGTTAGCTCCTGCTACAAAACCATCAAGTGAAGTGTGCATAAAGAAAATTAAGTTTCTCATTTCATACTTTTATACATTAATAATCTTTTATCCGTTAAAGTTTTTAGGGTGTCGAACTACGCTTACTGGCAACGAGAGTTTGTGAAAAAACCTGCACTGCCAACAAATATACACACAATGTGAATAGCCTAAATGGTGTATGATTTTTATTATAAAACAGCATACAATTTATACAAGCAAACAACCGACACCAAACCTACTTTACTGCACCCGACGAACAGGTGAGTGCTGACGATGCAGGACTTCCTTTGCCGGGGAAATTATGCCAGTAAAATCATCGCTACAAAATCTACACCGCCCTGCCCTTCATGGCAAATGAGATGGCGGTATCCATTATACGCTCAGCATAAGGTCTTGAAATTTCATTGAGTGCTTCCACTTTGGTATGGATGATATCTTTATCATTTAAGGTAAGTGCTAATTGTAAAGCCTGCATGGCGGCAGCAGTTGCCATCATTTCTTCTTTTGAAAGATGAGCTACATTTTTTTGAACAAATTTCTCTGTGGTCTCTAATAGCTGTTCTCCTTCTGTTTTAGCCTCTACCAGTGCCCTTGTGGCAATATCTTCTTTTGCATAGGTTATTGAATCCATCAACATTTTTTCCAGTTCTCCATCCGTTAAATTTTCCTGTGCTTTTACTTCAATACTTTGTTCTATACCACTGCGCAATTCTTTTGCTTTCACTACCAAAATGCCATCTGCATTTATCAAAAAACTCACTTCTACTTTTGGTAATCCTGCTGGCATGCCCGGTATACCGGTTAAATTAAACTCTGCCAATTTTCTATTGTCTTTCACCATATCTCTTTCGCCCTGGTACACGCCTATTTTCATACCGCTCTGCCCGTCTTTGTGGGTAGTGTATTGTCTTGCTGCTTTGTTAGGTATTTTTGAATTGCGTGTAATTAATACATCCATCAATCCACCCATGGTTTCTATACCCAGCGAAAGCGGTGTAACATCAAGCAACAACACTTCTTTGTTATTACCGGCTAAAATATCCGCCTGTATTGCTGCACCTAGTGCTACCACTTCATCAGGGTTAACCGTATCATTTACCTGCCTGCCAAAAAAATTACTGATTGTTTCCTTTACTAAAGGCACACGGGTGGAACCTCCAACCATTACCACCACATCAATATCTTTTATTGCCAGCCCTGCATCTTTTAAAGCACTTGTGCAACAAACAATTGTTTTATCAACCATTGGCTTAACAAGGGTTTCAAATACTTTTTTTGTTATGGTTAACGCATCTCCATTTAAGGTTCCTTCAAAAATATCATTTGTCGAAAGCTTAATTTTTGCTGCTTCTGCGGCTAAACGAATGGACTGTGCAAATGCGCTGTTTTCCTTTAACGCTTCTTCATCAATCCCCGCTTGCTGTAACCAATATTGTACGATGGCATTATCAATATCATCACCTCCCAGGTAAGTGTCGCCATTGGTAGACAACACTTCAAAAATACCATTGCTGATTTTAAGGATTGAAATATCAAAAGTTCCTCCACCTAAATCATACACTGCAATTGTTTTTTCTTCGTCTTTATGTAAACCTAAACCATAGGCAAGACTTGCTGCTGTTGGCTCATTCACAATTCGCAACACATCAAGTCCGGCAAGTTTTCCTGCATCCCTGGTAGCCTGTCGCTGGGCATCATTAAAATAGGCGGGCACTGTAATTACAGCTTTGTTAACAGGGGTTTTTAAAATGTGTTCTGCCCGTTGTTTTAATTCTTTTAAAATAAAAGAAGACAGCTCTGCAGGAGAATAAAACTTATTACCCACCTGAACTTTTACGAGGCTTTGGTTATTGTCATCAATTACTTTGTAAGAAAAAAAAGAAGCATTGCTTTTTATGTCATTGTACGATTTACCTATTAAACGCTTGGCAGAAAAAATGGTATTTTGGGGTTCTGTAATCAACAAGGCTTTAGCCTGCTCTCCTACTGTAACATTTCCGTACGCATCAAAATGCACTACAGATGGCACGAGTGAGCTGCTATTGTGTTCCTTTAAAGCAATGGGTGTTCTTGTATCGGGATGTATGATGGCAACCAAACTATTAGTTGTTCCTAAATCTATTCCTACAATTATTTCTTCCTTCTGCAAACTACCCGTTGCTAAATTGATTGCGATTTTTGCCATAAAATTAATAAACGTTAAAACCTGTATTTTATACTTCGTGCAAAAGTAACAAATAATGAAGGGCCCCATTATTTAAGTAACCCTGTTCTGTTTCGAAATTGGAAATTTTAAAGTATGTGGAAAAATCAGCAATGGGAAAGGGCATTGAATTTAGGAAAGTTTGAGCTAACTATAAATAATGCATTAAGTGTTACCGTATTTTTCAGACAGGTTTTTTCTTACCAATTACTTCTACTTTAACCCTTGCCAAACCATGCCCTACATAATTTAATTCTTTTGCAGCAATTTTCGACAGATCTGCAATTCTTTTCATTTTTGGATGAAGCCGGTCATTTACTTTAACAACAACCGACTTGCCGTTGCGAAGGTTGGTAACCCTTACCCATGTGCCGAGGGGTAACACATTGCATGCACAGGTGTATTTATTTTGGCTGAATATTTCTCCGCTTGCTGTTTGCCTGCCATTAAATTTATTGGCGTAAAAACTTGCCTGTCCGTACAATACTCTGCCGACAGAAGATTTAGATTTAGCGGCTGCAGTTGTTTTTTGAGCTGAAACAAAATGTGTAGAACAAATACCAAACAGGCAGAAAAAAAATAGCTTGGCAGTATGCCTGTGGGCAAATAAAGATTTTCTCATGCAAGGAAATTGAATCGTTTAATTATTTATCGGTAAAATATTTTTCTCTTAAAGCTTTATCGTCTCCGTAAATATCATCGTAAAATTTAATCTTACCATTTTTGGCTTCGCAACTAAAGTAACGAATAAATAATGAAACCTTATTTTTTACCCCAATTCTTTTAAGTTGTTTACTTGCAAGCCAGGTTTGTATTGAGTCCGTAGTATAGCGCAACGTTTCGCCTTCCTTTACATTCATACTGTCATTTCTTGCAATATAAAATGCAAGTTTTTCCCACTCCTGCACCCTAACACATCCATGACTAAGATCTCTTACCGCATTTTTAAATAAGTAACGTTGATTGGTATCATGCAAATACACTGCGTACCGGTTATTAAAATTAAACTTAAAAATCCCCAGCGCATTGTCGTCGCCGCTGCCTTGCATTACTTTAAAGGGAATCCCCTTTGTATATTTACTCCACTTAATATTTGTGGGATCAACTGTCTCCCCTTTATCATCTACCAGGTGCAGCCCTATCCTTGTTAAATAATTGGGGTCATTTTTTAATTTAGGTAAATATGTTTTGGCAATGATACTGGTGGGCACTGTCCAGGTAGGATATACTACCATGTCGGTTATGTAACTGTTTAGCAAAGGGGTTCTGGTTGTAGGTTTACCGCATATTATTTTTGAATCCATCACCATCGTATCATGATCCCAAACCTGTAAATAATAACCTGGTAAATTTACCCAGATGTATTTTTCCGGCATGGTATCCGGCAACAGTTTATACCTGTCTAAATTTATCGCAATTCTTTTAAAACGCTCCGCATCACTCAGGTTCATTATTTTAACCAGAGAAGAAGATATTGCCCCATCCTGTTTTAACCCTTTTTGTTTTTGGTATTTTTTTATAGCGGTTTTTAATTGCGTTGTATCTGGAAATTCTTCTGTAATTGCAATGCATTTACTTTCACTCAACCTTTTTTGTAGCTTTTTAATAAAAGCTAAAGAATCTTTTTCATCGCCTTGTTTAAAAGGATAGGTAACATACGTATAGGTTCGCTTATCCATGCTATCTAAAAAATTACCCACGCAATTTTTTAGTTCCCAATAAGCCGGAAATGTTGGTTGAACAGCATCCAGCAGAGGCATTAACTGTTTGGTTGATATTAGTTGTGAAAGCTGTTCAGCATAAAAAACATCTTCAACCTTTGCTTTATTAACCGTAATGCTATCGCTGGCAAGCCTGCCCTCTTTAAGATCTTTAACAAGGTGCATAAATGCATCCGTAAGCATCAGGTCTGCCTTTTTCCACAAGTTGGCATCCATTCGTTTTAATGAATCGGTATCCAATGTACTTTTTAAAGTTTTAAAATTTTTAAAATGATAGTCATTGGGATACAAGCCAGCCAAAGCCGCATTTTGAATAAATTGATACAAGGAATCAGCCAACGGCTCCCATTTTTCTTTATGGCTCCAAATGTTTTCAAAGTTGTTATTGTTATAAAAAAGATTAACCACATTGATTAACTGCAAGCGTATGCTGTCATCAATTTTTCCATTGTGCTCAACAGCAAACGCCAAAGCATCTTTTATGCTTTCGCTGGTTTGCTTATCCATTTTTTCTGGAGTGCTTACAATTTTGGGTTCATTAGGAGGAGCAGGGTTGTGACAACCTGCGACTAATACACATACTATTAAAAAAGAAAGTATTGAAATGCTGGTCTTGAGTTGGTTCATAAATGGGGTAAATAATGATAACTGTTGGTAACGGATTTTCTCAGGAAAAACATTTTAAACACAAATACAGTACAAGATAATAAATAGGTTTAATATTAAGGTTTTTGTTGGGTTCTTTTTTGGTCTATCTGTAAAAATAACCCTTAGCCGATACTAAAATAATAATGGTTACCTACATCTTCATCAGACTGAGGTAACCATTAAAAAACATGCTTGCGGCAATTTATAAATGCTTCAATTTTTAATCCACAAATGCATGTACCGGAATTTCCATATGCAATTTATTTTCAACACAGCTTACACCAGGTGCGTTCCATGCTACAATTGCGGCATCTTCTTTTTCTGCAATTGAGCGTACCCTTCCTCTAAGCACAACCTTACCCGCTATCACTTCCGCATGAATTCTCGCTGCATCTATAGTAGCGCTCCGGCGAAAAGCTGCAGCTATTTTCTCCTCTATGTCAATAGCCTCAATGGTTGACTTTACAGTAATTAAATTTAGTACCGCACGAACCCCGGTTAAATTTTCAATGGCGGTTTTTGCACTTTTCCGCTGATAATCCCACTGTACTTCTCCTTCTAATTGTACATTTCCATTTTCAACTTTCACTTGTAGTTTTTCTTCCTCCACAGCCATATGCCATTTTAATGCATTCATCACTGCCGCCGCAATTTCTGTGTCTGTTTTTCTATTGGTAGGAGAAATGCCAACCTGTATATCTTCCGCTATCGCTTTAACCCCTGCTATTCTTTTTGCTGCATTTTCTACAGCCAGTTTTTTTGTGTAAGAATCAACTATTCCTGATAATGTTACAATACCATTTTTTACAGCTACGCCAATTTCGGTAGCACTTAAAAAGGGTTCCCATTTTAATTGTTCCATTACATCTTTTTGAATTTGATAGTCGCTTTTCATATTTTTTAATTTAATCGTTATCAAATAGTATTATTCAATTCAACCAAAGTATTGCACTGCTACTTTTGCTGATGCTCCGATGCATTTAAAACAAATTTCCAATGCCTCACTGGTAAACAAAATTCAAAGTCATACAATAGAAATGCCTGCCTTATTAATTAACCTGTCTAAATAATTTCATGCACAGTAAACACTCCACTTTTACGTATGTAAAAAAACAGCTGTTTTGGCATCCATATTTATTTCATGTTCTGCCAACTGAGACAGGCGGTCATCAATTTTCTTTTCGTTTATTTCTGCTTCATGAAACAAGGCCGCCTGCTTTTCCATATTCAATGCATTGGCAAATGCAGCTGCCGTTCCATAAGCACTTATTTTAAAATGATTGATTGACTGAATGTTTGCCAACAGGCAGGCATCGCTTATTGCCGTTTCTTTACAATACGCCAGTTTTTCATCTGCCTCAGCTATAAATGCCAGCATAATTCTGTTGGTAAGATTAACAGAAATAATTTTTTCAACTTCGTAAAAAGCTTCCATTTTTTGTATATGCTGCTGTACACAATCAAGATACTTTTGCAATACCGTCTTTAATTTAAGCGACCCAGCCAAGGTAATCCAGGTGGGTAATTTATTTTTCAGCTCTACCTCGGCACTGATAAATTTGCGTGCATCAAAATCAAGCAGGTTGTGCAGGTTATTAATTACAGTATTATCTTCTTTCATGATAGTCAAGTTTTATTGTTGCAAAACTACCCGGCTTGCCACAAGAAACCAATGACGGTAATCAAGAAAAGAGTTGATTGTGCTCAGTGTGTTTGTGGAAAATATTGCTTCTCCAAATACCTGACGACAATCACTAAAAGTATTGAGAATTAATAGTATAAAATGCAAGTAAAAGCAGTTGCTTTGTGGGGTATTTATATGATAAAAAGAGTTATGAAAAAAATACTATTGATTCTGATTGCATTTGTTGCTGTTACTGCAACGATTTCAGGCCTGTTGATGATAAGCAATCCGGATGGTGTTATATTTAATTTATCCCTCAGCCTGCTGGATGGAACTCCTTTTAAAAATTTTAAAATCCCGGGTATTATATTAACCGCCGTTGTTGGTGGCATAAACATACTGGCATTATTTTTTACCACCCGGCAAAATGTAAAGGGCTATAACTGGGCTTTGGCAAGTGGTGCTGTTGTGTGTGGCTGGATTGTAGTGCAGCTGCTGTTAATACATGCTGTTAACTGGTTACACTTTTTATACCTTGGTATTGGAATACTTATTATTTTACTCGCTTATCAGCTAAAGGGTAAGTGGGCCGTATGAGCAGGTTTTCTTTTGCAACTTAATGGGCCTTCAACAGCACTCTACAACTACTTGCATGAAGATCAATAGAGAATAGCATTGGGCGCATCGCATGCCCGCAAATACAACACTACAGCACCGAATTTACTGGCATATTTAGCATGCTAAATATTGCCAGTGCCGCACCGGGCTTTCGGCAAAGTTGAAAACTGAAATAGAAAATAAAGGAATTAAACAGGAAAAAAAATAAATTGAACATGGACTCTCAGAAACAGGGTTAGGTTACAGCAAAGGGTTGTCAAGCTTTTGAAGGATTATCCTATTAAGTAGTAAATTTCGAAAGGTTGGCAACCCTGAAGTTTGCAACGATTTTAAATGCACTCAATTTTAATTGATTGAACCGATTGATAAAAGCTATTTTTACTGTGATTGATTTAAATCAAGTGCCAGTAAGCAAGGCTGCATCACTACAATTGTTGTTGCAGCAATTGTATCAGGCTAACAGTAACGTATGACAAAGAAAATCGGTTATGTATTATCAGGCGGCGGTGCAAGGGGTTTTGCACATTTGGGTGTTTTAAAGTTGCTGGAAGAATTGGGTATAAAACCATACGCTATTGCGGGTACAAGTGCAGGAGCACTTGCAGGAGTATTGTATGCAGCAGGTAAAAGTCCGGACACGATACTGCAACTGATGAAGAAGAATAGCTATTTTGGGTGGAGTAGTCTTTTATGGAGAAAGGAAGGTTTTTTTTCGATGAAGGTGATGGAAAAAACGTTGCGGAATGCGATAGGCAAAGACGATTTTAATGCGTTGAAAATAAAGCTTTTTGTTGCAGCTACCGACCTGGTTAAAGGAGAATCTGTAGTACTTTCTAAAGGAAAATTAATTGAAGCCGTAATTGCATCTGCTTCTATACCGGTAGTGTTTGAGCCGGTTGTTATGGGTAAAAAAATGTTGGTAGATGGTGGCGTGCTAAACAATTTTCCGGTTGAGCCGCTTGAAAAAAGTTGCGATATCATTATTGGCTCTTATGTAAATAAAATGGCCGATGAATTGAATGCTCATTCCTTGTCGGGTACTAAAAATATCATTGATCGTTGTTTTCACCTGGCCGTTTCCAATTCGGTTTATACCAAAGTAAATAAATGCGATGTATTCATAGAATCTCCCTTATACATGTTCGACATGTACGACGTAAAGCAGGCGGATAAAATATTTGAGATTGGCTACAATACTGCATTAAAGCATAGAGATAAATTAATTGACCTTACAAAAGATATGTTTTAAGTTGAACTAAAAACACGTTTTGATGACAATAAAAATTATTTAGAAACGATAATCATCCCCAACCCAATAATGTATAACAGCAGCATTACATGCAGTAAAGGCTTTGTACCAGTTGGGGCTTTATCAAATTCTTTCCAAACATAAATACCCCAAATAGCTGCTACTACTGTTGCTCCCTGTCCTAAGCCATAAGAAACAGCAGGACCAGCTTTACCGGAAGCTATAATGTTTAGCGACATACCGATACTCCAGATTACGCCACCTAAAATACCCACCAAATGGTCTTTTAATTTCCCTTTAAAATAATCAGCAAAGGGAATGGGCGCACCTGCAAAAGGCCGCTTCATTTGCAGGGTATTGAAAAGAAAACTGCTCACTACGATACCAATACCAAAAAATACCAGCGCAGTATAAGGGGTTAGTTTTCCTGCTTCGGGCATATTGAAATTGGTAACCATGGAACCGGCAACATATTTATAAAACAAGCCCATTAAACAACCGCTTACCACAGAAAGGACCAGGCCCTTTTGAGAAACTTTTGATGCAGCTTGTGCATTTAATTTTTTATACGCTTTTGCATTTAAAATAATGGCCATTGCTATCAGCATAACGCCGCCAAATATCAGCAAGGGGTTACCCTGTGGGTTTGAAATATAATTTAAAATTACACCCAACACCAGTGCAATACCAATGCCCACAGGAAAGGCAACAGACATGCCGACTATACCAATAGCCGCTACCAGCAATATATTCGCCAGATTAAAAACAACACCACCGGTAAAAGCGGTTAAAAAATTACCGGTATCAGCCTGTTGTATATCAGCCATAAAAGAGCGGCCTTGCTGACCATTACTACCTAGCGTAAAAGCAAGTAATAAGGTGGTAAGCAAAATTCCAACTCCATAATCCCAATACAATAATTCGAACCGCCATGTGTTGGTGGTTAGCTTGGTTGTGTTGGCCCAGGAACCCCAGCAAAGCATAGTGATAACACATAGCAAAATAGCGAGGCTGTAATTTTCTACAATAAACATATGCAGCGTTTTAACGTGATAAGACAATTATAAGTCAATTTCTTTTCGGTAAGGTACAGATGCCTGTGCCCCCAATCTTGTAACAGAAATAGAAGCTGCTGTTACTGCAAATTGTATAGCCTCTTGCCAGTCCATATTTTCGGTAAGCGCCACTGTTAAAGCACCACTGAAAGTATCCCCTGCCGCAGTTGTATCTTTTGCCTGCACTACTGGCGCAGCAACTTTAAATTGTTCATTCCTATTTTTAAAATAAGCACCTTGTTTACCCAATGTTATAATTACATTTTGTACCCCTTTGTTTAAAAAAATATCGGCTGCTTTGGAAGCGGTGGCCTGGTCTGTTACTGTTATACCAGTGAGCAATGTGGCTTCTGTTTCATTGGGTGTTATTAAAAATAAATCGTTCAATAATTCATCGCTTAGTGCCTGTGCAGGTGCCGGATTAATAATCAACTGATGATTAGTTGCTTTAGCCTTTGTTGCAACGGCTTCAATAGTTGCCAATGGAATTTCGAGCTGCATTAAAATAATGGCAGCTTCGTTGATGGCATTGACGGTTTCAATATCCGCCGGTAACAGGTTGGCATTGGCACCAGGCGCTACCACAATACAATTTTCTCCTTCTTCATTTACCATTATCAGGGCTATCCCCGATGGGGCTGTATCATCTGTAAAAACAAAATCAGTATCAATGTTTTCTTTTTGTAAACCTTCAATGGTTTGCTTACCAAAAATATCATTGCCCACTTTTGCAACCAGGGTAACACTACCACCTAGTCTTGCAGCAGCAACTGCCTGGTTAGCACCCTTGCCTCCGGCATTCATAAAAAAAGTTCCGCCCAGCAATGTTTCGCCGGGTAATGGAAGTGTGGCTGCTTTTACAACCATATCTGTGTTGGCACTGCCTACAACAACTATTTTTTTCATGAATTATTTTTAGAGTCAACTATTATTGAACTAAAGTATGAATGAATTGTAAAGATTAGAATTGATATTTTCTTACACAGCCAGAACTTAAATCAGGCAATATTAATAAGCTTGCACTGCGGATTATTCTTTCGGGCAATTTCATATCCATAATCCCACCACTTAGTCATTTGCACAGGATCAAATATCATCGAGTTAGTAGTTAATTCTTTTTCAGGATAATAGAAATTTAACTTTATTTGCTTGTTCAAACCTTCCAGCCGGCCAATAATCAGGTCGTCGGTAACTATCTGGTTAAGCATAAAAGAAAAAACCCTTGACGTTAAATCCAATGCATTGCGAACCGGTAATTTTGCTGTTGGGCCTTCATTGGATTTTAATACAATAATGTCAAGATCCGTAGCACCTTTTTGTATGGCCTGGTAAATGGGTACAATATTCCCCATTCCTCCGTCTGCATACTCAAAGCCATTTTTTGTTACCAGCCCCATAAACGGCACCAGCGATGCGGAGGCCCAAATCCATTCGCAAAAATCTTTGTAAGTACAATCTTTAGCCTCCTTGTATTCAACCTGCATGGTATTTAAATTTGATACCGTAATGATGACATCATTTTGTTGAATCGCCTCAAAATTAGCTTCCGTAATATTCTTAAAAATAAGGGTACGCAGGTTTTCACTCTCTCCAAAAGATTTTTTTCCTTCTAAAAACATTTGCAAAATGCCCAGGTGATTAATTTTTGTTTTGTATTGCCCCTTTACTTTTTTCAGGAGAAAAGGACAGTTATTAAAAATATCGTCCTGGGTAACACTTGTAAACACTTTTTTTAATTTCTCTATTTCACCAATGGAAAGAAGCGGTACCAGCAGGCTTCCGGTTGAGCTGCCGATAAATATTTTGTACTGCTGTTTACAGACCGTTATCAGGTATTCTGCCAGGCCGCCTGCAAAAGCACCTTTGCTTCCACCGCCGGAAATTACTAAAGCTTTCATTCTTTTTATTGATTATAATAAATTGAACATGGATTCTCAGAAACAAGGTTAAGTTACAGTAATTATCATTTATGTCCTTAAAATATAATTCCACTTAATAGGCTTCTTACCGCTTTACTGCAACACATTCCCTTATGTTTTATACATCTCAAAAAACGGTCATAACATAAAACAAGCAGCAAATAATTAAGCTGCCAGGTATCAAAAAAAGAATGATAAAACAATAATGTTAAAAAATATTTCTGTTCTACTTTTTAGATATAATTTCCTAATTGTACAATTCTCTACAATCCATTTTTATTGGTTTTCTTAATTCAAACTGCTAATTAAAACAGTGTCCATTTTGGTTACACTTTCCGGCAAGTGGAGGAAAAATATACAACAAAAGAATCCTGTTTTTTTCATACAATAAATCATACTGAGATGAAGCAAAACATGACCGGCATCATACTTTCACCGTGTTTTATAAATTAGCTTTATGTAACTAAAATTGGAATTATGAAACACTATCACATCCTTTCCAGAATATCAATTTACCTCTTATCATTGGTAATGATTGTTTTTGGGGTTTTCCATTTTATTAAACCGCACGACCTGCTGGTATATGTTCCTCCATCCTTGCCAGGGGGCATAATGTGGGCTTATTTTACAGGTTCTGCTTTTATACTTGTGGGCCTTGCATTTATTACCAACAATATGGTGAAAGCGGCAGGCTACCTGTTGGCAGGCCTTTTAATTCTTTTCGTTTTGATCATTCATATACCTAATTACCTGAATGCCGGTGACCCTGAAATGAGGACAATGGCACTCATCAATATTCTCAAAGACACTGCAATTGCAGGTTTCGCTATGCATATAGCAGCGGGTGCATTTCACCAGCACATGAATCTTGACAACAGCGACTAGTGCCCAGCTACATGCAAATTATGAGAAAGCAATACGGATGCTTTAGATATGTCCTAACTAAAGCATCTTCAAACTAATCTAAACAATCAGCAAGTTGGCTGATATAAATCATTTTTCTACAGGGTGTTTACTTATAGATTTGCTAAGTAATAATAAACACATGTCTGGCAAAACCGATAAACAATTTCTATTTGAAGTTCAGTTAAACTGGCTGGCCGATACAAGAGGTATTTTGTCTGCAAATGATGCCGCAGGAAACCTTCAGGTTGGCATGCCGCCTGCTTTTGGTGGCCAGGGTAAACCATGGTCGCCTGAACACTTTTTTTTAAGTGCTATCAGCAGTTGTTTTATGACAACCTACCTGGCTTTTGCAAAAAAGATGCACTTTGAAATTTTTCATTTCGAGTGTGATACAATCGGACAAATAGAAATCGTTGATGGGAAATATAAATTCACACACATTAATTTATATCCAAAAATATTTATAGTTGATGAAACGCTTAGAGAAAAGACTACACTTGCACTGGAAAAAACACAGAAATATTGCCTTGTTACCAACTCTGTAAATGCTGCTGTAATTTACCACCCTGAGGTATTAATTGCTCCGCACACCACTAAAGAGATGGTGACAGAAACTGAACAACAAATATTAAACAGGTAAAAAATATTTTATGATAACCATAGATAAAATAAACACAGATGTAGCCGCCTATTGGTTTGCTGTGGTACTTTTATTTATTGCACTTGGCATTTATGGAAGGACTGCAATAGAATGGCTATTGATGAAAATGTATACGTTTTTTATTCAAAAAACATCCATCAACTCATAAGCAAACCTATTAGCTGGTTGCTACCGGTAGCAAGTTAAGCAGATATCCTTCTACAATATAAGTTCCTTGTTGAAATTTATGTTCGCTTATTTCCTTCTATTAAATTTAATCAATTCAATAACAAAACTTAATTTGCAAATTCTTGTTATGAGCAGTATTAACGATTAAAACCAAAAAATATGAATTATTTAAAAAAACTATTAATTTTCTTATGCTCTTTTTTAATACTGGTCAGTTGTAAAAAAGCTGATGCAAACAAAACTCCTCCTGCCAACCTTGTTTTAAATGCTGTTGTAAGTTCAGATGGTAGCGGAAAGGTAATTTTTACAGCCACAGCAGATAATTCAGTTTCATACTTTTTTGAATTTGGAAATGGGGAAAGTAGAACCAACGCTTCCGGAAATGCCACCTACCAATATACCGAGGAAGGAACCAATTCTTATACTGTTACAGTTACTGCAACAAGCAGCTCAGCTTTAACCATTAAAAAATCTATACAAATAAGCGTTATAGTTGTTGCCCCTGTACCTACCTTGTTTTGGTCAGAAGAATTTGATAAAGATGGTGCACCTGACCCAACAAAATGGGGATATGATTTGGGGACAGGATCTAATGGATGGGGTAATTCAGAATTGGAATATTATACCAACCGCCCCGAAAATGCAATTGTTCAAGGTGGCTTTTTAAAGATAAATGCCATTAGGGAAAATTATAGTGGCAGTGCATTTACTTCGGCCAGATTGCTCACTAAAGATAAATTTGCCTTTAAATACGGTAAGGTTGAAGTAAGAGCAAAACTTCCTGCAGGTAAAGGTACTTGGCCCGCTATCTGGATGTTGGGAAGTGATGTTGCCACTGCCCCGTGGCCAGCCTGTGGAGAAATTGATATAATGGAGCACCTTGGCAGGGATTTAAATAAAATTTACGGAACATTACATTATCCCGGCCATTTTGGTGGTAGTGCTGATGGCAGTACAACAATGATAGCAAATGCTACTACTGAATTTCATATTTATTCGTTGGAATGGACAGCCTATACAATTAAAATATTTGTAGACGGTCAGTTGTTTCATACAACTGTAAATTATAGTGGTATACCATTTAACCACGATTTTTTCTTTATCCTAAATGTTGCCATGGGCGGAGGTTTTGGAGGTGCAGTTGATGCGGCATTTACCAATGCAACTATGGAAGTAGATTATATCAGAGTGTATAAATAGTATTGGCAAAAAAAGTATTTCGTTCAAAAAACTATACGTGCTGCCAGAACTTATAAAAGATAATGCAAAAATATATTGTTTAAAAATGCCTTTAAATAAGAAGCCATCAGAAATAAATCTGATGGCTTCTTAATACCAAAACTAACTGCTGCTAATTAAAAACAACAAAACTAAAATTTGTATAAATGGTTTTCCAGATTTTTTTAAAAGAATTCAAGATAATAATGCGCTAACCTTGTTCGTCATCCTACACAAATAGATTACCGTATTTATACACTATATGTCTATTGATTGAACTACAAATAAATTTACAACATAGTATTTAAAATATTTTATGCAAACGATTGCATAAAATATTGTTTTAAAACATTTCGGCTTATCAATTCTAAATGTTCAATTCATAGCCTTGATTATTATGCACCTTGAATGTAATTTTCTTTTATGGAATATTATTTCATAATTTATTTATATACAGGTAATACTTGCTAATTTAGCATTTCAAAAAAAAATATGAAAAAAATACTATTTATCATTGCCATTGCTTTATGCAATTTTACTTTTGCACAAACGCTTACAACTCCGCAGCCAAGCACTACACAAACCATCAAACAAAATTTTGCTTTGTCTGCTATAGAATTATCCTATTCAAGGCCAAATATTAAAGGACGTAGTGTAATCGGTAACCTTGTACCTTTTGGTAAAGTGTGGCGCACCGGTGCCAATGGAGCAACTACGCTTACTTTTGGAGATGATGTTACTATAGGTGATAAAAAAATACCTGCCGGTAAATATGGCCTTCTTTCAATTCCAGATAAAGAAAACTGGACATTGATCATTACTAAACAAACCGATGTAACATCGCCGGCTGCCTACAAAGAAACTGAAGATGTAGTTAGAGTTAATGTTAAGCCGATGATTACAGCAAATAAAGTTGAGACATTTACTATACAATTTGCAAATGTAAAATCCAACACTTGCGAGTTACAGCTAATGTGGGAAAATACTGCTGTTGCATTGCCAATTTCTACTGATGTAGATGCTAAGGTGATGAGCCAAATCAACAATATTATGACGAAAGATAACCTGCCCTATTTTAATGCAGCAATGTATTATATGGAAAATGGTAAAGATCTTAACCAGGCGCTGGCATGGTTTAATAAAGGGATTGAGCAAAATCCTGATGCATTTTATATGTACCATCAAAAAGCAAATTGCCTGGCCAAATTAGGAAAAAAGCAGGAGGCTATCGCTACAGCAACAAAATCAATAGAACTTGCGACAGCTGCAAAAAACAGCGATTACGTAAAACTAAACGAAGACTTGATCAAGAGCCTGAAATAGTATTTTAAAAAACAATACACGATTATTTTTATCAATAAAGTTTAAATGCAGTTATTCTCCCATAAAAAAGAAGGATGACTACATTTTTTTATGAATTAATATCCTCTCTAACTGTTTTTATTTAACCACTGCCTGGCGGGGAATAATAAAGGTAATCAGGTCATCCAGCAAAATGCCGGCACGTTTACAGGCATCATCAATATCGGCTCTAGAAACATTCGCTGCAAAAGATTTCTCCTTTAATCTTTTCTTCACTCCTTTTAAATCCATTGTTTCGTAACCGCCTGGCCTCATTAATGAATAAGCATGCACCAGCCCACTCAATTCATCAAAAGCAAAGAGCATTTTATCCATATTGGTCTCAGGTTCAACTCCAAAATAAAGTGGTCCATGACTTGCAATTGCATGTATTATTTCAGGGTCTATATTCCTGTTTTCTAACTCTTCGATTATTTTTTTGCAATGTTGATCAGGCCATTGGTCCCAGTCTGCATCATGCAACAGACCTGCCATTTCCCAGCGCCACTGGGCTGCTTCATCAAGTAGCTCCTTTTCTGCCGCCCAAGATTTCATTAATTGGGCAACTTGTTTCATGTGTAGTTGTAAACGGGCGTTTAATACCCATGAGGTAAATAACTCTTCTGCCTGTTTCCGCGTTAAAACGTTTTCTTTATTAGCAGGATTTCCAAAAATATTTCTGTTGAGAAGTAATGACATAAGAATTATTTTTACCAAATTTACAGTAATTGTCGTTTATTAGCAGCTTTGGTAAAAGCCTGATCCGCTAAAAAAATCCTTTACAAAAGAACATCACTTTTGTTTTGCTTTCTACATTATCAATTTTTATTTGGCAAAATTTCGCCTTACCACCTTCCATAAATCAATCCATAGTGTGCTTACTATTGCTACACCAATACAACCGGCAAGCATTTTTATTGACAACGTATTTAACATGAATAAATCTCTTACAAAAGGTATATAAATGAGGGCTGCAATAAACACCAGCGTAATTACAATTATTAGAGGAACCAAATTATTTTTATAAGCAATTGTTTTTAAAACTGTATACAAAAAAGATCGATTAACAAGAGTTAGAAATATATTACAGAATAAAAGTGTTATAAAAATTATAGTTCTCACGATTGCGTCATCACTACCTTGCTGCATATAGTAATATCCTATACCAAGACAACCCGCCGTTATTATTAATCCTTGAAAAATACTCATTGACAGCTGCTTAAATGACAAAAAACTAATCCCCATTTTTCTGGGTGAACGTTGCATCGTTCCCGGTTCCATTGGTTCATTTTCATAAATTATAGAACAGGTAGGTCCCATAATTAATTCAAGAAAAATAACATGAACAGGTGAAAAAATATCTGTAAACTTCCACATCATCAGTAGCGGCAATGTTACTATTAGTATTATTGGTATGTGAATGGAAACAATATACTGTATAGCCTTTTTCAGGTTATCATAAATTTTTCTTCCCAAAGCAACAGCATCAGTCATGTGCGTAAGATCATCATCTGTCAGTATCAATGACGCTGCACTTTTAGCTACTTCACTACCACGCAGCCCCATTGCTATGCCAATGTGTGCTGCCTTTAACGCAGGGCCATCATTTACTCCGTCACCAGTCATCGCAACTACTTCACCATTTTCTTTCAAAGCATCAATCACTTTCAATTTAGCTTCGGGAAACATCCTTGCATAAATGTTAATCCTTTTTACTTTTTCCTGCAAAACTTCTTTGGTAAGATACAAAACTTCCTCGCCTGTTAGTACTTCTTTGTTATAATCTAACTGAATTTGTGTTGCAATGGCAAGCGCTGTTTCTGCATAATCACCGGTAATCATTTTTACAGGAATCCCCGCATCCCGAAATGCTTTAATCGTTTGAATAATATTCTCTTTTGGAGGATCCTGAAACGCTACCAATCCTAAAAATTCAAACCTAAATTCATCCTGCAATTCCGGCCATTTTTTTTCATTCCAGATTCCCTTTCCAACTCCCAATACACGAAATCCCAATTTTGCATAAGCCAGTGATTGCGATTCAATATTTTGTAAGTCTGTAACAGATAAATTACTCTGGCGCAGAATCGCCTCTGGCCCACCTTTGGCGGCAATGATAATTTCTCCTGCTTCATTCTTAAAAATGTGCGTCATCATAGGAGGCTTACCGGCAATGGGATATTCATGTACCTGTACAAATAATTTTCGCTTATCTGTTTCTGTTGCGGCTGTCTTTTCATATAATGCATGAATCGCTTTTTCCATCGGATCAAACGGATTGGTCTCACTGCTCCACATAGCATATTCAATTAATCCAGCCGGCAAATTTGTATTTTCTTTTACAGCAACAGATTGTTTTAAAACTGCATCGTACAAATATTCAATGCTCATTTTATTTTGCGTAAGTGTTCCGGTTTTATCAACACAAATAACGGTGGCCGAACCCAAGGTTTCCACATACTGCGGTTGCTTAACTATGATATTATTGCGTAGCAACCGAAAAGCACCCAGAGCCTGAAAAGTACTAAAGGCAACAGGTATTTCTTCAGGAAGAATACTCATAGCAAGCGTAAGACCCTGCAAAAAAGATTGCACAAGATTACCCGAGTGATAATAATTAAAACTTACCACAACTAAAAAAGCGGCGGCTCCCATCCATACCATATTACGGACAAATGAACGGATTTGATTTTGTAGCGGCGTTTTTACAACTGTAATTTCTTTAAGAGATAAACCCACTTTTCCGAACATGGTTTTTAAGCCAACAGCCGTAACTTTTATGGTGGCACTCCCACTAGTTACCAACGTTCCTTTGTAAACACAGCTTGTATTATCAGCAATCTTGTTTACTGCAAAAGATTCGCCTGTAAGAATTGACTCATTAATAGTGAAATCATTTGCAGCAATTATCAATCCATCTGCAGCAGTTATTTCACCTTCTTCCAACAGTAATAAATCATCTACTACAATTTCTTCAGTATTTACCTGAGTTGCAATACCATTTCGCAAAACAGTTGCATGCGAGGAAGATAATTTTTTTAATGCCTGTACCGCATTTTTACTTCTGTATTCCTGAAACAATGAGATACCAGCCACTATAAAAATGGATACCACCATTATAATACCTTCCCTGTATTGCCCAACAGCAAAATAAATAATACAGGCCACCAATAATATAATGAACATTGGCTCAAATACCACTTCTTTAAGCACATTTAAAAATACCCTGTCTTCCTGCATTTCAAGGGTATTACTCCCATCTTTCTCCCGGCTGGCAAATACTTGTTCGGTTGTCAATCCTACATTATTTTCTGCATCATTCATGGCTGTTATTTTTATCTATGAATCAATACTACAGTAAAGCAAACTAAAAGTATTGCTGTTATTGCAAAAGAACAATTGACTGTAAGAAATAAGTATGCCTGTTGATTTTTAAAAATCCATCAGGCAAAGTAGTGTAGGAATATTTAGAGGGAGATGATTTTGGTCACACTTTAGGGTGATATATTCCATCATTTATTATTAAATGGAGAAGGCATTTACTTTTTGGTTATCCAGGGACGACGGTGCGATTTCTCTTTCTACAAAATACATATCAATATCACCTACATTTTTAGCATAAATTTTTCCGCGGTAACTGCACTCAAATTCATCTTTTATTAATTCATAAGTAGTTGCTGATATATTTACCCGTCCAGGTTCTCCATTGCTTTCCATACGGCTTGCAATATTTACTGTACTTCCCCAAATATCATAAGCATATTTTCTTTTACCCACCACCCCTGCTACAATGGGACCGACGTGAAGACCTAAACGCAAATCCCAGGCTTCTAAACCTGCCTCAAGTTTACGTTTATTATTTTCAATGATGTATTCCTGAATTTCCAAACTTGCTCTCACCATATTGTAAGCGTGCCTGTTATCTGGAGAAGGAATACCACCTGCACACATGTAAGCATCCCCGATCGTCTTAATTTTTTCAAGGTTATACTTTCCTATAATATGATCAAACGCAATAAAACATTTATTAAGTTCCTCTACCAAATCCTGTGGAGTCATTTTATCTGCAATAACAGTAAAACTTTTAAAATCGGTAAACATCACGGATACTGATTCAAAATTTCTTGGAGTAGCCTGCCCGTTTAACTGTAATTCTTTTGCTACTTCGGCTGGAAGAATATTTAATAACAAATGTTCAATCTCGTCTTTTTGTTGATCGAGTATTCTATTTGTTTTTACTTTTTCCCGATAGTTTCTAAAAATTAGTAAGGCTATTAAAAATACTAGCCCTAGTCCTGCCGCAAAAGCATTTCTTACTAATTTTTGCCTTTTTAAATCAGCTTCCTGTAACGCTTTGTCTTTGGTAAGTAAATTAATTTCACCCTGCTTTTTTTGAAGGTCAAATTCAAATTGAAGTTTACCTAATTTTTTATCCGTTTCAATATTATAGAGGGTGTCTTTTACATCAGCATAAAGTGTTTGGTATTTGAATGCTTTTTTATAGTCTGCAGTTTTAGCATAAGCCACGGCCATACCCTGGTAAATATCCTTCAAATCTAAAGGAGACTTTATTTCTTCTGCAATTGCGGTTGCTTTATTATAATAAATTAGCGCATTGGTATAATCACTTTGTGCTACATATACATTTGCAACACCCTGAAATGCCCGAACTATATGAGGTTTACTATTTGTTTTTTCAGCAATGGAGAGGGCCTTGTTGTGATAGTTTATCGCTTGGGTAAAATCTCCCTGTTTTAAATATATTTTTCCAATACCATTGTACGCAAAAGAACCATCTGGAGATTCCCCTAATGCTTTTATTGATTTTTCATAAAAACTTTTCGATTTTATGAAATCATTCTGAGTAAGATAAATTTCTCCCAGATTTGCAGATATAGTTCCGATCAGCCTTTTATCGTCTAACGCTTCACTTAAAGGCAAAGCCTGTAAAAGATAACTCACCGCTTTGTCCCATGTTGTTCTTTTATCATAATAAATACTCCCTATTGTATTAAGGGCAGAAAATATCCTTAGTGTATCCCCTATTTTTTCTGACAGTTTAAGCGACCTTAGGCA
Organism: Ferruginibacter sp.; assembly: GCA_025352625.1. Classification (GTDB taxonomy): domain Bacteria; phylum Bacteroidota; class Bacteroidia; order Chitinophagales; family Chitinophagaceae; genus Ferruginibacter. Next base: position 24,394 of record JANXSR010000242.1, read on the forward strand.
ATATTCTAAACCTTTCTCCTGATCACCTTGATCGGCATAGAGGCCGCCAATATTGTTTAATAAATTGGCAACACCAACATCATCCCTTAATTTTTCAAAAATTTGCAATGATTCATTCCAGTAGGAAAGTGTCTCAGGGAATTTTCCTTGCGTGTAATAAGCCAGCCCAATATATTTTAAGGCATACCCTTTACCCTTTAAAAAATCAATTTTTTCAGCTGATTCCTTTGCCTTTATAGCCAGGCTTATTGCTTTATCAGGGTCATCAGAAAGTCGCTCTTTGCTTTGTTGCAGCAGATTGTTTATAAATATAGTATCAACTACTTTTACTGATACTGAATCCACCGGGGCCTGAGAATAGCCATTAATAACAGATAGCATTAATGATATTATTAAACCCAGCGTTTGTCTATTCATAAGCAAATTTCTTAATTCTAATACATATTGCGAATTTAAGTTATTGAGAGATAAAATAATTACCTGCTTACAATGATTTTTTTAGTAATTATTTTATCAGTGCCAATCAGCTGAATTATATATACTCCTTTTATTAACCTGCTTACATCAATCCTTTTTACATATTTTTTACCTGCTTCCCTTACACCATTAGAAGTTTCCATTACCTTCTTTCCATCAATTGTAAATAATGCAATGGCAGAACTACCGGTAGATACAGGTATGTATGAAAGCGTTATGTAAGCTGAAGCCGGATTTGGAAAAACCTGAATATCTCCTTTTACATCAATGTCCTGAACCTCTTGCCTGGCCGCTGGCTGTATGGAAGAAGCACTGGTGATTACACGATTAATTACAGATGAACTTAAAATCGGGCACGCTGTGAAAGAATTTTGATTACTTGGGCTACCTGTATAATTATTTCCACCATTGCCACTACCTCCAGCTACGATATAAAGTATTTCAGGGATAGGTGTGCCGGCACGGTAAGTACCATTAATTGCTGCTACCTGTCCTTCACCACCAATAGCTCCATACCCAAATTGTGGCTGATAGGCAGCTATAGAATACACCCATTTATCAGTAAAGTTTTTGTTGGAATAAAACATTCCTCTAACAACAGAACTAGCACTAGAACTTTTATTCGTATACAAAAATCCTGTACTTGAATTAAAGATAGCACCAGTGATAAAAATATCAGACGTGCTTGCATAGCCCAATGGCACTTCAGTGATCCATGTATTACTGCCAAAATCAAAATGTGTTCCTGGAGATGTTTTGCCAAAAACAGCAATAATCTTACCGTTCGGGATAGGGTTTGCTGAGTTGCCAATACCAGAAGTTATATTATTTAAAGTAACGTCTCCTGTTCTGAATATAATATAATCTCCTGCTGCCGAAAGCTGACCACTAACTTTTATCGTTAAGCTTGTCCATAAACTGGTACTGGCTTTTGAAGTATTAACAAAGTTCGCCGGATCATGTGTTATTAAACAACCACTAGGTGTAATGGTTAATGTACCACTTGCAGGAATGAAAGTATAGTTTGAAGAAATCAGGCTGCCACTAGTGGCGGTTATTGTGTATGAGCCTACTGTTGAGTATTGTGTAACAGTTGTTAAAAAGGATGCTGATGGTACTCTTGTACCAGTACCATCGGTAGCACCTTTTATTCCGCTTGTTATCGAATCCTGCCCATTAACAAACCCAATATAACTTACGGTGAGTACAGGATTATTTTCTCCGTACGGCCTTGTTTTATCATCTGCCTTAACAGTTAGTAGTACTTTATTGATGGTAAACGCAGTGGCAGATGAACTTGCTGCATTGTAATTTGCATCGGCTGCTACCGTAGCAGTTGCATTATAAGTACCGGCATTGGTTGGCTTTGTAGCACTTGTAGCATAACTTGTTGAACCCGTGCCTACATAACTATATGTTACGGCACCTATTGACCCGGTAACTGTTGAAGTAGACGGGCCTTGTGCCAATCCTGTATAAGTAAAGCTGGTGGAGCCTGTTACTGTAATCGTTGAGTTTGCTGGACTTATTATAAATGCCGTTGGCGCTGAAGTGGCGGCATAGTAATTGCCATCCGCTGCTACAGTAGGAGTTACATTATAAGTACCTGCATTGGTTGGCTTTGTGGCACTTGCAGCATAATTTGTTGCTCCTGTGCCCACATAGCTATATGTTAAGGCGCCTGTTGATCCGGTAACTGTTGAAGTGGATGGACCTTGTGGCAATCCGGTATATGTAAAACTGGTTGAACCCGTTACAGTAATCGTTGAGTTGGATATATTTATTACAAGTGTTCCATCTACAAAGGGTGTAAAATTATAATTAGCTGCACTTAGTGATCCTATTACTGGTGTTATGGTGTATGATCCTGCTGCGGTAGCTGTGGTGGCGGCTCCGGTATATGCTGCTGCACCACTTACTACTGCTGAAGTTTCATTATTTACAAAACCAGTTATAGTAGAAGTGAATGCTGTAAATTTCAATCCGTCATACAGTTTGTTTTTAGGATCTGCCGTTACAGTTAGTGGTATTTTGTTGATTACACCGTTGGCTACAAGGTTTGGCGTTACGTTGTAATTAGCTGTAGTGCTGGCACCTAAGGCATCTACAATGGATACTACTGCTGGAATCATAGTTTTTCCATTGCCCGCATTTTTGTTATCATATGTCTCACTAAATACAGCCACATCGCCTCCTGCCAATGCACCTGTTAAAATAGTTGGTATTGCTGCGGCCGTAATTGCTCCATCGTAATCCTTGGTATTTATTGATGGAGTTATCGTAATGTCAGCTTTCGCAATATTTACTTCACCTAAGCCATAGGAAATATCAAAATTAGGATTAACCAGTGTGCCGGGAACCAGGTATTGTGTACCTACATCCAGGCCTGTAATCATATTAATACCAAACATGGAGCCTAACCAAGCGTATCCTGTACCGTCGCTTTTCGCATCATCGGCATCCAGAATCACTGAAGTATTATTAATAGGAGATTCTGTACCAAATTCAACACCATTTGCTCCTCTAAGGATTCCACCGTTGGCACCTCTAAGCATTGCATTCGGTCCTCTAAGGATTCCGCCGTTGGCACCTCTAAGCATTGCATTCAGCCCCCTAAGAATGGCACTATTACTTATTGCTTCTACAGTATAGGTACTTTCTTTAAACAGTAGTAAATCACCATTGTCCAACTCTATCAGCGAACCATCCGGTACTTGCACATCTACTCCATTTACAACTGTAACCAATGTTTCTGTACCATTTGCACCTCTAAGTAACACATTGGTTAATATTGGGCTATAGGTGCCATTGGTTATCTGCACTGTTGAATTACCGCTTCCATCTACATTAATGACGAGGCCATTAGCACCTCTAAGCAACACGTTTACAAGCTTATTCAATATAGTAGTGTGGGTGTTTACATCAGTTGTTATTCTTACCCATTGTCCATTTACATATTGAGCCAAATCTGTTGAACTTCCATTTATTGTAGCATCTATTATCTGCACTAATGAGCCTCCTGCAATTGGCACTATAGGACCATCAGGAGTATTTATCGTTTGTACCAATGAACCATTGGTAACTTTTGTTGATAATAAGGTTCCGGGTGCCTCCACCACTCCAATAGTATTAACATCACTTGATATAGAAGCATCGCTCAATAGAGCCTTAGAATTAATACCAGGATATACAGAGAAAAACTTAGCTGTTGCTGAATTTATCTTATAATTATAAATTGATGCTGATGCAACATCTACAAGGTATTGAGCATTTAAGTTGTTCTGCAATACATTGTCGTCTGCGGGCACCAACGTATTGCTATTTGATAAAGTGAACTTGCGGGAATTCTTTACTGCATTAAAACTCGCAATCATATTCATGTTTCGCAGGTAAGTTGTATCGAGCGTATAATTGCTGGTTGGTTTTTTAAAATCTTTTATTACAGCCAACGTATTTTTAGGTAAATAAGCTTCGTGATAGCTTTTTATTATAC
>JANXSR010000259.1 GCA_025352625.1 Ferruginibacter sp.
TGGCACCATCACAAATAGTACTGCCAGGCAGGTTAGTATTTCGCTCAATTTTTTACCGGCCAGAAATTATACGGCTACAGTATATAAGGATGGCGGGGATGCAGTAAACAACCCCAATATTTTAATTAAGGAAACAAAAATTGTTTCTTCCTCAGATAAATTGATAGTTGATCTGCCTGCCGGCGGAGGAGAAGTTATCCGGTTGCAGATTATTAAAAAAATATAAACCACTTTTATGAACAATATTTTCAAAACAGCTTTTGTGCCACAGTTAGCCATTGCGCATGGTACAATGGAGCTGGAGTTTTACAAAAAAGCTTTCGGTGCTGTTGAAACAAAACATATTGTTAATGATGATGGCAGCATACATGTTTCGGAAATGTTTATAGATGGGGCTATGTTTCATTTTCATGAAGAGTCTTACAACAACACTACGTTTAGTCCTTCAAAATACAATGGTGTAACTACTACAATTGGACTAATGGTGGCAGACGCAGATGCTGTAATTGCACAAGCGCTGAATGCCGGCGCAAGGCTAATTTCTCCAGCACAAAGTTATGATTATGGGTACAGGCAGGGTTTGATAATTGATCCACTCGGTCATCAATGGTTAATTGAAATGATACTGTAGAATACATACCACTTGCGGTTATTGGAATGCATCAATACTGCATGAATGCGTTTTTGATTTATATTTGAGAATAAACATTCTTATCCAAAAAAGTATACAGTGAAAAAAATAATCCTCTTTATGCTGCTGTGTTTCTACAGTACATTAAGCGCATGGTCTCAAACGGAGCAATATGAAGTGTATGCAATAAAATTTGCCTCAACAGCACATGCATTTCCGATTTCGGCCTGGGCCGACAAAGGACCCGAAAAAGATAGTGTGCATATTGATTTTATGGTTTGGCTAATGAAGGGAAAGAATGGTAAAAACATTTTACTGGATGCAGGTTTTTTAAATGATATTGAAGATGCAAAGGATTTTAATGTTACCAATTATGTGCGGCCAGATTCAATGCTATCAAAACTATCGCTAACCGCAGGTGATATTACTGATATAATTTTAAGTCATCCGCATTGGGATCATATCGACGGCATTGATTTATTTCCCAATGCACAAATATGGATGCAGAAAGAAGACTTTAACTATTTTGTAGGTACGGCCTGGCAAAAAGAGGGCTGTAACGGCGGATTTCATAAAAGAGATGTAAGAAAATTGATTGATAAAAACCTGGCAGGTAAATTAACGCTTATTGATGGAGATGATAAAGAAATAATACCGGGTATTAAAATTTATACAGGTTCAAGACACACGTTTAACTCACAATATGTTTTGGTAGAAACAGGTATCAATAAAATAGTGCTTGCTTCTGACAACATTTGGATTTATTATAATCTTGACCATCTTGCACCGGCCTCAACCGGTGGCACATTTGATGCGATTGCCTATGTAAAATCAATGCAACGTATGAAGACCCAGGTATCTAATATAAAGTACATCATTCCCGGGCACGATGATAAAATATTTTCAATTTTCCCTACTGTAACAAAAGGAGTTGTTCAAATAAAATAGTTCTTACGGCATAAAAATAAAGCTTCCTGGTGCATACATAGCTGGTAAGGGAAACAGAATACAAATTTTTATCAAATCTAATTTTCACTTTATCAATTTCCCTTTATCATATACCATAACAGAAATGAGTTTCCCGTTTTTGTCGAAAGATTTCCATAAGCCGTTAGCAATATTGCAACGTCCTCTCTTTTCCAGTTCTTTCAGGTAGGGCGTTTTATCATCACCGGGATTGGTTTCCAGCCAGTTTTCCGGGTATTCAAAAATTTTCTTTTCGGCATTCCATACACGGTAATGTTCCAGCCATTCCCATCGTTTAAGATCAGCAGTAGTGGGGGTATCAATTAAATACCTGCGGGTATATTTTAAATTTCCATCAGGCCAGTACCAGGTAATGTTTCCCAGGTAGCAGTTATTAAATTTCAACCCCTCAAAAACGATGTTTTTTTTGGCATCATAATTTTTTTCGTAATATAATTTGTTGCCGTTATAAATGGCAGGTGTTTTTTCGGTGTTGATTGTTTTTACTGTTTCAATAATTTGCCCATTGCTGTAGGCGGTTATCCCAATAATAAAGAGCAAAACGAAAAGACATTTTTTCATGATCATTCAATTTAGATACGCCAGCTATTTTTAAATATTGAATTATAAAAATAAAGAAATAAATGCTTGAAGTAAAACAGACCCTGCCTTGTGTATAAAATAAAGCGAATCAGCGATGGATAAAACAATCACTTAAAACTTACCTATTAACCCGTTTAAATTTAATTTTTGCCTGGTTTATTTTAACTTTATTTTTTACAGCTGCAACTATTTTTTGCTTAAGTATAGTTTCCGCTATCCCGGTAATTTCTTTTATTTCAGAGATACTGTATCGGCCCGTGTAAACAAGTTCAAGCAACGCTTCGCCTGTAATTTCTGTACTGTTTAAAATATAATGGTGACTATTTTTAAATGCCGCAGGGTTGTTTTTTATATAGCTGCAGATCAATAGCCTTGCTTTGCGTGCAAGCGTGAGATAGATGTTACCTTTATTGAGTATTTGATAATTGGTTCGGTTAAAAACTTCTTCAAGAAGTGTATGGGAAATTACCGGGCATTGTATGCAATAAAGTATCATCCCATATAATTGCGATGCATAATTTGCATATGCATATTCAAAAGATAAAGCCGAAGTATTTGAAATTAATGGCATGAAAAAAATAGTATAAAATGTAAAACCAGTTTTTATGAACTCATAAAAACTGGTTTATATATCAGATGAAAATTTTTATTTTAGGTGTATAGCTAGAAAATATTTAACCTCTTTATTTTAAAACGATAAACACAACAAACTAAATAAATTCAATAAGGTCATTGTTCAGTGTTTCTTTTTCTGTAAACCATAAACCATGTGGTGCATTTTCATAAATAAAATAGGTTGCACCATTGATAAGTTTAGCAGATTGATCGCCGGTCGCAGCAATAGGGACAGTCTTGTCTGCCTTACCGTGAATAATAAGCGTAGGAACATTTATTTTTACAACATCTTCTCTAAAATCAGTTGTTGCAAATGCTTTCGCACATTCAATTGTTGCAATGGGCGATGATTCCATGGCTTTATTACCTGCATTGGCCAAATAGGCTTCAGTTACCGGATGATTCAAGAGGTCTACACCATAAAAATCTTTATTAAAACCTTCTAAAAATGTAGGTCTGTCTTCTGTCATGGCTTTGGCCATTTTATCAAATACTTCCTGCGGTACTCCAGCAGGGTTATCTTCTGTTTGCAACATATAGGGAACTACGGCACTTATCAAGACAACTTTTTTTACTCTTTCACCTCCAAAAAGAGAAAAATATTTTGCAATTTCTCCACCTCCCATCGAAAAGCCAGCAAGGGTTACATCCTGTAAATCCAATCCCTCAATAATTGCTTTTAAATCACCCGCTAAAGTATTATAATCATAACCGGTAGCTGGATAATCAGATTTTCCAAAACCCCTTCTGTCGTAGGTAATACACCTGATACCATGTTTTATTAAAGTAGTTACCTGGTACTCCCACATAGAGCCACTCAATGGCCAGCCATGTATAAATACTACATTTTTTCCTTTTCCTGCATCCTCATAATAAATATTAACAGGTTCGCTTACATTGCTGAATGACTTAATGAATGGCATAATAATAATTTAGTTGTTTAATAATGCAAATATTTAAATCAAACATGCTGCCATCTTTTTTTAAAGGAAAATGTTATATTAGAGATTAAATATGTGGAATAATTGCCGCAGTTATTTAGTGTGCCTATAAAACTTGTATACATTAATGGCTTTTTTACTTTGACAGGTATAATAGAAATAGATAATCAACCCTTACTCTGTAAGTGCATTATTTTTTGAACCTACAGCCGGTCCAAATAATTTATAAGATGTTGAGGAAATATCAACACTTGAAAATATGTCAGCTTAAAAATAAATTGACAGCGCTGCGGTTATTGCAATAGCAAGCGTGATTTTACGTATGTGCAATGGTAATTTCCATACATGTTGGCGGATATATTACATAATAAAACATGGAATAAGATTTGCCTTCATTGAACACTAGTTATTACCTCACCTAAAAATTTAATCTATGAAACTGAAATCCAAAAGAGTAATTCAATTATTTTCAGCCCTGGCAATCGCAACCATTTTTATATTTTCGTGTCAGAAAAATTCAGGTACTGCAGATCAGCCAAGATTGCAGTTAAGGCTAACTGATAATCCGCCTATTGGCATAAAAGAAGTTTGGGTGGATATTCAACAGGTAGAAATTATCGTTGGCGATAGTTTACATCCTATTGCACTTACCGGCGTTCATGCCGGAGTATATAATCTGCTTGATTTAACCGGCGGTAAGGATACCCTGCTGGCCGATGCTTTGATTCCTGCGGGTACAATTAGTCAGATCAGACTAATACTGGGCGACAATAATTACATTGTTACACCAACCGGCGAAAAGATTGCGCTTAAGACGCCCAGTGCACAGCAATCGGGTTTAAAAGTGCAGCTTCATCAGGAAGTGAGTGGAGGAATGTTGTATAGGTTGGTACTGGATTTCGATGTAGCCCGGTCTTTAGTATTTGCTGGTAACAGCGGTAATGTTATTCTAAAACCTGTTCTTCGGATTCTTTCTTTTGTTCCATCTGGTGGTAATATAAGTGGGGTAGTAGCTCCGGATTCTGTGTTAACAACTGTCATTGCAATTCAGGGGATTGATACCATTGCTTCCGCCTTTACCAATGCAACCAATGGAAGCTACTATTTGAGAGATATTCCTGCGGGTAATTATTCACTTTCATTTATTCCTTCAGACACTGCGTATAAAAAAATACAACTTAATACCATTGTTACGTTGGGGCAAACAACCAATGTTGATACAGTTCATCTGCAACATTGATTCGTTAAATTATTTGATAAACATATAATTTATTTAAAAGGTCATCTCAATTTCAAGAGATGACCTTTTATTATTTGCAGCTTGCAAGGCCACATTTTAAATTAGATATAATTTATTGATAGTTGTTTACCAAACAAGTTTATAAAATAAGGGCCTGGGAACAGGTAATAAAAATTGTTTTTAATTGGGAGTGGTGTACTTTAGTATCAACTCAAATGTCATCAACAAGCATATGAAAATAATACTTACAACAATTATTCTGCTACTTTTTGCAGTATTGAATATTTCTTTAGCTATCCCCGTTAATTTTATAATTGACAATGGGCAACAGCCACAAATTACAATAGACAATCTGGGCACTATTAGAGTAATTTATGGTAATGAAGACAAAATATATTGTGCAACTTCTGTTGACAATGGAGTAACATTTCCGGATATTCAGAAAGTTGGAGAAATAAAAGATATGCACTTGGGAATGTCGAGAGGTCCACAGGTTGCCACTTCTAAAAATTATACACTTGTTGCTGCGATTGACAAAAAAGGTTCGGTTCACATTTTTCAATTGCAACATCAATCAGGTAAATGGACTAAAGTTTCGCTGGCAAATGATATAGCTGGTTCTGCACCCGAAGGGTTGATGAGTATTTCAGCCGACCGAATCGATAATTTTTATGCTGTTTGGCTGGATATTCGGAATGATAAGAAGAATAAAATTTGTTTTGCTAAAACAGCAGATAAAGGACTCTCGTGGACAAAAAATAAAATTGCGTACACATCACCTGATAAAACTGTTTGTGAATGTTGTAAGCCAACTATTGTAGTGAGTGGTTCCAAAGTACTAATTATGTTTAGAAACTGGCTGCTCGGTTCAAGAGATTTGTATTTGTTGCAATCCGATAACAAAGGACTTTCATTTAAAGAACCGGTTAAACTTGGCAATGGTACATGGAAATTAAATGCTTGCCCGATGGACGGAGGTGGCTTAATAATGAATGAGAAGCAGCAAATAAAAACAGTGTGGCAACGGCAGGGAAGTATTTATTTTGCAACGCCGGGTGTAGCTGAAAATGAAATAGGAAAGGGGAGAGGCTGTAGTATAACAGATGCTAAAAATCCAATCATCACATGGCAGGAAGGGAGTAAGTTGAAAGTAAAAGAATTAAACAAAACTGAAGTGCTAAATGTGGGCGAAGGGGGCTTTATAAAAGCAATAAGGACAAAGGATGCGAATATATTTTGTACCTGGGAGCAGGAGGGGAAAATTGTTTTTAAAAAGTTTATAAAATAACCTAGGCTTAATTTACCTTACCAGGTTTGCCCGAAAGAAAACGTAATAAAATTGTTATTAAGGCTGTAAAAAGATCGGTTTGTGTTAGTAGTTACCTATTTTAGCATTCATAAAATTTACGAATATGAAATTAATATTGGGCCTTATTTCGATGGTGGTAATTATTGCATCTTGTGATACTAATAAAAAGCAAACCCAGCTTCCTATTGTTGGTACATGGCAACTGGTATCAGCAACAAGTACAGAAAAAGACAGCACTACTTCTACTTTTAATGCGAAACAAAAAATGATTAAAATTATTAATCAAACACATTTCGCTTTTTTAAGCCATGATTTAAACAATGGAAAAGATTCAGCAAGTGCGGCGTTTACCGCAGGCGGCGGAACATACACTTTGGCAGATAGCGTTTACACAGAACATTTAGATTACTTTGTTGACAGACAATGGGAAAATAACAAATTTGAATTTGTAGTTAAAATTGTAAATGATACGTTGATTCAGAAGGGGATTGAAAAGGTAGAGAAGCTTGGTGTGGATCATATCATTATTGAAAAATATAAAAGGGTAACGAATTAATAATCGCTGTATGTCATTTTTAAAAATGGTGGCATTTTAAAAGGTTTGCAAACCTTAAGTCTGTGATAATTTTAAATGCCCTAAATAATAAAAACTCATAGCTGTAAATTTGGTCGCCTAAATAATTCCATTAAATGGATAGAAAAAACTTTTTACAATCCCTGGCAGTTTTGCCGTTAGCTACAACAGCAATGAAATTGAATGAACTAAATAAAATGACAGCTCCTTTTAACAGTACTGCGCAAATGCCTGTACTATTTTTAGGACATGGCAGCCCTATGAATGCCATTGAAGAAAATGAATTTGTAACAGGGTTTAGAAACATTGGTAAAACAATTCCAAAACCCAATGCTATTTTATGTATTTCGGCACATTGGGAAACCAGGGGAACCTTTGTTACAGCAATGAAAAAGCCACCAACCATTCACGACTTTGGTGGATTTCCCCAGGCACTATTTGATGTGCAATATCCTGCGCTGGGCAGCCCTAAATTAGCAAGTGAAACAAAAAGTATTATAAAAAAAACAATTGTTGGGTTGGATGATAAATGGGGGCTTGATCATGGAGCATGGAGCGTAATAAAACATTTGTATCCCAATGCGGATGTGCCGGTAATTCAACTTAGTTTAGATTATTACCAAACAGCACAATATCATTATGAGTTGGCAAAGGAACTCTCTTCACTTCGTAAAAAAGGTGTATTAATTATTGGTAGTGGAAACATGGTACACAATCTAAAAATGGCAGCCTGGGATAAATTGAATGTTGATGGATTTGGTTATGATTGGGCAATTGAAGCCAATGAGAAAATGAAAAAATTTATACTTTCAAACGATCATCAGCAACTTATTAATTTTAAATCGCAGGGCAAAGCATTTGATTTAGCTATTCCTACACCGGAACATTATTTGCCATTATTATATGCATTGGCGTTAAAAGAGGAAAATGAAAAAGTGAGTTTGTTTAATGACAAGGCTTTAGGAGGCTCTTTAACGATGACCTCGGTAAAAATTGAAGCGGCATAGCTTACATGAAATTAATTATAGCAGTACTGTTTTAAATTTAATGGATAATATAACACAAACTAAAAGCACTGATACAATACCAACTGTTTTACACTACATACTGCGCCAACCTGAAATAAAAACAGGTAAGATACCATTGATAATTTTGTTGCACGGAGTTGGAGGAAATGAACACGACTTATTTTCGTTTGCCAATCAATTACCTGGTAATTTTTTAGTTGTTTCGGCAAGGGCACCTTACACAATTAGTGAAGGCCGTTATTCCTGGTACCAGGTAAATTTCTCAACAGGCAAACCTATCATCAATACTGAACAAGCGGAAAAAAGCAGGAGCACAATCGTTCAATTTGTAAATGAATTGAAGCAGCAATTTCCGTTTGATGACAAACAGGTTTATTTGTGTGGTTTCAGCCAGGGAGCTATCATGGCTTACAGTGTTGGGCTTACAATACCCGATATAATAAAAGGAATTGCGATAATGAGCGGAAGGCTTTTAGAAGAAGTAAAACCCTTGATTGCTGCCAATGAAAAATTGCAACAGTTGCAGGTTTTTATTGCTCATGGAATAAATGATACTACTTTAAATATTCAGTATGCTCGTGAAGCACATAATTATTTAGCGTCGCTGCACATTCATCCAACTTACAAAGAGTATATTTACGGGCATGGAA
>JANXSR010000280.1 GCA_025352625.1 Ferruginibacter sp.
GTCCATTATAAATAAGTTCGAAAATTGTACAGGGAGGACGACAATTGTAAAGCCTAACTATCAAATAGTTAGGCTTTTTTTATTTTTACTAAACACATTAACAATGGTAATTTAATACTTCGGCTTCGTTTAGTATTAAAGTTAGGCAAATAATTCTTTGCTATGGTGTAGATTGATTTAAATAGAAAATGACCTATTTTATTTCCTGCATATCAACCAGTTTTTTATAAAAACCGTTTTGAGCAATCAATGAATCGTGTGTTCCTTTTTCTATGATCTCTCCTTTTTGCAACACGATAATTTCATCTGCATTACGAATGGTGCTAAGGCGATGGGCTATCACCAGGGAGGTTCTGTCCTGCATCAGGTTTACAATGGCATCCTGCACAAGGCGTTCGCTTTCTGTATCCAATGCTGAAGTAGCTTCGTCTAAAATAAGTATAGGAGGATTTTGTAACACGGCTCTTGCAATAGTTACCCGCTGGCGTTCTCCACCGCTTAACTTCATTCCCCTGTCGCCAATATTTGTATCGTAGCCTTCTTCTTTTTGAAGAATAAATTTGTGTGCATTGGCAATGGTAGCTGCTGCTGTTATTTGTTGGGGTGTGGCATTGATATTTCCCAAAGCAATGTTGTTAGCAATGCTATCATTAAATAAGATGGCTTCCTGTGTAACTATGCTCATGTGTTTGCGCAAAGATGAAATGGTAAAGTCTTTTATGTTTACACCGTCAATAAGAATAGCTCCTTCCGCCACATCATGAAACCTTGGAATAAGATCAGCCAATGTAGATTTGCCAGCTCCAGATGAACCTACCAACGCTATTGTTTTTCCTTTTTCAATAACGAAACTTATGTTTTTAAGAATGGATTTACCCTCGTAATTAAAGCTTACATTTTTAAATTCAATGCGTTCGTTAAAGCCGTTTAAAGCAATGGCATCCGTTTTTTCTTCTACCTGCAAAGGTGCATTCAATACTTCTTCAATTCTTTCTACAGCACCCATTCCTTTTTGCATGTTGGATATAGTAGTAGATAAATTTTTAGCAGGATTGATGATCATTGCAAATAATAAAATAAACGCCATTAAGTCGCCGCCGGTAAGGTGGTTCCCTTCGCTAAAAACAAACCTGCCACCAATATATAAAATGGCGCAAAGTACCGCTACGCCTAACACTTCAGTGAGCGGACTGGCAAGGTCACGCCGTAGGGTCATTTTATTGAGCATTAAAAATAATTTATCGTTACCTGTGCTAAATTTCTGTAGCATCCTTGGTTCGGCAGTAAATGCTTTTATCACTTTAATACTGCCCAATGTTTCTTCTACATGTGATAAATTTTCACCATTGGCCTCTGAGTAAGCAGTAGATTGTTTTTTTAGGCGTTTGCTTACTCTGCCAATAATAAGCCCGGTAATGGGTAAAAAAATAAGCATGAACAAGGATAACTGCGGACTTAATACAATCATGGTAATTAAAAAAGACAAAATAATCAGTGGGTCTTTTACCAATCCTTCCAATGCGGTAAATATAGAATTCTGTACTTCGGCAATATCGCCAATCATCCGGCTCATGAGGTCGCCTTTTTTTTGCTCTGTAAAAAAACTTACCGGCAATTGTAAAATCTTAGTGTACAGGCGCAAGCGAAAATTTGCCAAAATTCTACTCCGCAAAGGTGTTGAAACATATAATGACAGATAGACAAATATATTTTTTAGAAGAATAGAAACAATCATTAAAATACATATAACACCAAGGGCATACAGAGGGGTATGATTACTTATGAATAATTCAAAAAAATTATTGAACCTACCTAGCTGCTTTGGCTGATCTGTCGGTATTGCACTTTTGGCCTTAAAAATAATATTCATAAATGGGGCCAACGCATTAATGGAAATCAAAGAAAATAAGGTTGATAAAAGGGCATAAAAAAGATAAAGTGCCAGTTTATTTTTGGGAATATGTATGTACTTAAATATCCTGAAAAAATTCATCGTGAAATACTGTTAGGTTTTTTTAGCCAAAACATAACTGCAAATTTACAGGGATTAAAGTAGATAAGGTGTATAAGTAAATAAAGTAAAAGAGGTCAATAGAGTAAATAAAGTGGATAAGGTATATAAAGTTTGTAAAGTGATTTGCGGATTATTAGGTTTTTCTAAATGCAGCAATATTAAAAGCTGAGGCCAGCAAACTTTATACAATATAGAAAAATCCAAGCACAAACTACCTTTTGGGATGGGGCTTATACTTTTATAATTTTTGCAACATATCCACCACGCCTTCATTTTTTAAAATAAGGTAACCCAGCCTGTCGTTGCTGATACCATTTTTTAACTGGTAACTAAACATTAGCTGGTCGTCGATTACCGCTGTTTCAAAATAATTAAAACTGATATTTGAATATTTTTTTAATCCTTCTCCTATTTCGTACAAGTGGGTGGATAATAAAAAAAGAGAGTTGTTTATTTTTATCAATCCTTCAATTACAGTACTGGAGCACTTCATAGCATCCTCTACGTTGGTGCCTTTAAACAATTCGTCAATTAGTACCAGCCATTTTCTGCCATCAGAAATTTTTGATACAGTTGATTTGATGCGTTGCACCTCGTTGTAAAAATAGCTTTCCCCTTTTACCAGGTTGTCTACCACATTGATATTGCTCAATACCCCATCAAACAAGCTTAACTGCATCTGTTGTGCAGGCACGCCCATACCAATGTGGGCCAAGAAAACGGCTGCACCTACCGACTTAATAAAAGTGCTTTTACCTGCCATATTAGCTCCGGTTAAAAAAAGGAAATTGCATTCGGGATCTAATTTAATATTATACCCAACGGGTTGCTGCAATAATAAATGGTATAAACCTGTGGCCTGTAACAAGGGTTTGTTGCCGGGGATGAATTCAGGAAACTGTAGGCCGTATTCCCTGATAGAAAGTGCCATTCCGTACCAGGCATCCAACTGAAAATAAATCTCCAGCAGGTCAAGCATATTTCTTTTGTAATGATACCTCAGAAACCTGCCTAGTTGCAACAGCTGCACCGGGCTTAAATCGGAAGCCTTTTTATTCTGCTTAATGATATTGAATTGCTCTTTGGTAATGAGCTGGCTTGCAAGCTGTAAAATTTTATGTAATGGTGTAGGTGCTTCAGTGGCAAAAAAGTGGGTAATCATTAGCTGCATGCCTTTTATAAAATCAAATGAATGACCAACAGAATATTCTACCAATGAAAAATCAGGCCGGTGAAAGAATTTATAGGTATACGCTGAAATGGTGGAGGGATTTACCGGGATATCATCAATGGTAGCATTGTAAAATTTCTCTATCATTAGTACAGAGCCATTGCTGATTTGTGCCGGCCAGTGCTCCAGGTTTTGTAAAATCAGTTGAAGTGTCTGCTGTATTCCATTGATGGCTTCAATGCTGTTAAGTGGGGTATTAAAATTGTCATAGAGTTTGTCTTTTCCTCCCACGGTGCGACAACGGTTTATTTTATTGAACACAGACATATCGTCTGCAGCGCTGAATATGGTGAGATCGGTAAGTGTTGTTTTATCTATTTCCATAAGAAGAACAAGCCCATAAACCCCAAGGGAGGGGATTAGTAGAAACCTTGAATTATTTGAATTGTTATTTAAACTACCACAAAGCGATTATTTAAAAAAGCTATACTATTATTTTTATAAGGGAGATGCATTATTATCCTCCATAAAATCAAATTGCTATCTGTTGAATTCTAATCGTTGTCCTCTATTAGATTCATCCCATACCCCGTTTCCATAAACCATTTTTCCATTTACAAATGTATGGGTAACTGTTGCAGGAAAACTAAATCCTTCCAGCGGGCTCCAGCCACATTTGTATAAAATATTTTCTTTGTTCACAGTGTAGGGTAAGTTCAGGTCAACCATTACAAGATCAGCAAAATAACCTTCTCTTATATACCCTCTATTTTTTATATTAAAACAATCTGCCACGGCATGGCTCATTTTTTCCGCTATTTTTTCCAGCGAAATGATGCCTTGTTGATAATAATGCAACATCAATAATAACGGATGTTGTACCAGGGGCAGACCTGCATGCGCATGCTCATAATCTCCTTCTTTTTCCGATAATAAATGTGGTGCATGGTCGGTGGCAATAACATCCAAACGATCATCCAGCAGGGCTTTCCAAAGGGCTTGTTTGTTGTGCGGTGCTTTTATAGCAGGGTTGCATTTTATTTTGTAACCAAGTCGTTCGTAATCGGCTGCAGTAAAATGTAAATGGTGTACACATACTTCAGCAGTTATTTTTTTCTGTTTTAATGGAAACATATTGCCGAATAACTGCAACTCCTTTTCGGTACTTATGTGTAAAATATGTAGGCGGCTGTTGTATTTTTTTGCCAGTTGTATTGCAGATAAAGAAGATTCATAACAGGCGTTCTCATCTCTTATTAAGGGATGATCTGATGCGTACAATATTCCCTTTTCGCTTTTTAACCGCTGATAATTTTTCCTGATAATTTTCTCATCTTCACAATGTGTTGCAATCAGTAGTTCTGTTTCCCTAAAAATTTTTTCCAGCGTGCCGTAATTATCTACCAGCATATTGCCCGTGCTGGCACCCATAAAAATTTTTACTCCACATATATCGGCCTTTAGTTTATTTACTTTTAATACTTCTTCAGCATTGGTATTGCTTACGCCCATAAAAAAAGAATAATTGGCAAGCGAAGTTTGTGCAGCAAGGCTATATTTATCTTCCAGCAAATCTATTGTTAAAGCATTGGGAACAGTGTTGGGCATTTCCATAAAACTTGTAACACCACCAGCTATAGCAGCTTTGCTTTCAGTGTAGATCGTTGCTTTGTGTGTTAATCCGGGTTCTCTAAAATGAACCTGGTCATCAATAACACCCGGCAAAAGAAATTTTCCTTCACCATTTATTTCAGCAACATCACTTTTACTATCCAGTTGGCTGCCGATTTTTTCAATCCTTTCACCATTGGTTAATAAATCAAGTACCTCAATTCTCCCTTCATTTACAATCTGTATGTTCTTAAAAAGGTATTTTTGCATATCTTCAAAATAATTGAATGTTTAAACCGTTTAAATCCGATGCAAATTATTAAAAGCTTTTTCAAACTTGTTGTTTTTATTTGTCCGTTTGTTGCAACGGCACAATCTGTGTATTTACCACAGGGTGATAAAGGCTATCATTTTATAGACCGTTTAGAAATAAAACAACAAACCAATACAGACCTCAATTTTTCTACCCTTAAACCATTTAACCGCAGGTACATTGTAAAAGAGGCTGAATATCTCGACAGTATTCAAAAGCAATCTTCCAGCTCTCTCGTTGAGATAGAAACAAACCATCTAAAATTTACAAAATTGGATGAGTACAACATGAAAAGCTTTTTGATGAACAATAGCGAATGGGTAACAGGATCTAAAGAGTCATTTTTGAGCAGGAAGCCAATTTTTGGAGCGTTGTACAAAACAAAACCTAATCTGCTGGAAGTAAATGTAAAAGACTTTTTTTTAGTTGTTAATCCTGTGTTGCAATTTAACCTGGCAAAAGAATCTGGCAATAATGAAAGATTATTTTTAAATACCAGAGGTATAACGGCAAGAGGAATGATAGCCAGAAGACTTGGCTTTGTAACGAGCATTACAGATAACCAGGAGCGAGGGCCTAAGTATTTTCAACAATATATCAGTAACGCAAAAGCGGTACCGGGTACAGGTTTTTATAAAGAATTTAAAGGTACAGGCGTTGACTATTTTGATGCAAGAGGATACTTCACTTTTAATGCTGCAAAGTATATAGATATACAATTTGGTTACGATAAAAATTTTATTGGAAATGGTTACCGCAGTTTGTTTTTGAGCGATTGGGGCAACAGCTATTTGTTCCTTAAATTAAATACTAAAATCTGGAAGTTGAATTACCAGAATTTATTTATGGAACTGATGCCGCAGTTTAATAAAACCGGTGATAATTTATTAGACAGAAAATATGCTGCTATGCACCATTTAAGTATGAACGTTACTAAATGGTTGAATATCGGCGTATTTGAAAGTATTATTTTTGGAAGAAGAAATCATTTTGACTTTCAATATTTGAATCCAATAATATTCTTACGTCACATAGAAGGAACTGTTGGCAGCCCCGATAATGCGTTGCTTGGAGGAGATTTTAAAGCCAATATAGCACATAAGGTGCAGGTATATGGGCAATTGTTGCTGGATGAATTTGTGTTGAGTAAAGTAAAAGAGAATAGGGGTTGGTGGGCAAATAAATATGGCACACAGTTGGGGATAAAATATGTTGATGCATTTGGTATTCCCAATCTTGATTTGCAGGCAGAAACTAACAGCGTACGGCCTTATACTTATTCTCACTACGATTCAGTATCTAACTATACGCATTATAACCTACCACTGGCACATCCTTTGGGTGCCAATTTTCAGGAATTTGTGGGTATTGTACATTATCAACCTATCCCTAAAGTATATGTGTTAGGTAAATTGATTTATTACAAAAAGGGATTGGATAGTTTAGGATACAATGCAGGAGGAGATATTTTTAGGCTGGATACAGACCGGTATGGAATTGAGGAAGGTTACAAAATTGGTGGCGGCCAAAAGGTAACTTGTATTAATGCCTTGCTGCAACTGTCTTATGAGGTTAGAGAAAATTTATATTTCGATCTTTCTTATCAACATCGTAATTATAAAATTGCAAATAATCCTTCTCAAAATACAAACACATCGCTAATTACAGCAGGAGTACGGTTAAACATCGCCAAAAGAGAATATGATTTTTAGAGATCAATTTCAGGATAAAAAAAGTAGCAGTAAATAAAATTATTATTCTACAGTTAACGAAAAAGAGATCATTCTGCTGTTGATTTTATCAATATTACTGGAAAATTTTAACGAGGAGTTGCGACTGTGCAGGTTGGCCAGTCCCCAGCTCACTTTTAATTCGGGGGTTAAAACAAAAAACGGAAAATAAAAGTGAAACCCAATAGCACCCTCTATTCCGTAATCGAATTTTTTAAGTTTAATTAGGTCATCACCATTTTGTTTGCCAGCATTTGCAGCAAGGTCGTAATCAAATTTTACACCTCCCATCGTATATACTTTAAAGTTATCAATGCGGTCGCTGCTGAATTTAACTTGTATCGGTAAACTCATCGTAATAGATTGAACTTTTTTAATCGTCAATTTACTTTCTCCCCCCGGTACATCTGGGTAGGCCAATGTGTATTCAAAAGCTTTTTCACTGAATGTAAGATTAAGCGGATAAGTGCGAAGATCGAAATGATCACTGATTCTAACATTTACCAGCCAGCCAAGGTTAAGGCCCGTGCTGTTAATGCTCTCTATCCCCAAAACACTATCCTGCTGTAAAAAAACAGGGTGATTTGTAAAACTAAAGTGAGATTTATTGAAACCAAGATTAATACCAAAATGATATGGATTATTATCATGGTCCAGGTTATTCAGTTCTGTACGAAGCTGCGAAAACCCAATATATGGGACAATTAAAAAAACAACGAGGATGGAGGCTATTTTTCTCCGCAATAGATGCTGCATATTCCTAAGCTCAAAGGTTTACAATAAGTGTTTGTGTATCCAAGATTATCAAGGATTAAAGTAAAGTTTTTGCCTTCGGGAAATTTTTTAATTGATTCGTCTAGATATTTATATGCATTGCGGTTCTTCGAAAATAATTTGCCCACGTTTGGGGCCACTAATTTCATGTAAACATTATACAGTTGCGTAACAACGGCTGCTTTAGGCTGGCTAAATTCAAGCACAACCAATTTTCCGCCAGGTTTTAATACCCTTTTAATTTCACTTAGGCCTTTTTCTAAATGTTCAAAATTTCTTACACCAAAAGCAACTGTTACAGCATCAAACGAGTTATCGGGAAATATTATTGTTTCACTATCGCCGTTAATAAGTTCAATGGTATTTTCAAGACCTTGCTTTTTAATCTTAACTCTTCCAATTTCCAACATACCATCACTAATATCAATGCCGGTAATTTTATCTGGTTGAAGTAGTGAAGTTGTCATGATAGCAACATCTGCTGTACCCGTAGCCACATCTAATATTTGTTTAGGGTTCAGCTTTTTTAACTGTCGGATAGCTTTTTTTCGCCACCAGATATCTATACCAGCACTTAAAAAACGGTTTAAAAAATCGTAGCGGTAAGCAATATTGTCGAACATATCTGCTACCTGCTCTTTTTTCGAAAGGTCAGAATCCTTTAAAGGAACAATAGTATCATGTGCAAATTCCGTCATTGTGGTGCAAAGATAAAGGTTTAACATTTTTGCAGGAGTTGTTGTTGAAGATGCAGGATATGTTTAACATTTACCGTTATGCAACTACAAGCGTCTTTACTCAGGTATCATATCAGTATCTTTGCTGCATGCTTATAAAATCAGCAAAATATATCATCAGCAGTCCTGATTTTGAGAAGTGCCCTGCGCCGGATAAAAAGGAATATGCTTTTATTGGACGTAGTAATGTGGGCAAATCTTCCCTGATTAATATGTTATGCAACAATGACAAACTTGCTAAAACCTCTGGTACACCCGGAAAGACACAGCTCATAAATCATTTTGAAATTACTTCAGCCTCTGCTATCAACAATAAGAAAGAAGGAGAAAATGTAAAGTGGTACCTGGTAGATTTACCTGGTTATGGATTTGCTAAAGTTAGCATCCGAAGTAGGAGAAGGTGGGAGCAAATGATAGAAAATTATCTTCGAAAAAGAACCAATCTTGCAATGG
The DNA here is from genome assembly GCA_025352625.1 of Ferruginibacter sp. Classification (GTDB taxonomy): domain Bacteria; phylum Bacteroidota; class Bacteroidia; order Chitinophagales; family Chitinophagaceae; genus Ferruginibacter. The sequence goes on from JANXSR010000280.1 coordinate 8,804, forward strand.
TTTTTGTATTGATTGATGCCCGGCATACACCGCAAAAATTAGATCTCGATTTTTTAAATCAGCTGGATGCATGGCAAATTCCTTTTGCATTAATTTTTACTAAAGCCGATAAAGAAACACAGGCAGTAGTTGCAAAAAATGTAAAATTATTTTTGGAACGCTTAAGAAAAACATGGCAATTTTTACCGCAACATTTTGTAAGTAGCGCCAATAAAAAATTGGGAAGAGATAAAATACTTACACTGATAGATGAAAAAAACGAATCTAAAGAAGAAGCATAAACAAGCTGCCTTAAAATTGAAACAGCAATTTTTTAAATAGTAGGGAGACAACTACAGGGTTCGTACATTTTATGGTACAAACGCTCTAACAAATCTTAATAGTTTAATTTACTACTTTGTTGGCGCAACTGCTGCTGGCAAAGGCTTCCGGCTTGGCTTTAAACGCAAATCCCATTCCCAGAATGTAACCCATTGCTTCCCTTAAAGCTTCGTTACTTTTAAACTGAGGGTTGGTGTTAATGTCGGCATGTACTTCCATATCAACATCAAACAAAGTAAACAGATCGCATAACTCATACGCAATTTCAATACTTTTGGCAACCTCCACCAGCATACGTTCTTTAATGCTGTACTTTACCAAAGTTTTTTCGTTGTGAATGAACATGAAACCTCCGCGGCCTTCGCGTAAAAAAACAATTACGGTTGCAAACTCTGTTTCTTTACCTTTTACCTGGCTGTCTGTACCAATGCAAACTTTAAGATGGTTGCCTGCATCGGATTCTCTTTTAATAGTTTCTTCCACCGCTTGTTTGATGGGTAGTTGAATGGGGTCTCCATTAAATTTTCTCCATAACATATAAAATGGGGTTTTCTAAAGTTACTTAAAAAACTAATATCGTTAACGGTTAGGCATAGGTGTAATAATAATTTAATGTTTTTCTAATGGAACCAGGCCATGTAAAATGGATTCTGTGTGGGCAAGTGTCAGCAATTGTTTAGCTGAATAATTATTGATGGTGTATTCTAAAAAATAAGATGGAATGAGCAAGGCGATTTATTTATATTATTCTATATGCTCCTTTATGTGATTGGTGAGGGCACAAAAAAAGGGCCAGCCCCTTACGCTGACCCCTCTTTAACTTACACATGAATCTACCTTACTGTTTTATAATTCTTTCTGTTTGTTTTTCGTTGTTGTTTAGCAGTTGTAAAATATACATTCCTGCGGGCTGGTGGTTGATATTAAGCTGATTAAATCCGGTCGTACCATTACCTCTTGCAATGGAATTACCATTAATATCACTCAACTGGTATTGATAATTAGTAGATGCGCTAACTGTAATTTGATTGCGTACAAATGTTGATACCTTAAATGATTGCACCGCTTTATCAGTTGCTTTTAAAGTAACGATATTTGAATAAACTGTGTGATTTGTTACTGAAGTTACTTTTAACCGGTAAAAAATTTCAGTATGCTCAAAAGGAGAATATATGAAACTGTTAGTGGAATTATTTACAGTTGAAATCGCATTAAAATTATTGCCGGTTGTAGACGATTCGACGGTGATTGATTTTATTGGATCATCGCTGATAATATTCCAGTTAAGGTTGTGTTTATTTTTCTCCATTCTGCCAGTCAGTTTTACCTGGTGGATGGGTAAAATACCCTTGAGACCTGTAATGCTATAAGAACCAAGGCTTCCATAATCACTTACGTTGTTATTGCCGGCTCCCCTTACTACCAGGTAATAATCACCGGAATTCAAAATGGTATCAATAACAACATTCATTTGGTCTGAGGGATCATAGGTAGTTATTAATTTCTTTGTTGCGTCAAACAAGGAAACCTTTACATCAAGATCTGCACCCTGGTTATTGACTCCAATACTAAATGGATCTACATTAATATGAAAATTTGAGTTTTCGGGGATATTAATTTTGAATGCATCTGCATCTGAAGAGGTAGTTATGATTCCCTTTACCGGGCTGGGATTTATATCAATAAAAGCAGGTGTTCCATTGATATCATCTGAATAGTCATCCGTTCTGTAACTGAACCCATTTTGAGAGGTAATGATGGATAAATTATCTTGTACAACTGCACAACCATAAGGTGTTGGCCCGTTGTTCCAGCCACTCATATTTTTATAGTAGCTATTGCCCATAATTGGTGCCCAGCCTACTTCTCCGGTTCCTAATCCATCGTTGTAAGTTGCTGTTAAATTACAACTGCCATCATATTTTGATTGATGAGATAAGCCAACGCTATGTCCACTTTCGTGGGAGCAACACTCAGCTACCATTTTTGGGTTGTTGGGGCCCAATCTATCGCAAAAAACAAAGCAGGGCGTATCATCTCCCCATGTAAATGAACCAAGGTATGCAACACCACCAACACCGGCAAACCATGCACTTGTAGGTGTAATCACTACCCTCATTCTTTGTTCTAATGGTGCATTTAAAAAGACGGTGGAATCAGTAGTGATATTTAAATTAAAGGGTCTGTAATCTTCTGAAACCCTATAAAATACTTCTGTAATTTGAACATCTGTTAATCCTGATGATGCACAAGTAAAAGGGTTGCCGCCATGCCAAACGCCACTATTTACATTATGACCATCAAAATCTAAAAAAATTGTAGCGGCAGCAGCAGGTAAACTGCTAAGTTTTGGCAAACTATAAACATTGAAAGAAACCAATAATGCCAACAACACTAGTAAGGGAGTAAAAGTAGTTTTCATTTTGCGGTTTTTCTTTCCGGGTGTAAACCAGAATGTGTAAGGATTATGTAAGGGTATTTATTGATTACACGTTGGTAATATTTTATCCGTTGATATTTTAATAAGTTTATAATTAAGTTTATCAATTTGCTTTAATTCATACCCATCTGCAAAAGCATTGTCAAACAGGTGTCCCACATAAGTAATATTTTCATGCCCGTCAGATCTTTTAGAAAGTGTAAATAGAATATTACTAAATGCAGATAGTTTGATCATCACTGTTTGAAGGTTACTGTATTTTACAATATTGCTTTTTACGTTACCTGCAAGAATCAGTGTGTTATTAAAAGATACTTTTATATTTTGACCCTGAACGCCGTCAAAAAATCCGTTTAATTGAGTTGCTGTACAATTAATTGTTTCAGGGAATTTGCTAAATAGTAAGGGCTTATTGTTAGTTGAACCTTGCGCTATTCCAATAAGAAAAAATAGCGAGAACAGTCCTGTTAAGGAAGTGGTTATAAGGGTTTTCATGGTAATGGTATTAAAGTATTAATTGCTGTGAGGCAAAAAATGCATAATCTTACCCTAATAAACGCAGATGTTTACAAATTATTTTGCAAAGAAATATATTAATGAAAATTGGGCTGCACCTAGGATAAAGTGCCAACCAGGAAATTCAATTAATATTGACCTGTACTTAATAACACCAGCGTACATGCTTCCATTGTGGCGACGCCTTGCTTTTTTGCCAGCATCTCCAATTCTTCGTTTTCTGTTCCGGGATTAAATATTATTCTTTTAGGGTGAAGCGATAAAATATAACTATAATAGGCAGGTTGCCTGGCTGGATTAATATAAAGTGTAACAGTATCTATATCTGTCAACGGTATTTTTTCAGTTTCAATTATGGTGTCGCCAATCTTTCCTTTTTTAGCGCCGAGTGCCACTACCGGTTGTTTATGACTGATTAATTTTTGCACTGCCATATTACTGTATCGTTCCTTATTTTCAGAAGCTCCTATTACCAGTGTTTTTTTCTTTTCCATATTTTTTCTTTATAAAAACCTTGCTTTTAGTTCGGGAGTTGGTATCATGCAGGCTTCCTTTTTACCAAACCACTTGTAACGGTTTTGGGCAATCCAGGTATAAACCGCATCTCTTATAAATGCAGGAATAATGATAAAAATATACAGCCAACTCCAAACTCCTTTTATTTGTCTGGCAACTTTTAAAGCTCCGGTAGATTTACTATAAACCTTTTCATCCTGTATCAATATAAAAGAATTAAAATTTTCTACAGGGAGTTTAAATTGTTTCAACAATCGTTGCCCGGGCTCGCTTTGTAAAGAAGCAAATAGAAATTGATTTTCCGGATCGTGTTTGATTACAAACTGTACAGCACCATCACAAAGGTTACAAATACCATCGAACAATATAATGGGCTGGGAGTTCATTTTCTGTAATACAAATTTACGTTTATTAAGTTATTCTGTTGTGGAGTCTATGGTATAAAAATTACAGCTTCTATAATATTCAATTTGTAAAATAAAATTGTCTGAAGCCATTAATCTATAAACATATTAACTTCAACTATTGTTAAAAATAAAAAAGCGTTAGTTTTAAAACTAACGCTTTTTTATTTAAGAAATATCTCAAAAAAATTAGACCAGCATTGTAACAGGGTTCTCCAAAAACTTCTTTAGTGTTTGTAAAAAAGCAGCTCCAACAGCTCCATCAACACTTCTGTGATCGCAGCTCAGGGTAAGTTTCATTACGTTTGTTACGCCAAAGCCATCGCCCTTTTTCACCACTTTTTCTTTAATGGCACCCACCGCTAAAATAGCACTATCAGGCGGATTGATGATGGCGGTAAACTCTTCAATATCCATCATACCCAAATTGGAGATGGTAAATGTGTTGCCACTGAATTCGTTTGGTTGTAATTTTTTATCCTTAGCCTTACCATACAATTCTTTTGCATCTGCAGCAATTTGGGATAAAGATTTTTGATCTGCAAAACGAATAACCGGAACAATTAAACCTTCAGGCAATGCCAACGCAGAGCCAATATGAATGTGCTGATTGTGACGGATAAAATCTCCCATCCAGCTACTGTTAACATCAGGATGGAGGCGTAAAGCCATGGCACTTGCTTTAATGATCATATCATTAAAAGAAATTTTTACCGGGCTAACTTCGTTCATGGCAACACGTGAGGTCATCGCATTGTCCATGTTTATTTCCATAGTTAAATAAAAGTGCGGTGCAGCAAATTTGCTTTCACTCAATCGACGGGCAATTACTTTACGCATTTGTGTTAACGGCGTATCAGTAAAACCTTCCTGCCCGTTTACAACAAAGGCAGGAGCAACAGTTTTTGCAGTAGTTGCAGTTTTAGGTGCATCAGCTACAGCTTGTTTAGCAGCCGGTACATAACTGTCAATATCTTTTTTAGTAATACGGCCATTGTCTCCGGTACCACTAACTTTTGAAAGGTCAATTCCTTTGTCAGCAGCTAACTTTTTTGCAAGGGGAGAAGCTTTAATACGTTGATCGCCGGATGCTTCTTCTTTACTTTCAGTTGCAGCGGCTTCTGTATTTACAGCGGTAGCTGCAATAGCAGCGACTGCTGGAGCTGTTGCTGAATTGGCACCTGATTTTTCTGCCGCTATGTAAGCACTAACATCGGTACCAGGTTTACCAACTATGGCAATTATTTCATTTATTTTAGCAGCACTCCCAGCTTCTACACCTATGTACAATAAAGTACCTTCTTCATATCCTACTACTTCCATAGTAGCTTTATCGGTTTCCACATCAGCAAGTACATCGTCACTTTTAACGAGGTCGCCCACTTTTTTATTCCAGGAAACAATTTTTCCTTCTGTCATAGTATCACTTAACAAAGGCATTCTTATTTCTTTAGCACCTGCGGGCAGGGCTACTTTTGTAGCAGCAGGTGTAGCAGACTCTTTATTAGTTTCAGTTGGCATTTCTTTTGCTGGTGCTACTTTTGCAGCATCCTTATCTCCGTCGAGTAAGGCTTTGTAATCTTCTCCTTCCTTACCTACAATAGCAATTATCTGGTTTATTTTAGCCGCTTCACCAGCTGGTACACCAATGTAAAGTAAAGTGCCATCTGCATAGCCGGTTACTTCCATGGTAGCTTTATCTGTTTCTACATCCGCCAGTACATCATCGCTTTTTACTTTGTCGCCTACTTTCTTATTCCAGGTTACTATTTTTCCTTCCGTCATAGTATCGCTCAACAGCGGCATGCGTATCACTTCTGCCATAATAAATTATTTCTAATGTGTTTAAATTGAAGGTCGAAATTAATGCAAAAAAGGGAAATGTAACATAGTTGATTTATTAGTCCAGCTCTAATTTTAATCTTTCTTTCAATTCTTTTACCAACGGGTATTCCTCAATTATCTTTAGATACTGTTGTTTTCTGGTTAAGGGAACATCCGGGGCGACAGTAGTATCTTCTTTTTCAATCACCATAACCTGGTAAGTAAGCACACGGTTATTAAAATGATTTTGTAAATGTGTAACAAGGTTAGCTCTTTCTACTTCAATAAATGCCTTATGTATTTCTCCCTGTGTAATAATTTCAATTGTATTGTTGTCAATTACTTTTAATTCTGCTGCTTTAAAATTAGTAACGGCCGAAAAATTACTTTTTACCCTAAGCTTTTCAATAAACTGCCCCCAGCAAACATATAGCTCGTCTTCTGTAATTTTTATTGATTCGTTATTGCCATTTTTATTTTGCTGTGTTATTTGCTGGCGTATCCTGTTAAGCGAACCAAGTGTTGTTTTAGATGCTGTTGTTGTAGGGTTAGCTAAATCAGCATTTGCATTTAAATTGTTTGCAGGCAATTTTTTTATTTCAGGCGAAGGTTCTTCAATAAGCAATTTTGCTTCACCCTGTTGATTTGCCTTAACACGCTGGGGCTGCTTAATTGTAACTTCATTGGTACGCTGATCTGATAATGCTTGGTTAGCTTTTATAATGGGAAGTGCCTTGAAGGCTACCGTTTTAGCACCATCAATTAGTTTTTTTTTATTTACAACCCCATCGTTGTTTACTAACTCTAATGCCTGTTGTAAGTAACTAAGTTTGATTATTGTTAGCTCAACATGCAACCGTTTATTGCGGGATTGCTTATAATTTAATTCGGCCTCATTTAAAATGTTTAAGGCACTAATGATGTATGAGGCCGGAATTTTTTGAGCTGTCTGCAGATATTTTTGTTTAAAATCTTCCGCAACTTCAAGCAGCATGGCTACTTTGGCATCCCTGCTTACCAACAAGTTGCGTAAAAATTCTGCAAAGCCATTCAACACGGTATCGCCTTCAAAACCTTTGCGATTTATTTCATCATACATTAACAGGCCGCTGCTAAGATCCTGTTGCTGTAAAAAATCAAGCATTTTAAAATAATAATCTTCATCTAAAATGTTCAGGTGCTCTAAAGTGTTGGTGTAGGTTACCTGTCCATTTGTAAAGCTTACTATCTTATCCAAAATACTCAGTGAATCTCTCATGCAACCTTCGCTTTTTTGTGCAATTATATGCAGGGCGGCTTTATCTGCTTTGATTGATTCTTTATCACAGATTTCCTGTAAGTGTTCTACAGTATCATTGTTGGTGATCCGTTTAAAATCAAAAATCTGGCAACGGCTTAAGATAGTAGGGAGTATTTTGTGCTTTTCGGTGGTGGCTAAAATAAAAATGGCATAAGGTGGAGGCTCTTCCAGTGTTTTTAAAAATGCGTTGAACGCCGAAGAGCTAAGCATGTGCACCTCATCTACAATATATACTTTGTATTTACCAGCTTGTGGAGCAAAGCGAACCTGCTCAACAAGGCTTCTGATATCATCTACCGAATTATTACTGGCAGCATCTAATTCGTGTATGTTTAAAGAGGTACCTGCATCAAATGAGATACAGCTGTTACAAATGTTACAGGCTTCACCATCTTTAGTCTGGTTTTCACAATTGATAGTTTTTGCCAGAATCCTGGCACAGGTAGTTTTACCAACACCCCTTGGGCCACAAAATAAAAAAGCATGTGCTAACTGATTATTTTTAATAGCATTTTTAAGTGTAGTGGTAATATGCGCCTGACCTACAACAGTTGAAAAATTCTGCGGCCTGTATTTTCGGGCCGATACAACAAACTTATCCATTGGTGCAAATTACGATTAATACCTTTTTTTGCGAAGAGAATTATTGAGGTCGTTTATTTGTTTTTGACTTAATATTATTACTTATGATAATATCGGATGTCTCTTAAATTCCTTTGTTCTATCAAATAAATACCTGAAGGTAGTAAGGTTTCGGCTGCGAAAAGTTTCGCCCAAACCTTCCGCTATATTGATCATTTTTGGATTAAAATCACCAATCCATTGCATTTCATATTCTGTATAAGAAACAGAGGGCGTCTGAATAAGCCTGGCAGATTCAACTACAATAAAACTATCAATCCCTTTTCCCTGCCACTCAGGTACCACCCCAAATACAATTCCACAAAATTTTTTATTGGGTTTAAATTTTTTTAGCCATAAAAATTTAAGTTTTTGTAACAAGCCAAATTTTCCATCAAGGTATTTAAACCATTGATTCAAATCGGGGAGATTTACAAAAATAGCAATGGGTTCGTCTTTATAATAAGCAAACCAAATGATACGTTCATCCATTACCGGCTTCATCTTCTTAAATAATATCACCACCTGTTCTTTGGCCATTTGCTTTAATCCGCCATGTCCAGCCCACGCTTTGTTGTACACGGTAGCAAAATCTCCCGCAAATTTCTCTAATTGATTTTTATTAATGTGTTGGGCTGTAAAATCAGGATCACTGTCATATCTGGCATGTCTTTCAAAAACCTTTTCCGTTAATTTTGTTTTAGGATGTATACCGAAACATATTTGGTGAAAAAAGGGTTTAAAACCATAGTTTTTAAATAGCTCCTGGTAATAGGGAGGATTGTAGTTCATACAATATAAAGGCTCATTAAATCCTTGGGTTACCAT
>JANXSR010000272.1 GCA_025352625.1 Ferruginibacter sp.
GAAGCACATTTAATAACAGCGGGGTAAAGTGTTAATTGGTTCATTTGGAGTGTTTAAATTAAAATATTGCTTACCTTGAAAGACAATACAAGACTGAAAATATCAATTCCTATTAAAAATAAAAAAACCAACTATTTCCAAACCTAAAAAATCAATGTTATGTTTAATTCAAAATCAAAATCTTCAGCTTCCGAAATGCCAACAGGCAGCACAACCATTATTGGGTCAGGTACAACAATTACCGGTGATATTGACAGCACCGGAGATATTAGAATTGATGGAACTTTAATTGGGAATATAAGTGGAAAAGCGAAAATTTTGCTTGGAGCAGATGGTGTTATTGAAGGATCTATAAAAGGCAGGCAGGCTGATGTAATGGGCAAAATTACAGGGCAGGTTGATATCAAGGAAATACTGCAATTAAAGGGAAAGTGTATAGTTGATGGAGATATTTACGCAGGAAAACTGGAAGTGGAACCAACTGCCACTTTTAATGGACGTTGTCATATGGGTGCAAATGTTGTAGAGCTTAATGTTGAATTAGGTGCCGCCGTAAATCAGTAATCAATTTTTAAAATAATTTGATTTAATGAAGGGTAAAAGAAATGTGCTACTGCCATTGCTGCTCGTATTTGTTATTTGTAATGGATTTTTTATTTCTGCAGGTTTATTATTAACAAAATGGGGTATTGATAAAGATGTATTGATAATAGCTAATAGTTTATTTCTACTACTTTCACTGATCACTTTTTTTATTCAAAAAAAGGCTTTAGGCAATACTAACCCAAATGTTTTTATCAGAAGTGTAATGGCTGGTATGATGATTAAAATGTTTGTATGCATTATTGCTATTTTTATATACTGGCTTTTAATGAAAGATAAATTTAGTAAGGCTACAGTAGTAGCTGGTATGTTTGTTTATTTTATTTACCTGGCGGTAGAAGTTAGCCTGGTTACAAAGCTGAACAAACAAAAAAATGCCTAAGCAGGAAGCACCCTTACACCAGCTGAAAGATTATTTACCCCACGGTAGTTTTGAAGAAGTTGCTCATTACCTGGTTCATTACAAAGTACAGTTAACAATTACCCGTGAACGAAAATCTGTACTGGGCGATTACCGCAATTCTCATTTGGATAAAAATCACCGCATAACTGTAAACGGTAATTTAAACCCTTACTCCTTTCTGATTACACTTTTACATGAGCTGGCACATTTGTTTACATACGAAAGATATGGGCACCGTGTACAAGCCCATGGCCAGGAATGGAAGAATGAATTTAGTAAAGTGCTTGCCCGCTTTTTAGAAAAGAAAATTTTTCCAACAGACATTCAGCACACCCTGTTTAAAACACTGCAAAACCCTGCTGCCAGTAGTTGTGCTGATACTTCACTATTACGTGTACTGCATCAATATGATAAAAAAAAAGAAGGCGTAATTTTAATAGAAGCATTGCCAACTGGAGCAAGGTTTAAAATAAAAGGAGGCCGTATTTTTATAAAAGAAGAGAAAGTTAGAAAGCGGTTTAAATGCAAAGAAGTAGCAACAGGTAAAATTTATTTGTTCAGTCCTGTATACGAAGTTGAAGTAATTTCGCAGGTTGATTGAACGGTTTAATGCTTGTTTAAATTAATTCTACAAATGTTGGGCAGTTTAATAATTAATATTCCCACATTTAAATACTATCATCAAAATAAGAAAGTAATTACATCACTACAGACTTAAACGCTTTTTATACAATTCAATTTGCATTATTTCTTTTGTCCAAAGTGTATCGAATTTCCATTATTATCCAAAATGCTAAACTCTTTATACCCCTTGGGTTTAGTTATTAATTGACCTTTGGGATAAATTAATTCTTTGGCACCCAAATCTGCATACAAGTCTTCAATATTATCCGTAAAAATGTAGCAACTGCCCTTTTCAAATTTCCTTTTGCTATCAATCATAGAAAAATGAATTTCTGCCTGGCCAAATTGAAAAATTGCATAATTGCCAAAATTAATTGCAGTAAATCCTAGTTTGCATTTATAAAATTCGATTGTATCAGTTATATTAATTGCAGATAAAATTGGAGCAGCTTTTAAAAACATATTTTATTATTAGAGTGTTAATACAAAAGGTATTTGAAAATTCTTTATTTTTAACCACTTAAGTTAAGAAACCTACATTTTTGGACGAAACTAAAAAATATACCGAAGACGAATTGGTGGCATTATTACAAAGCCAGGATACACAGGCATTCTCCTATTTGTATGATAATTATGCGCCTGCACTTAATAATATCATTTTTCGTATGGTAGAAGATGTGCCATTATCAGAAGACATATTACAGGAAGCTTTTATTAAGATATGGAATAATTTTACCAGCTACGATTCTACGAAAGGGAGGTTATTTACCTGGATGCTGAATTTAACAAGAAACCTTACCATTGATACCTTGCGCAGTAAGGGGTATAAAAAGCAAAGCAAAATCTCGGGGGATGAAAATACCGTAAGTAACTTACAGGATAATGCGATCAATATAAATAAATTTGATTCACTTGGCCTGCGTAAACAGCTAGCAAATTTAAAACCAGAACAAAGCGTGATCATTGATATGGCTTATTTTAATGGATATACGCAGGATGAAATAGCTAAAGATCTTGGGATACCATTGGGCACAGTAAAAACAAGAATGCGAACAGCAATATTGGAATTAAGAAAATTATTACAAGAAAGATAATTGGAAGCAAAAGACATCATATCATCAGGAATATTGGAGCTATATGCTACTGGAATTACCTCTACAGAAGAGGTGAAACTGGTGCAGCAATATGTATTGCAATACCCTGAAGTTGCTGCAGAGCTGGCTCAAATTGAGGCTGGCATGGAATCATATGCAATGACATTTGCAGTTCAGCCCGACCCTTCGGTAAAGGATAAAATATTTGCCCGTATTAACAATGAACAAAATACTGCATCAAAAGCAATTTCACTAACAGATAATTCAAGTCATCCAACAGCAAAAATTATTGGAATCAAGCCTTACTGGAAATTTGCAACAGCGGCTTCAGTAGCTTTATTATTTGGAAGTATAGCTTTAAATCTATTGATGTATAACCAACGAAACGCCACTGCTAAAAATCTTCAACGAACAGAGCAGGAGCTGGCAAGTTTGAAAGAAGAAAATAAGGTGATGGAAGGTGACATGCAGGTAGTGCAAAGTAAATACAGCAAACCTGTTTCTCTGCATGGTTTGGAAGCAGCCCCGGATGCCGCCGCAAAAATATTCTGGATGGAAAATACAGGTGAAGTGTACATTGATCCTAGTAATTTACCGGAAACTCCAACAGGTATGCAATACCAATTGTGGGCAATTGTAGATGGCAAGCCGGTAGACGGCGGCATGATTTTAACCTCAAAAAAGGGAGATAAATACCGCATACAGAAAATGAAAACTTTTGGAAAAGCGGAAGCATTTGCTGTAACACTTGAAACCCAGGCAGGGAACACCGCTCCTAAAGGACCTATGTTTGTTATGGGTAAAATGTAATTTTTTCTCCTCATTATTTATACAGCCGGTTTATTAGACCGGTATTTTTTTGCCTGCTCATTTGCATGGCTTTACATTTTTAGAAATTTCCTTCTGTTTACTTTTTAAAGTAGTATTGTTTCAATTAAATAATGATTAATTGGCTTTTCATTTAACAAATCACTTTTTAAAAAATAAAATACTGCTTTTTAAAAAATTTTAAATCCATCCTTCACCATGTGCCGTAGATGAATGAAATAATTAAAAATTCAACACAAAAAACAACACAATGAAAAAGTTTAAAACATTCATGATTGTAGCAACCGCAGCATTATTTACCAATGTTTCTTTTGCTCAAATGGACAAGATGTCAACCGAAAAAACAACAATGGTTGGTGGTGCCGCGATGTATCCTTCCAAAGACATTGTTTCAAATGCAGTTAACAGTAAAGACCATACCACGTTGGTAGCGGCTGTAAAAGCAGCAGGCCTTGTGGAAACTTTGCAAAGCCCTGGCCCGTTTACCGTATTCGCCCCTACCAATGCAGCATTTGATATGTTACCCGCAGGCACTGTGGCTACTTTATTAAAGCCTGAAAACAAAGCCATGTTAACTGGTATATTAACCTATCATGTTGTTGCAGGAAAAGTAAGTGCAACTGAATTGATGAGTTTAATTAAAGCAGGTAATGGCAGTGCAATTTTAACAACAGTAGCAGGTGGCAAATTAACTGCTACAATGAAAGGAAAAAAAGTAATGATTAAAGATGAAAAAGGTGGAATGGCGTATGTTACCATCGCTGATGTAAATCAAAGCAATGGCGTGATACATGTAATTGATCATGTATTGCTTCCTAAATAAAATGTTTTAAGGTTTCTGTTAAATGGTGATGCGGCTCCGGTTTTCCGGAGCCGTATTTTTTATTAG
>JANXSR010000326.1 GCA_025352625.1 Ferruginibacter sp.
CCCCAAAAAAGATTAAAAGCAATATAAATAACCAGCAATACCGCAATGCTTGCCCATAATTTTTTAAAAAAAAATTGTTTTGAGATTTGATTTCTGACTATGGCTTTTATATTGGCAGTTGCTTTCCATATCAGCCAGATAACAACCAGGCCATATAGCAAATCACCCAAACTAAAAGGGAGCCAGCCGGTTAAGGTTCTAAAAAATGTAGAAATGTGGGGATACAAACGGGTAGAATAATACTGTTCAGTAAATAATGCATTGGCTGAAAATAAACGAATAAACAGAACCAGAATGAGTAGGGTACCAATTAAAATCCGATTCTTCTTATGTTTCATACGTATTAAAAATAATGAAAAACAGGCTGCACATAAATTTTACTGCAATATTTTGTTTTTAATTGCACAAAATTAACCTAAAAAACATACCTTTGCCGTCCTTTAAACCACAGGTAATGGGAAAAAGAAAGGCGATAGAGATAGCTTTTGTGGGTTTAAAGCCCGGTATTCATGAGTTTACTTACGAAGTAGCAGACACTTTTTTTGCCGATGTAGAAACGAAAGAATTCGCCAATTGTAGCGCTATTGTAAAGCTTCAGGTAGATAAAAAAAGTAGTTTTTTACTACTTAAATTTGAAGTAGGAGGCAGGGCCGATGTGATTTGTGACAGGTGTGGAAATCAGTTAACAAAAGATCTTTGGGACGAATTTAATATTTTGGTTAAAATGGTGGATAATCCTGAGGAGATGAACCAACAGGAAGAAGACCCGGACGTTTTTTATATATCCAAAACTGAAAGTCATTTATACCTGAACGATTGGATTTTTGAGTTTGTTAGTTTGAGTGTTCCAATTCAGAAATTATGTAGTGCAGAAGAATTGGGAGGGCCTAAATGTAACAGGGAAGTGTTGGAAAAACTGAGAGAAATGGAAGCGAATGAAGATGCCAACAACGCCAATGCAATTTGGAAGGGATTAGAAAAGTTTAAAAAAAATTAATACCAATTAGGTACACGAACAATAATTATTTTACAATAACAATTAAAATTTACAGATATGCCAAATCCGAAACGACGCCATTCGCAACAGCGCAGCGCAAAGAGAAGGACGCATTATAAAGCAAGCGAAACTACGTTAACCGTAGATAAAACTACCGGAGAAACACATGTACGTCACCGTGCACATGTAAGTGAAGGAAAATTATATTACAAAGGTCAGGTGGTTGCTGAGAAGGCACCTCTAAAAGCATAATATTTTTCAAATGCTGAATTCTAAGTTCTACATTCGATTATCGAATGTAGAACTTAGAATTTTTTATTTAATGAATGTACCATGAATATTGCCCTTGACATGATGGGTGGGGATTATGCACCTCTTGAAGCAGTAAAAGGTATTTCGCTATTTTTAGCCGAAGGGGGAAGCAATATTAGTTTAACCCTTATTGGTGATGAAGCCAAAGTGAACGAATTATTATTAGCCAATGCCATTCCTTTAGAAAATATTGTTGTTCTTCATGCCGCCCAATTCATTGATATGCATGAACATCCAACTAAAGCGCTTCGTGAAAAACAACAGTCTTCCATTGCAATTGGATTTAGTTTACTTGCTGCAGGTAAAACAGATGCTTTCATCAGTGCCGGCAATACCGGTGCAATGATGGTGGGTGCATTGTTTAGCATTAAAGCCATAGAAGGCGTAACAAGGCCAACAATTGGAGCCTACATCCCAAGAGAAAACGGTACGCTTGGTTTGCTTGTAGATGCCGGCATTAATGCAGATTGTAAGCCTGAAAATTTGACACAGTTTGCTATTCTGGGTTCTTTGTATGCAGAACATATTTTAGGATATAAAACCCCAAAAGTTGGACTCATTAATTTGGGCGAAGAGGAGGGGAAAGGTAACCTGCTTGCTCAAGCTGCTTATCCCTTGTTAAAAGAAAATAAGCACCTTAATTTTATCGGCAACATTGAAGGTCGTGATATATTATTAGACAAAGCAGATGTAATGGTTTGTGATGGCTTTACTGGTAATGTGGTATTGAAGATGGCTGAAAGTATTTATGATCTTGTTCAACGCAGGGGCATACAGGATGAGCATTTTGACCGTTTTAATTTTGAAGTGTATGGGGGCGTACCTGTTTTAGGTGTTGCGAAGCCAGTTATAATAGGGCATGGAATTTCTAAGGGCATTGCTTTTAAAAACATGATCAGCATTGCCCGGCAAATGCTTGAAAAAAATTTACTGCAAAAGATGAAAGATGTATTTGAACAAAAAAAATAAACTAATAAAATAAAGTCTTGAATTTAAAAAGAGGTTATCATTTTATGATAACCTCTTTTTTTAATAATATTTCTTACTGTCTCATTGATTTAAAATATATAAGCCACTCTAAATCCAATGGCGCCTATTGTGCCATTTTTGGAATAGCCGTCATACTTAAACGTTACATCCAAAGCCTTACCGCTTTTAGTGTTGAATTCGTACCCTATCTGGGGGGAATAAGCAAAAGAAGTACCACTATAGAAATTATTTAAGAAGCCAACCCCAATTTGAGCTGCCCCGTAGACTCCCCCACTTAAAAAGTATTTAGCACCAATCCTTAGCGGGATGATTATTTGGCCAGTTGTTTTTGTACCGGTATATGCAACAGATTTACCATTGTAAGAAATGATGCCAAATGTTGCCGTACCATATAAATGCTCCTGTAGAGAAACTTCAGCCTGAACCGTTGCTCCAATTCCAATAGAGTGCGTATTAGAAAATGACCCTGATGCAAAACCAAGTTCGGGGCCGAGGCTAAATTTAAAAGCAGGTTGACTTTGTGCCAGTAAAAGGGAAGATGAACATAATGCCATCAGTATTAATAAATTTATTTTTTTCATTTTGCAGTTTTTTATTTTATATGAAGGTACGATCGTAAATTACCACCTCCAAAACAGGCTGTTGTTAATTTTATTGTAATGATTCTATTTCTTTGTTTTGTAGCTGATAAAATTGTGATTTTTTTTTAATAGTTATATAGTGAGAATGTATAAGTATAAAAAATTGGCTTTAACCTCCAATACCTCATTTAAAGCTCCCTGTTAAAAATTATACTTCAAATTTACTCCTCCAAAACAATTTGCTTTGTATGGAGCCGGCAGATATGCATCTGGTAACTGGTTAACAAATACCATGTAGGCATATTGGGTACCACTAATATTATTGATGCCAAAGAAAATATCCATATCAAAATGACCTGATAAAACTGTTTGGAAACCCAGTTTTGCATTCAGTAAACTGTAGCTGGTTGTTTTGTTCAATCCGTCTGAAGAAATGGGCATTGCATCTTTGTACAGGTAATTCATATTGGCATACAAACCAGATTTTGTTGTTATGTCGATACCTAGATTACCTACAAATTTTGCAACACCGGCAACAGCTTTTCCACTGTAATCTTCTGTAACCAATACCGATTTTTGAAAACGATAATCTTTATATTTAAAATCGGAATAAGCAAGGTTGCCAAACGGACGAATGGTTTTGATAAAGCTACTGGCTGATTGGTAAGCTATATATTTTACTAGAACTTCCAGGCCCTTGTTATGTAAATTTCCCCCATTGGCTACATATGAGTAGGCGGTAGTGTTAGGCGAGGTAGTGGAGGCCACTGCAATAGTCGTCATCTTATTTTTAAACTTGGCATCAAATAGGGCCACTTCATACACCAGTTTATTTTTTAACAGCGTACCCTTGGTGCCAATCTCAAACTGCTCACCTATTTCACTCTTCAAACCAGTGTTCAATTGTCCTGTAAAAGGAATAAAGAAATAAGAACTTACCGGTGCTTTATATCCTTTGCTGTACGAAA
>JANXSR010000364.1 GCA_025352625.1 Ferruginibacter sp.
GGCAGGAGAAATATTGGCCTTATCATTTATAAGTTATACCATGCAGCAAATGGGCAATTTACCTAAGTCACTTGAAATGGCATTTAAGGCTTTGCAAATTGGAAATGCAAATAAGTTGGAAAATTACGCAGGAGCGCTAAATGCCATTGGCGAAACATACATTATGTTAAAATACTATCCTAAAGCCTTAATTTATTTGAGAAAGCAAAAATCAATTTGTGAAACCAGTGGCAATATAGAGGCATTGGCTTATGCTAAAAAAGACATGGCTGTAGTTTTTGAAGAAATGAATCAATTAGATTCGGCACTATACTATGAACAGCTTGCCATTGAAGATTTTCGAAAGTACGGCCGTGAAGAACCGCAAACGTATGAAACACTAGGTAACATAAAAATGAAAACAGGAAAGCATGTTGAGGCATTGAATTTTTATCAAAAGGACCTTCAAATTTCCATTAAAAATAATGAGCGAAGGGCTTCTGCAGGTGCCTATAACAAAATCGCAACATTTTATAAAAATATAAATCAGCCTGATTCTGCCCTTTATTATGCAACCAAAGGGCTAGATGAATCGTTGGCCATTTCTCAAAAACCCAGCATTCTTGAAGCTGCCACGTTATTGAGTGAGTTATATGAACAAAAAGATACCAAAGAATCGCTGCGATATCTTAAAATAGCTAATGCCTATAAAGACAGCGTGTTTGGCACCGGCAACATACAAGCCATTCAAACATTGGTTACACAGGAGGAAGAACATCAAAAAGAAATTGACGCTGCAAAAAAAACATATAAAACTCAATTAACACAGTATGGACTGCTGGCAGGATTGGTAATGTTCCTGGCAATCGCTTTTATCCTGTACCGAAATAATAGGCGAAAGCAAAAGGCCAATGTTTTATTGTTTCGGCAGAAAGAAGAAATTCAAAGCACGTTATCACAGCTTAAATCCACCCAATCGCAACTCATCCAATCAGAAAAAATGGCTTCACTTGGAGAGCTAACAGCAGGTATTGCGCATGAGATACAAAACCCGTTGAATTTCGTGAATAATTTTAGTGAAGTGAATAAAGAATTGCTGGTTGAAATGAAAGATGAAATGAACAAAGGAAACCTTGATGATGCAAACGCCATTGCAAATGATGTAATAGCAAATGAAGAAAAAATAAACCAGCATGGCAAGCGAGCAGATGCGATAGTAAAAGGTATGTTGCAACATTCGCAAACCAGCGCCGGGCAAAAAGAACCAACCGATATTAATAAGCTGGTCGATGAATATTTAGGATTGGCTTATCATGGCCTGCGTGCAAAAGACAAATCTTTCAATACAACATTGAAAACAGATTTTGACGAAACCATTGGAAACATTAATATCATTCCTCAGGATATAGGCAGAGTAGTTCTCAATTTAATTACCAATGCATTTTATGCGGTTGACGAAAAGCAAAAAGCTGAAAGCAAAAAACCAAAGGCTCAAAGCAATAATTACGAACCTACAGTTTCAATAAGCACAAAGAAAGAAAATGGCAAAATAAAAATTGCGGTAATTGATAATGGTAACGGTATCCCTCAAAAAATTGTTGACAAAATATTTCAACCATTCTTTACTACCAAGCCAACAGGCCAGGGAACGGGCTTAGGTTTATCATTGGCTTATGACATAGTAAAAGCACATGGTGGCGAAATAAAAGTAGAAACGAAAGAAAATGAAGGAACTGAGTTTATAGTTCAATTACCAAATTAAAAAAACGAAATGATAAAATCTTTTACCATAACAATTCTGCTCTTGTTTTTTTGTGGGTCGGTCTTTTCACAGGTAGGCGGTTCAGACCAGCTAAGGGATAGTTTGAAGCATGAACTGGTGGTTGCAAAAGATGATACAAGCCGTGTGCTGATTATGTCAGCGTTGGTAAGTGCATATACCGGTTTTTATCCCGACACCGTAAACTTGTATGGAAATGAAGCGCTGAAATTAGCAGAGCGAATAAATTTCTACAGGGGAAAAGCAAGTGTATTAAATGCTTTGGGACTAAGTATTCAATTGCAAGGAGACTATCCAAAATCACTGGAATACGTGTATCGGGGCCTTGAAATTGCTGAAGAAAAACATTATGTTTTCGAGACAGCAATTTGTTATGCTAACATAGGTAATGCCTACTGGTTTTTAGGAGATTATACCAAAACAGTAAGCTTTGAAAAAAAGTCTCAGGGCTTATTAAAAACAATTATCAATGAACAAGGGGTCAGTGAATGGATGTTGTTTAACAACCTGAACATTGGCCAGGCATATCTTGATCTTAACCTTGATTCTTCTTACCATTATTTATCGAAATGTTATGACGCAACAATGCAAAATAAGGCCTGGCATCCATTTGCTTTAGCGCTGTTAGGTGACTGTTTATTCAGGCGGGGAGACTATGAAACCTCATTTAATTATGTCAGGCAAAGTATTGCCGGAGCAACCGCAAACGGCGATTATGTTACCCAGGTAGAAGCCTGTGTTGCCATATCAGGTTTTTATAAAAAAATACAACAACATGACTCTGCCATTTATTATGCAAATAAAGGTCTTGTGGCAGCCAATACAATTGTATATGGAGTGGGAATATACAAAAACAGTAGATTACTGGCAGAGGAATATGAACAATCAAACATTGAGAAAGCACTTTATTACCGGAAAATTTACGACAGTACAAACGAAAAAATGTTTGGTGCAAAAAAGGTACAGGATCTTCAAAGAACATTAGCGGAAGAACAACGCCGTCAACAACTAATTCAGCAGGAGCAATTTGAAAAAGTAAGCCGTTTGAAGCAGTATGGATTTATCGCTGGTTTGGCTATTGTCCTTTTAATAGCATTTTTTCTTTACAGGAATAACCTGCAAAAAAAGAAAGCAAATATTTTATTGCAATCACAAAAAGAAAAAGTTGAAAGCACGTTGCTTGAATTGAAATCCATGCAAGCGCAACTCATACAATCTGAAAAGATGGCCTCTTTAGGTGAACTCACCGCAGGCATTGCACATGAAATTCAAAACCCATTAAACTTCGTCAATAATTTTAGTGAAGTGAATACCGAATTGATTGATGAAGCCGGTGAGGAAATGAATAAAGGAAACATTTCAGAAGCAAAAATAATTCTGAATGATATAAAAGAGAATGAGCAAAAAATAAATCACCATGGCAAAAGAGCAGAAGCCATTGTAAAAGGTATGTTGCAACACAGTCGTACAAGCAATAGTTTAAAAGAACCTACCGACATAAATAAATTGGCAGATGAATACCTGCGCCTTGCCTACCAGGGCCTTCGTGCAAAAGATAAGTCTTTTAACGCTACCTTAAAAACTGACTATGATGAAACCATCGGCAATATCAACATCATTACGCAGGATATTGGCAGGGTTATTTTAAATTTAATCAATAATGCTTTTTATGCAGTGAATGAAAAGAAGAATGCGGAAAGCTTAAAGCCAAAAGCTGACGGCAAAACGTACGAACCCACCGTTTCTGTTAGTACAAAAAAAGTTGATGGTAAAGTTTTTGTTTCGGTTAAAGACAACGGGAACGGTATTCCGCAAAAAATAGTGGATAAAATATTTCAGCCATTTTTTACTACCAAGCCAACAGGGCAAGGAACAGGCCTGGGGCTATCGTTGGCGTATGATATTGTGAAGGCACATGGCGGAGAGTTAAAGGTAGCATCCAACGTTGCAGGAGTAAATCCGGATACTTTTGAAAAAGAAGGAGAAACCATTTTTATTATTCAATTGCCATTTGCTACCCGTCAAACTAATTAAGTACAATGCCTTTTAAAATAATTTTTATACACGAATCGACAACCCAACACAAGTACAATTTATATTTATAGATGAAGCCCGAAAGGAATAGATATAAGGATATTCGGCCACGACGGACAAGTACCAACAATGCAACACAAAACTGTTACTTACCACTAACAACTATTTTAAATTTTCTCCTGTTTACTTAGCCGCACCTGCTGCTGCATCCAAATAAGTTGATAAATTAATGATGGTGGCAGCCGCAATTTCAATCTGCTCCTGTACTTCTTTCCAGTTGCGTTGCTCAATGGCTTCTCTTATACCCGGCAATGTTTTTACCCCATATCCTGTAAAGAAACCAGGCGCATAAATAGCGTGCCTGTACCAGCCTCTGCGTGGCAATCCTTCTTTTGTAAGTAAGGTTTGCTCTGCTTTATACAATTGTTTGTTGAGTTCATTTTTCTTTGCGGCAGAAAGTGTGTTGGTACTGATTACCGCATTTATGCCATCTGCACTTTTTGCCAACCCTGCTACTGCATTTTGTAGCGAACTAAAATTTAAAAAAGGCACTTCGTCTTTTGCTACAGGTGGTAACAAAGGCTCTGTTGCTTTATTAGCAATGGTGTAATATTTTTCTTTAATGAGCTGGTTTTCTACCAGTGTATTTTCTCTTTGTTCATCAGCCTGCGCAATTACTTCGGCTGTGTACTTACTGATGGTGGATTGCAAATTGCGAAAATCAAAAGGCAGCGCTTCGGCATCAGCAAAACGCAACGTTGTGCGGCCTGCAGTTTTTGCCAACACAACACCATACTCAAAAGTAGGATCTTTAAAGCGCCTGTACAGATCGTAAGAATCATAAATGGAATGGTATTCACCGCCATCATCTTCGCCACCAAAACCCAGGTTTAAAGATGGGATACCGATGTGTTGTGCAAAAGGAGAAAAATCTGAGCCGGAACCAAGTGCAGGAAGTGTAAATGTTTTTTTAGCAAGCAATTCTTTTTTTGCTTTGGCAGTACCGGCACTAATAATTTCAAGCGAATGTCTTCTGTCGAAAACACTCACATTTGTTTGCGGATCATTCACAGCTTTACTGATTTCAGTAAATGCCGGTTCCAATGCCTGTGAACCGCCGGCATCTAAAAAGCCCCGTCCATTTCCATCAGAGTTAATGTAGAGTACTGCTTTTTGTTGCAATTCTGCAGCATGTGCTTCAACCCATTCTGTAGAGCCCATTAAACCTGGTTCTTCCCCATCCCAAGCACAATACACGATGGTACGTTTTGGTTTCCATCCTGTTTTAGCCAACTCTCCTACCGACCTTGCTTCTTCCATCATGGCCGCCTGTCCACTAATGGGGTCCGCAGCACCGTTTACCCAGGCATCGTGGTGGTTACCACGAATTACCCATTCATCTGGAAATTCAGCGCCTTTTAATTTTGCGATTACATTGTAGATGGGCCTTATCTGCCAGTCGAAGGAAAGTTTTAAATGAATTTTATTTTTACCGGGACCTGCATGGTAAGTAATTGGTAAAGCACCTTTCCATTCATCAGGAACCACAGGCCCGTCAAGGCTTTCCAGTAAAGGCAATGCATCAGCATAGCCAATAGGGATAACCGGAATTTTTAATAAGTTAATGCAGTCTTTTCTATCTAAACGTTGCACATCTTTTGTAGCACCAACACCAGGTGTAAGCGGATCTCCGGGATAAATGGGCATATCCATTACCGAACCACGTTGAGCCCCGGTGGCTGGCCTAAAGGGCCCCTTAGGATACACATCTCCCTGAAAATATCCATCTTCTTTTGGATCAGAATAAATGATACAACCAATGGCACCATGTTCCTGCGCCACTTTTGGTTTAATACCTCTCCAGCTTTGTCCGTATTTTGCAATTACAATTTTTCCTTTTACATCAATGCCCATCCTGGCTAATTTTTCGTAATCGGCCGGTACGCCATAGTTTACAAAAACAAGGTCAGCAGTTACATCACCATCAGCACTCCAGCAATTGTACACCGGCAATTGTGTTGATAGTTGTGCGGAGGTAGCATCTTCTTTTAGCGCCGGTTCTTTTAAAGATGCGGTGAATTTTTTAGTCCCGTTCATTTCCAGTAACCTGGTTACGGGTGTGGGAAACAATACATAAAAAGTTTCTATCTGAGCATCGTAGCCCCAGCTTGTAAATTTATTGAGTATGTATTTTGCATTGGCCTCATCGCCTGCGGAGCCTACATAATGTGGCACCGCTGACATTTCCTTAATTAACAGATCAATGTTTTTTGCATGTAGGTTAGCATCAAATTTCTTTTCAGCAGCCAGTTGCGTTTCAGCGGCTGATGGGCTAAAACCAAGTATGGAACTGGTTTGTGCAATGGAAGTAACAACAATAAAACTACTTGCCAACAGCAGCGTACAATATTTTCTCATGGTATAAAATTTAGGTGGGTTTAACTGTGTTGTGTTCATAATTTCTCTAAAACGAATATAGCTTTTTAATACAACACTAAAAAGCTACATAAATATTGATTGATAGCAATGTTTATACGATGGCGTTAGATTGTTTTACGGATTTTATACAATACCAAATTCGTAAAATTTTTATTTATCAGCCAAATCTGTATTGTTATTTAAGTAAAGCTGTAAGCTTTGCTTCTAATGCAGGACCACGTAAATTCTTTGCAACTATTTTTCCATCGGGGCCTATTAAAAAGTTTTGTGGGATGCTGAATATGCCAAACTGTTGTGCTACGGAATTGCTCCATCCCTGCAGGTCGCTCACATGACTCCATGTGAGTCCATCCATGTTAATGGCGTCAATCCAGGATGGTTTGGCTTTGTCTAAAGACACCCCCAGCACCGTAAAGTTTTTATCTTTAAATTTATTGTAATTGGCTACTACATTAGGATTTTCCTGGCGGCATGGTCCGCACCAGCTGGCCCAAAAATCTACAAGAACATATTTTCCTTTAAAAGAAGACAACCTTACATCTTTACCGCTTGTATCAGCCTGCGTAAAATCAGCAAGAGGTTTACCATAACCCGCATTTGCATTTTGTGCAATTTGTTGGTTAAGATAAATTCCGATTGGACTTGCTTTAACAGGTGCTGAAAGATTATTATAAAGCTCTTCAAGCTTTGCATAATCTCCGGTTATCTGGCTGTATCTGTAAATTGCCAGTGGCGATACATAAGAAGAAGGATGTGCGATTGCAAATTTTTCTAAAACAGTTGCTCCCTCATCCATGAAAGCGGGTTCATACTGACCTTTGCCCGCCATCAGGTCTTGATAGGGTTTTGTTACTTTGGTAAAAGCAGCGAAATCATTGTGGGATGCAGAACCCTTAATTTCCGCTGATTCCAAAGCATCTTTTTTTGCTATGATTGTTACCGCACTGTTATCAAGAAATAATGTAATGAAAGGAGGCTGCCCGTTGATACCTAAAATTTTAAAATCAGGTGTAGCTGTTTTCCCTGAAAAAGAAAACTTTTCGTTTTTAATAATAGCAGATTGTTCTTCCGCACCTGAATTGGCATTGAGCATTTTTATGGTTGTACCTTCTTCAATCCCGGTAATATTACCTGATATCAAATAGCCATCTGCGGATTTTACTACTGCTGTTTCTGAAGAACCTTTCGTTTTAATAACAGTAGTTTTTTTTCCTGCAGTGGCAATGGTTTTTGTTTTAACCTTTTTAGGTTGAGCAAATCCGATGACAGGCACTAAGAATAAAACAAGAAAAGATAATTTCATAATAAAATTTAATGGCTGCAAGATAATTTAATCTCAGTGTGTAAAAAAGTGGTGAAATTAATAATACTGTTAAGATTATTTGAGTGATCGGACAAATACAGAAGTCGCATTTTCAATATTCAAAGTTGTTGCAAGTGCCTTTATATAAGCACTGCCTATGACAGCTCCTGCAGCATATTCACATGC
>JANXSR010000368.1 GCA_025352625.1 Ferruginibacter sp.
ATTATTAAAGCTAAAAGTAAGTCAAGAGCTTTGGATGCATGCCCGCAACGTCGTGGTGTATGTACAAGGGTATATACAACTACTCCTAAAAAACCAAACTCTGCTTTGCGTAAAGTTGCTAAGGTTCGTTTAACCAATAAAATTGAAGTTATCGCCTACATTCCAGGTGAAGGACATAATTTGCAGGAACATAGTATAGTACTGATTCGTGGTGGAAGGGTAAAAGATTTGCCAGGTGTACGTTACCATATTGTTCGTGGAAGTTTGGATACTGCCGGTGTAAAAGATCGCAAGCAAAGCCGGAGTAAATATGGTACTAAAAAAGAAA
The DNA here is from genome assembly GCA_025352625.1 of Ferruginibacter sp. Taxonomy (GTDB): domain Bacteria; phylum Bacteroidota; class Bacteroidia; order Chitinophagales; family Chitinophagaceae; genus Ferruginibacter. Next base: position 329 of record JANXSR010000368.1, read on the forward strand.
AAGCTAAAAAATAATTTTATAAAATTCTGCTCATCGTTCATCACTGAAAGATGAAAAAATAAATAACAATGCGTAAGACACAACCGAAAAAAATACCTTTAGCGCCAGATCCTAAGTTTAACGACAGATTGGTTACACGTTTCGTGAACAATTTAATGTGGGCTGGTAAAAAAAGTGGCGCTTATATTATTTTCTACGATGCTTTGGATAAAGTAGCTAAAATCACAGGCGAAAGTGGTTATGAGGTTTGGAAAAAGGCATTAAGTAACATTACGCCCGGAGTAGAAGTTCGTAGCCGTCGTATTGGTGGTGCTACCTTTCAAATACCTGCGGAAGTACGTGCTGACAGAAAGGTTTCTTTGAGTATTAAATGGATGGTAAAATATAGCCGTGACCGCAATGGACGTAGCATGGCTGATAAATTAGCTAATGAAATAGTTGCTGCAAGTAAAGGTGAAGGAGCTTCTTACAAAAAGAAAGAAGATACCCATCGTATGGCTGAGGCAAACAAAGCTTTCGCTCACTTTAGAATTTAATTTAAAATTTTCTATATTTAAAAGCTGCTCCCAAAGAGCAGCTTTTTTTATTTGTAAAACATGTGGAAATAAGCATTCATAAATTAACAGACTCTTGAGTTTGCCAATACAAAAATATCCCATACCTTCGCGGCGCTAAAAAGTTCAGTATTAAAAGGTAGTTTGAAGGTAGCTGCAATTTATTTAGCGTATTATGAGAGTATAATAATCATATCAAATAAGCCCAATACTTACGGGTAAAGACTGTCTTAAAATTGACAGCCTTGAGATCAACATAGAACTGTAGTACAAGAGTGCGACGCCAATGAAGCTAAATTATTATTCAGAGGCCGGGTCAAGAAAATAAAATTCATTAATAACATCCTTATACTTCTTTAGGGTATAGGGGCAAATAAAACACAATGGCAGATTTACGTTATCAACGAAACTTTGGTATTGCGGCTCACATTGACGCCGGTAAAACCACTACTACCGAACGTATATTATATTATACCGGGGTAAATCATAAAATTGGTGAGGTGCATGATGGTGCCGCCACTATGGACTGGATGGCACAGGAACAGGAAAGAGGTATCACTATTACAAGTGCTGCAACAACTTGTTTTTGGAACTTCCCTATGATCAACGGTAAAAAAATACCAACAACCAAGCAATACAAATTTAATATCATCGATACTCCCGGTCACGTGGATTTTACGGTAGAAGTAGAGCGTTCGCTTCGTGTATTGGATGGTTTATTGGCTTTGTTTTGTGCAGTATCTGGTGTAGAACCACAGAGCGAAACTGTTTGGCGCCAGGCAAACCGTTACAAAGTACCACGTATTGGTTTTGTAAATAAAATGGACCGTGCCGGTGCTGATTTCTTAAACGTTGTAAAACAGATTAAAGAAATGCTGGGTGCTAAAGCAGTGCCTTTGCAGTTACCAATTGGTGCGGAAGATAATTTTAAAGGCGTGGTAGATTTAATTACCATGAAGGGAATGGTATGGGATGAAGCCGGACAGGGTATGACTTTTAACGAAGTGCCTATTCCGGAAGATATGATTGAAGAAGTGAATGAATGGAGGCAGCACTTGATTGAAGCAGTTGCTGATTACGATGATAAACTATTGGAAAAATTCTTTGATGATCCTAATACCATCACTGAAGATGAAATTCATGAAGCTATCCGTAAAGCTACGATTGATATTTCTATCATTCCGATGATGTGTGGTTCATCTTTTAAAAATAAAGGTGTACAGACTGCATTGGATGCTATTGTACGTTACTTACCTGGCCCAATGGATATTGAAGCGGTGAAAGGAACTAACCCTGATAATGGAGAAGAAATTTTCCGTCACTGTGATGTTAAAGAACCATTTAGTGCATTGGCATTTAAAATTATGACAGATCCTTTTGTAGGAAGGCTGGCGTTTTTCAGGGCTTACTCCGGTCGGTTAGATTCTGGCTCTTACGTGTTGAACACCCGTACAGGAAAGAACGAACGCATAAGCCGTATAATGCAGATGCATGCCAACAAACAAAACCCTGTTGATTATATTGAAGCGGGGGATATTGGTGCAGCAGTTGGTTTTAAGGATATTAAAACAGGCGATACTTTGTGCAATGAAGATCATCCGATTGTGTTGGAAGCAATGACTTTTCCGGAACCGGTTATCAGTGTTGCGGTTGAACCAAAAACACAGGCGGACGTTGATAAAATGGGTATGGCAATAGCTAAGCTGGTGGAAGAAGATCCTACCTTACGCGTACGCACAGACGAAGAAACCGGTCAAACCATTTTAAGTGGAATGGGCGAGTTGCACCTGGAAATTATTGTAGACAGGATGCGCCGTGAATTTAA
>JANXSR010000370.1 GCA_025352625.1 Ferruginibacter sp.
TTCCATTTATGACAATCGCACAACAGGTACAACAATACAGCAAAGAAGTTGAAGATAAAATAGTAGCGGTGGAAAACAGCCTGGGCGGATGGGTACACATACAGGATAGCGTAAATACATGGACTATTCAGCAACGCATGGCATATTATGACATAAAGGGCGCCAGTATTGCCGTGGTACAAAATTATAAAATTATATGGGCAAAGGGGTATGGATGGGCTGATGTTAAAACCAATAAGCCGGTTACTCCACAAACACTTTACCAGGCGGGATCAATCAGCAAATCGCTGAATGCAGTCGGCGTTTTAAAACTGGTACATGATAAAAAATTAGATCTTTATAAAGACATCAACCAATACCTGCAAACATGGAAATTTCCTTATGATTCTTTATCAAAAGGGAAAATGATAACCACTGCAAATTTATTAAGTCATTCCGCCGGACTAACGGTGCACGGTTTTCCTGGATATGCAAATGGCGATACCATCCCTTCTTTACCAGCAGTATTAAATGGTAAAGCACCGGCCAATACAGAAGCAGTGCGTTCTGCATTTGAGCCGGGAGTACGGTTTCAATATTCTGGAGGTGGTACTACAATTAGTCAACTAATTGTTCAGGATATAACCAGGATGCCTTACGACAAATACATGTTTCAAAATGTATTGCAACCTTTAGGTATGACGATGAGTTCTTACACCCAACCGCCTGCTGACAATAAAAAGCAATTCCTTGCTACCGGCTACCGGGCAAATGGAAAAGAGGTGGATACTAAATTTCATGTATATCCGGAGCAAGCGGCAGCGGGGTTATGGACAAATCCAACCGATCTGTGTAAATATATCATCGAAACACAACTATCAATAAATGGCAAACAAAGTAATGTACTTAATAAGGAAATGACCAGGCTCCGGTTAACACCATATGTTGACAGTTCAGTGGCGTTGGGTGTTTTTATTGAAAAGAAAGGAGGTGAAAAATATTTTGGGCACAATGGAGCGGATGAAGGTTTTTTGAGTGCCTATACCGGTAGTTTTGAAAATGGTAATGGGGTAGTGGTAATGGTAAATTCTGATAACAGTAAATTACTAAACGAAGTGATCAACAGTGTGGCAACTGTTTATGGCTGGAAGGATTATTATACTCCCGTAAATAAAAAAATAATTTCACTGGAAGATAAACGGGCAGATGCTTATGCTGGCGATTATTTACTGCAGGGAGATACCTTAACCATTAGCAGAAAAGACAATGCCCATTTTCTTACTGTTAACCGAAGCGAAATATTTCAGATCTATTATTCTTCTCCGGACGCTTTTTTTAGTAAAGATCTGCCACTTGAATTTATGATTGAAAATGACCAGGCTGGTAAAGTGACTGGTTTTTATTTTAACCAGGGAGCTGCAAAAAAGAGTGCTAAAAAATTATAAGATATCCTAAAAAGACAACTCAGATTTTATAATGCAAACAAGACCAAAAATAATTTTACAACCAACTCAATTTGACAAAGCTGTAGAAACAACGGGCCGGGTACTGCTTATTTTATTATGGCTGATAACCTTGATTGGATTCTTTACCGTGCCTGAAACTATTCCTACCCATTACAATGCTTCGGGACAAGTTGATAGCTATGGCAGCAAAACAACTTTATTTATTTTACCAGCCATCGCTTTCATCATTTTTATTGGAATAACTAAGCTTAATAAGTACCCGCATATTTTTAATTATACAGTGACCATTACACAAGAGAATGCCAAAAGCCAATACAGCGTTGCCACAAGGATGTTGCGTATTTTAAAAATGGTTTGTGTGCTTATATTTTTTTTGATTACATTATTTACCTGGCTAATAACATTGGGCAAAGCAACTGGTTTGGGAAGATGGTTTTTGCCACTTGCACTGAGCCTGGTAATTATTCCTGTGGGATACTTTCTTATAAAATTATTCAGCACAAAACAGGCTTGAGTTGTTTTAGTAAACAAGTAAACAAAAACGTTCAATTGTATATTTGCCTAACAACAGCACCACATCATGACAAATTATTTTATAGTACCCGGACTTGGAAATTCAGGACCGGAGCATTGGCAGACCTATTTTGAAAAGTCAGGTGATAATTTTCAGCGCATCATCCAAACAGAATGGGATGCACCGGAATGTAACGACTGGGTTCCCGCCATTGAAAAAGCCATTGCTGGTTATGATCCGTTAACGGTGGTGGTGATTGGCCACAGTTTAGGCTGCACCGCCATCGCACATTGGGCTGCACGGTACAATAAAGTAATTAAAGGTGCGCTGCTCGTTGCACCCAGCGATATAGAATCTGTCGATTACACATTTCCGGCAACAGGATTTAGTCCCATTCCGCTTGCTCCTTTTAAATTTAAAACCATTGTTGTTGCCAGTACCAATGATGTATGGGTATCGCCTGAAAGAGCTGTCTTTTTTGCCGGTAACTGGAACAGCAGTTTTATAAATATCAGGGATGCTGGTCACATCAATGCTGCGGCAGGTTTTGGGCAGTGGAACGAAGGCCTGGAGATTTTGAAAACACTGGGTTAAGGGGTTGTGCCGTCAATAATTTTTTTCACCGGATGGGTATTGTAACACGGTAACTTTAAAATCGTATCTTCCCAAAACAAGTTTAAAAACACACCCCGCATGCCGGAACCATCCGCAGAAAAAAATAAACTGGGCTTATGGACAAGCACTTCACTTGTTGTAGGAAATATGATTGGTGCCGGTATTTTTTTAATGCCGGCGGCATTGGCACCTTACGGCACTATTAGTTTATTTGGGTGGATGTTTGCTTCTATCGGCGCATTTTTTTTGGCAAAAGTTTTTAGTAATCTTAGTAAGCTGTTGCCGCAGGCAGATGGTGGTCCTTATGCCTACACTCGTAATGGCTTCGGCGATTTTGCCGGCTTTTTGGTGGCATGGGGATACTGGATTTCCATCTGGTGTTCCAACGCAGCCATAGCCGTTTCATTGGTTAGTGCTTTGAGTACTTTTTTTCCGGTACTTGCTACCAGTGGTATAGCAGCAGTGCTAACCGGGTTGTCTGCAATATGGTTTCTTACCTGGGTTAATACCAGGGGTGTTGTTACATCCGGTAAACTGCAACTGGTTACTACTGTTTTAAAAATTATACCATTGCTGGCGGTTGCCATTGCAGGTCTTTTTTTTATACACCTCGAAAATTTTACGCCATTTAATTCCAGTAATACTTCTGCTTTTACTGCCATTACAGCAACCGGCACTTTAGCTTTTTATTCTTTTCTTGGGTTGGAGTGTGCTACCATTCCTTCGGGCAGTGTTGCCAATCCTGAAAAAACAATTTCCCGTGCAACCATGCTGGGTTCACTAATAGCAACACTCATTTATGTACTGGGCAGCGTAAGTATAATGGGTATGATACCTTCAAAAGAGCTGCAACATTCGCTTACACCTTTTGCTGATGCTGCCGCAATAATCTGGGGTAACAGTGCCCGTTACTGGGTTAGTGCAGGGGCTGCTATTGCAGCCTTTGGCGCATTAAATGGATGGATACTCATTCAGGGGCAGATACCGTTTGCCGTTGCAAAAGATAAGTTGTTCCCGGCGCTGTTTAGCAAACAAAATAAAAAGGGTGTTCCTGCTCCGGGCATCATTATCGGAAGCATCCTGGTATCAGTTGTGATGAGCATGAATTATACAAAGGGGCTGGTGGAGCAATTCCGGTTTTTAATTCTGTTATCTACCCTTACCACTTTAGTGCCTTATCTATTTTCAACCGCTGCTTATATTATTATCCTGATACAAAAGAAATATATAAAACGAAACTGGTTTCAACCCATTGCACTTGGTGTGATTGCTTTTTTATATGCACTGTGGGCTACTGCCGGTTCAGGGCAGGAGACTGTGTATTGGGGCTTTTTATTGCTGATGGCAGGCATACCTTTTTATGTGTGGATGATATGGAAGAAGCCCTAAATCCCTAAAGGAACTCTATAGTATGCAAGTGGTTGCAACCTGCTGTTTTAAGGATTACGGGATCAGTTAAAAATTTTACCATCAATAAAAAATCATAAATGGATACTACAGCGCATTCAGAAACAGGAAAGATCAAATCGCTCTTTATTAAAAAAGTACAGCAGGCTTTTATCAGTGATGCTCACATTGATCAATACTGGCAACAGTTAAACTACCTCGGCAAACCTGACATCAGCATTGCCACAGATGAGTATAAAAACTTTGAAGCTATTTTACAGGAATATGGTGCCACCATTTACTATTTGCCACAGGATGAAATAGTGAATATGGATTCAATTTATTGCCGGGATGCTGCCATTGCAACCGACAAGGGAATGATACTTTGTAACATGGGTAAAGCCGCAAGAATACAGGAGCCGCTTGCAGAGAAAAAAGCTTTTGAAGCCAATGGAATTCCGGTGCTGGGAAGCATTACAGCCCCTGGAACAATTGAAGGAGGAGACGTAGCATGGCTCGACGAACATACCCTTGCGGTGGGCCACACCTACCGTACCAACGAAGAAGGCATAAGACAGTTAACCGCTTTATTACAACCATTGGATGTGCAGGTTATTACGGTTGAATTGCCCCACTACAAAGGCCCCTCAGATGTGTTTCATTTAATGTCAATCCTTAGCCCGGTGGATACCAATATTGCAGTTGTATATTCACCCTTGATGCCGATTACATTTAGAAATTTATTATTGCAAAGAGGCTATCAGTTAGTTGAAGTGCCAGAGGAAGAATTTGAATCCATGGGTTGCAATGTGCTGGCACTTGCACCGGGCGTTTGCTTAATGGTAGACGGCAATCCAAAAACAAAGACAGCACTGGAAGCCGCCGGTTGCAAAGTAATTGTTTACAAGGGAGAAGAGATTAGTGTGAAGGGTGGTGGTGGACCAACCTGCTTAACAAGGCCTGTTTCAAGGTGTAGGTAAACAGCTATTTTTAAATTACAATGCTGTAATTAGTCATATATTTATTCAATCATTTATTATCTCATTCAACTTGCTGTATGAACCGTGTTATTTTATTTATCCTGTCTGCTTTTTTATTTGTTGCACCCGCAAAGTCACAAGACCTGGTGAGCAAAGCAACCGCTTTTATCCAATTGCTGGATACTGCACAACGTGCCAAAACCTTGTACCCGTTTGATACAGAAGAACGGTATCGCTTTAAATACGTTCCACTGGATGACCGCAAAGGAATTTCATACAATGAGCTTAGCGCAGAACAACGCAAAGCGTTGATGGATTTGTTAGGTACTTGCATTAGCAGCGAGACGGTAAAAAAAGTAAATGCCATCATGCAACTGGATGTTATTTTAAAAGAGCTGGAGCAACGCAAACCCGAAGACCATTTCCGGGATCCCGGAAAATATTTTGTTACCATTTTTGGAATCCCATCTGATAAAACCATCTGGGGCTGGCGCTTTGAAGGACACCATGTAGCCTTTCATTTTTCGGCCGATAAAAAACAACTGGTAGCAGGCACACCGGGTTTCCTGGGCACCAATCCTGCTATTGTACAGAATGGTCCACAAAAAAATACGGAGGTTTTAAAAGAAGAAACTGACAAGGGATTTGCCCTGCTGCATGCACTTACGCCAGAAGAATTAAAGAAAGCGATTGTTGATACTGCTGCACCTAAAGAAATACTTACGGAAGCCAATCGCAAAGCCATGATCGACCATCCTGCTGGTATCCGGTACAGGGAATTGTCGCCCGAACACCAGCAGCAATTGCTACAACTGATTAATCTTTACATTAACCGCTACACTACCTTATTTGCCGCCAGCATGCTGAAAGAAATACAAACGGCCGGGCTGGATAACCTCTGGTTTACCTGGGCAGGTTACACCGAGCCCGT
>JANXSR010000428.1 GCA_025352625.1 Ferruginibacter sp.
ATACTTACTGGCATCCAGACTCCGTGCTGGCCGCAGTAAAGGGGCATTCAAATATTGGATCCTGTGCAGATCTTGGTCACTGGTCACGCAACGGATTAAACCTAGTTGACTGCTTAAAAAAACTGGAAGGTCATATTTATGGAGTACATTTTAAAGACATTGTAAAGTTTGATCAAACAGATGCGGCAGATACCATTGTGGGAAAAGGCGTGATTGATTTTGCACCCGTGTTTGCTGAATTAAAACGCCAACAGTTTAAAGGAATGTTTTCAATTGAGCATGAATCTAACTGGGAAAATAATATGCCGGATGTAATTGAGACGGTGAAGTTTTACAATAACCAGGTGGCACAATTAAAAAAATAAAAGAAGTAAAAAAAAGTTTTTATAAGCCTGTAGAAACAACTCTTTAAGAACTTACAAAAATTATACGGCTTATCATGATGCATGATAAGCCGTATTCATTACTAAAATGCTAAAGATTGTATGAAAATAATAAAGACAATTGCAGTTATTATTTTATTGGCAGGATGTAAATCTGCTCCAAAAAATAAATACGATACCTGGAGTGAATACCTTGGAGGTGCGGACAGAAACCATTACTCAACCCTGGCGCAAATTGATACCGGCAATGTGCAGCAATTAAAAATTGCGTGGACTTATGAAACACCTGATAGCGGCCAGATGCAAATGAACCCTGTGATGGTGAATGGGGTGGTATATGGAGTAACAGCAGGGTTAAAAGTATTTGCGTTGGATGCCGCTTCGGGTAAGGAAATATGGCTGTACAAAGATTCATTGGCTTCAAATGGAACCAGCAGGGGAGTTGCCTATTGGGAAAATGGTACAGATAAACGGATATTTATTACAGTGGCAGCTAACCTGATTGCATTAAATGCTGCAGATGGAAAATTGATACCAACATTTGGTATCAATGGCAAAGTAGATTTGCACACAGGCCTTGCTGATGAGGCAAAAGATAAATTTATCACCAGCACCACGCCCGGAACAATTTATAAAGATTTAATCATAATGCCGGTGAGGGTTGCAGAAGATGCAGGTGCAGCACCCGGCCATGTAAAGGCATTTGATGTACGCACCGGAAAATTAGTGTGGATATTTCATACCATACCACAACCCGGTGAAAAGGGCTACGAAACATGGCCCAAAGAAGCCTATAAAAACATCAATGTGGGTGCAGTAAACAATTGGGCCGGCATGGCAGTGGATGTAAAAACAGGTACCATCTTTATTCCTTTAGGCTCTGCGGCTCCTGATTTTTATGGTGCTAACAGAAAAGGAGCAAATCTTTATGCCAATTGTTTGCTGGCACTGAATGCTAATGATGGAAAATATAAGTGGCATTTTCAGATGATCCATCATGACTTGTGGGATAGAGATCCGCCGGCACCACCTAATTTAATAACCGTTACAAAAGAGGGAAAACAAATTGATGCAGTTGCACAGGTAACCAAGCAGGGATATACTTTTGTGTTGGACAGAAATACTGGTAAACCTTTATTTCCTGTCAATGAAGTGCCAATGCCCGCTTCAAAATTACCCGGCGAGCAAGCATGGGCCACACAGCCGGTACCATCTTTACCAAAACCTTACGCAAGACAGGTGGATCAGTTAACAGAAAATGATATCAGCCCTTTCGCTAATAATAAAGAAGAACTTAAAAAAATGTTTATTGCTGCAGATAAAAGATTATTTGCCCCACCTGATACCAGTAATGTTTTGTTGTTTCCCGGTTATGATGGCGGAGCAGAATATGGAGGTGCTGCTGCCGATCCTTACAAGGGGATTTTGTATGTAAATGCCAACGAAATGGCATGGTTCTTAAAAATGACAACGGAAGAACAATTCACTGAATTTGTTAAGAACATGGGTAGAGGCGGAGCTAATGCAAAAAAATCAGCAGGGGAGCAAATATATACCATTCATTGCGCTGCCTGTCATGGTAAAGAGCGGGAAGGCAATGCTGCCAGTGGTTTTCCAAACCTTACCGGTGTTGCGCAAAGATTAGATCAGCAAACAGCAAGCCAGGTCATCAGTAACGGCAAAGGAAAGATGCCGGGTGTTTCTAATATATCAAAAGAAGATAAACAACAGCTGGTGGAATTTTTATATGGGGTAGAAAAAAAGGAAGCGCTTTCTGATTTCCTGTCAAAAATGAAGACCGATAAATTCATGCATTCAGGTTACCCGAAATTTTTAGATAACAAAGGCTTACCCGCCATTACACCACCCTGGGGTACGCTTACGGCTATTGATTTAAACACCGGCCAGCAACTTTGGCAATCTACATTGGGAATTACACCAGAGTTACCTAACCAGGACACTAACCCAACAGGTTGCGAAAATTATGGCGGCCCGATTGTAACAGAAAATGGATTGATTTTGATTGCCGCTACCAAGGATGGTATGTTCAGGGCATTTAATAAATATACCGGCAAATTAATCTGGCAAACGAAATTGCCAGCTGCTTCCTTTGCTACGCCTGCCATGTACAGCATTAATGGTAAACAATATATTGTGTTAGCATGTGGGGGTGAAAAATTAGGTACCCCGAAAGGAAATAAAATTATCGCTTTCGCCTTGCCTGAGTTATGAGTACATTTCATATTATCGAACCCTTGTGAAAAAGTTTATTTATTTAGATTGAAGCGGGCTATACATGATAGTTTCAGCAATTGTGTGTGCAGGTTGCTCCCTGGCAAAATATAAGCGGATTGTTTGCGTTAATCAATCGGTTTAATTGTTACGAAAAACCAATTGTGTAACAGATGTTAAAAAAACTGCCAATCGCCAGTTGTGTACACAAAAGGGTAAATTTGCAAAGAAACCCATATCTACAAAATCTATAGTATGAAAAATATTCAATATAAATTTATTCGCTTTGCTTGTTTTACGGCAGCCCTCTTCACTGTTGGTTTTACTGCATCAGCACAATACAAATCTTTCCTGGTATCAGTAAAGGGAGACACGATTAATGTGGTGGATAAAAAAAATCTAAAGCAGGGAAAATGGGTAGTTACGGTAACAGAGTTAAGGGGAGAGCCAGGGTACGAAGAAGAGGGTTATTATAAAGATGATAAAAAAACCGGCCCATGGCGCAAGTACAATGCTACCGGAGATATTCTTGCAATTGAAAATTATAAATTTGGAGGAAAGGATGGGGTGCAGGAATATTTTTCTTTTTTAGGCGATTTGCTCAGACACGAGGAATGGAAAGGATACAATCCTGATGCACCGTATGATACCATACCTGTTTACGGACAGGGCAACAATGAAGTAGCCAGTTACAAAATAGTGCAGGCAGAGCAATACAGTGTACCACACGGCGAATGGAAATACTACGCATCAGGCGAAAAATTTATAAAAATGGAAACCTATGATCATGGCAGGTTACTGAAAAATGCCGATGATAAAAGTACTGCCGTTACAAAACCAGCCGCAGCAAACCCCGATGAAAAAGTTAAAACCAAAGAAATTCTGGAGTACGAAAAAAAATACAGCAAGAAGAAAAGGAAGTCAATGGAAAGAGACGGCAGGACAGCTTTGTAACTAACTATTTTGTAAAAAATAGGTAGTTGCAAGCAGTAGCTTTCATCATCCTAATTATATCAGCCGGTAGCCACCGGCTTTTTTATTGACCACGTTTGCAGACATTTTTAAAACTTATTATTTTTCAATTTTTTAATTTACCTTCTTGATAAGTGCAATAAATTTCATTTATTTTTCGGCAGAATGAGCTTGCTTTATTTACTGCTTTCTAAACAGATTTTATCCATTTTTTTAAAAGTATTTCTTCTACATTTGCCGCGACATGATGGCCGATAAAAAAACTGAAAAGAAAACCGCACTCTTACTATTGCCTCAATACCTGGCCGATGATAAAAATATCCTCCGCTCCATTCATGTAACTAAAAATGAAAAAGGATTAAAGTATGATATTAAAGACCTGGATGCGCTGGAACTCCGTAAGTACTACCACCAGCTTCCCAACCAGGCAAAGCAGGGTTTGTACTGGCTCACACAGGAAGGTTTAAACAAGCTGGAAGATGACATTATAAAACGCCACAAGCAACAAAAATCGGGAGTGCCTTTAAGACAGTTTTTATTACCCGCTTATGCAAGAAAATTACAGGAACAGTTTGCCTTTTTTAAACCCTTTGCAAACCTGGTAAAATGGTACCACCAGTTGCCAAACCCGGTAGCCGGCAATGTGATCACGGCTGCCTGTTCTTTCAGTACCTACACACCATCTTTAAAATTTGATGTGGTAAAAGAAGGAGAAGGTTTGCAGTTAATCAGTATTGCTACCATCAATGGCAGCGATTATTACCTGGAAAGTTTTCGCCGCTTTCATTTTTTACTGGAAAGTAAAAATGAGTATTTTTTATTGTCCAATAAAGATTATCAGACACTCGAGTGGCTGGTTCAGCATGATCCGCAGCAATACAGTAATGATGCAGATTTACTGGCGCAAAATATACTGAGTAAGCTGGAAGAAAATTATACGGTGCAGCGCAATAATTTATTTGCTGTCACTACCATTGATGTGGTGCCACGGCAGCGGGTTTTACTGAGTGAGATCAGCAATGCTTTTCTGGTGCTGACGCCCCAATGGGTGTACGACGGTTACATTGCAGAAGGAGAGTGGATGGCTCATTTTGAAACGACGAATAACGGCGAAGCCATCCTTGTAAAACGGAACAAAGAAACAGAAATGGCTTTCAGAAAACAGCTGGTTGCATTGCATCCCAACTTTGTAAAACAATTGAATGGCTGGTATTATGTTTCCTTTGCCGATGCACAAAAAAAGCAATGGTTTTTAAAAGTGTATCACCAGTTATTGGAGATGGACATTGAACTGGCAGGCATTGATATGCTTACCCATTTCAGGTACTCACCACATAAGCCGGTTACACAAATTAATATCGTTAAAAAAGACAGTCATGTGTTGCTGGCTGATTTTTCGTTGCAGTTTGGAGAAGAGACAATACCATTGGCAGAGTTGCAGAAAATGCTGATTGCAGGCCAGCGGGCTGTGATGTTAAAAGATGGTTCGCTGGGTGTGCTCACAGAAACCTGGATTGCGGAATATGCTACCATCATTAAGCACAGCAGGGTTGAGAAAAAGCAACTGAACGTACCACAATGGCTCGCCATCAGTGAACAGAAAAATGAAGGTGATCACCAGCCATTAAAAATAACAGTGCAGGATGCCTGGTGGAAAAACTGGGAACGCTGGCAGCAACCCGGAGAACTGTTGTATCCGGTTTCAAAAAAGATAAAAGCCACCTTACGACCATACCAGCAAAAAGGGTTTGAGTGGTTAAAGTTATTGTCAGAAATAAATGCCGGTGCCTGCCTGGCAGATGATATGGGGCTTGGTAAAACATTGCAAACCATCTGCTTTATTACAGACAGGTTGGAGCAATTAAAAGAGGGCATGGTACTCATAGTTTGTCCTTCTTCACTCATCTATAACTGGCAACAGGAAGTAGCCAAATTTGCACCTCACTTACGCACTTATGTACACCATGGCCAGTCGAGGGATACCGGTAATATCAATGCTGCTTCCATGGATATCTGCATTACGAGTTACGGCACCATGCGGTCGGATATTGCGCAACTGTCGGCAATTGTTTTTGATGTGGCGGTGGTAGATGAAAGCCACAATATTAAAAATCCCTCGGCACAAAGTACCAGGGCCATTTACCAGTTGCAGGTACGCAGCAGGATTGCGCTGAGTGGTACACCGGTGATGAACAATACCTTCGACCTGTATTCGCAACTGGAATTTTTATTACCGGGTATGTTTGGCAGCAAGGAATTTTTTAAGCGGGAATATGCAGATGCGATTGACCGTGACCGCAACGAAGAAAAGATAGCGCTGCTGCAGAAATTAACTGCCCCCTTTATCCTTCGCCGTACCAAGGAACAGGTGGCCAAAGACCTCCCCGAAAAAACAGAATCCATCCTGTGGTGCAATATGGGCATGGCACAAAAAGAGTTATACGAGGGCATAAAAGAAAGCATTAAAAGCAACCTGTTTTTAAACATCAAAACAGAAGGCCTTGGCAAAAGCAAGCTGGCGGTTTTGCAGGGTATTATGAAATTAAAACAGGTATGCAGTTCGCCGCTGTTATTACCCGGCGAAGAACAAACTACCGACCATTCAGTAAAAACAGCCATGCTGCTGGATGAGCTGGCCAACCTTGGTACACACAAGGTGCTGGTGTTTTCGCAGTTCACCAAAATGCTGAACCTGCTGGCAGAAACCTTTACCAAAAAGGGCATTTCCTTTTACCAGTTGGATGGCAGCACACCACCTAAACAAAGAGCTGCGATGGTAGCTGATTTCCAGGAGCCGGGTAATACCACCCATGTATTTTTAATAAGCCTGATGGCGGGCAATACCGGTCTAACCCTTACGGCAGCCGATTATGTTTTTCTCTTTGATCCCTGGTGGAACAATGCCGTACAGCAACAGGCCATTGACCGCACCCACCGCATTGGCCAGACCAAAAATGTGTTTGCCTACAAGATGATCTGTAAGGATACCATTGAAGAAAAGATCATCCAGTTACAGCAACGAAAAAAAGAACTGAGTGATAATTTAATTGGCGACAACGAAGGTTTTGTAAAGCAGCTTAGTAAAGAAGATGTGGAATTTTTGTTTGGGTAGGAGAGTTAAAAGGTTTTTTTAATGAAATAATGTTTAGTGATTCCTATTTAAAACATTCGCATATATTTGAGTTATGCTGATATTTTTTGGGGACAGTCTTCAATTTGAAAAAAATTGTATCTTTATACCCTACTTACAACTATGGCTAAGGAAGAAATAAAATATGAAATAAGTAAGGTTTTAGATCACTTTTCCGATAGGGCTTTAAGTGAACTCCTTTCCTTTTTGAAGGAACTGGATTCTAAGCAGGAATCCAAGACTCCCGCAATGGCCTCTCTTGAAAAAATTCTCACAGAAGACAAAGACTTATTAGTCAAATTAGCCCAATGATTTCAATTACAGAAGTCGAAGAAATTCATAAAGTTCTCATAGAAAAATTTGGTGGTTCTCTCGGTATAAGAGATAAAACTGGACTTGAATCTGCCTTGGCAAGACCACTTCAAACTTTTGATAGTCGAGAACTCTATCCAACAGTTATAACTAAAGCTGCGGCCTTAATTGAAAGTATCCTGACAAATCATCCATTCGTAGATGGCAATAAAAGAACTGGTTATGTTCTGATGAGGCTTTTCCTTATAACAAATGGTTTCGACATTGCCGCAACTCAAGAAGAAAAGTATGTCTTTGTAATAGACATAGCGTCTGGCACGACTAACTTTGAAACAATACTTGATTGGTTAAGTAAGCATATCGTCGAAAAAAACATCAGCTAACAGTGCATTGGCGCAAGGGCGGCAGGACGTTTGAACTTCAAGCAAAGCCAGTCTTCAGTTTCAGCAGGACAAACATCTTTGAACATTTGTACAAACAATGAACTTTTAATTATAAATTTAGCAGTGGTTATGGGCAGACGGAAGTAAATATCCCAACATAAAGCCATGGACGTTATGTGTAACCTTAGTGCCGTCTCAAAAAATTAGATAGACCTTGAAACAATGAAATATTTTCCCTACGAAAACTATAAATTAACAACAAAGCTTTCTGTTGAGGAAATCAAGAATAGACTTTGCGATATCATTGAGCCCAAAAAATATTTTAGACTTTCAATATTTCATAGCGTTGAAAAAAAAGCGTACGAGGGAAAAGTGATGAGTTGCAGATTTAAAATAAATAGAATAATGAAAGGCCGTAATTCATGGAGACCAACAATTACCGGGGAAATTGAAAATAATATGGGAGCGACTATTATTCACATCAGAATGAAAATGGTTTTTATAACTTCCGTTATTATGCTCATTTTCTTTGGTGGACTGTTAATTTCTCTGTTTGCAAACTTATTTGGAGGAGTAAGTGAGAAAATAATATTGCCGATAGGCCTTGTAGAGTTAATTTTTCTTATCATTTTACTTTACGGAACCATGACAATTTGCTTCAAGTTGGAAAGCATTAAATCTAAGACGTTTCTTTCTGATTTACTTGAAGCAGAAGAAATAAGCGAATAATAAGGCTACACTTAAAAAGGTTTTGTAAAACAACTTAGTAAGGAAGATGTAGAGTTTTTGTTTGGGTAGGAGAGTGACAGTTAAAACATTCGCATATATTTGAGTTACCTGCTATTTTATGAGCGACCACTCTACTAACATCAAGCGACAATTTTTCAACTCATTAAAACGTGGGACAGGCGAAGCTTATTTAATTTTACGGGACAATCCAAACATCGACTTTTCAGATAGCATCACTAAAGGAGCAATCACGAATTATGCTTCCGACCAACAGAGTGAAGGAAGTCGGGCAGCTTATATTTATCAATTCATTAAAAAGGTTAAGCAAAAAGAAAAAATCATAAAAGTTGTACTGGCAAAACTTCAAGTAGAGAAAAAAGATTATTGGAGTCTTGACCAAATGTGTGATTTAGCTGTTTTGTTTTTCAAGGCAGGACATACAGAAGCTAAAACAGCTTTATATAATCGCTTCGACAAAAACACTCTTGAGGGTTACGAGTTTTGCGGAAAAGAACAATTAATGGAAATTGACGGAATAAATGGTATTTTGAAAGTAGCAGAAATTGTAGGAAAGAAGATTCTTGAAGAAAATGAGTCAGAAGACAGTTATCTTATTGACACTTTTCAAAAAAGGCACAAAGATTTGTCAGTTTATGGAGAGCTTGCGAAAGCAAGTAAAAAGAATAAATTTATTGACGCTTACCACAAATCAATACTTGAAAATAAATGGACTTTCTCAAAGCGTAGAAAATTTACAAAGTTTTCTTACGAGTTAGTGAAAGAAAAAATAGAAGCAAATAAGTTTCGAGTTATTTCGGTTGACAGAGCAAACGACCTTTCAATTGAAGATGTTGAAAAATTAGCGAATGAATTCTTAGCAGAGGAAAGCAAACCAAAACAAGAACTCTACTTGCGGTTCTTTTCAAAAAGGAAATTCCCATTTGCCTATCATCCAATACTTAAAATAGCAAGTGGCAAAAACCCAGCAAAGACAAGACTTATTGAATTTTCTGTTGACGCTCTAAAATATTTTTCAGGCAAAGACATTAGGCAATTAGCATTGAAAAAATTGGAGGCCCAAAAAAATCCATTCAAATATCTCGACCTATTAGTGAGTAATTATAAAAAAGGCGACAATAAACTTCTAAATGAAATTGTAAACAGGTCGGACAATTATGACTTTATTCACTCAATAGGATTTGGTTATCTCGACATTTATGAAGCTAACAAAACAAAAGAATGTCAGCAACCACTTGAAACAATTTATAAAAAAATGAATTGTGGACTATGCAGAAAAAATGTTGTTAACCTTTTGCTTGACAATAATGTTTTGAGCGACACAATTAGACAAGAAATAAAATTTGATAGTAACGAAGAAGTGCGAAAACTCTATAAATTGACAGACAAAAATGGCAGGTAACATGGGGCTTTATGTATTGAGGCTTGACCATCAACTTTGAACTTTAGTAAAAACAATGGACTTTTAATTATAAATTTAGCAGCGGCTGTGGGCGGAAGTAAATATCCCAACAGCCCTGGACGTTAGTGGCCATTGTACAACCAACTGTACGCTAATTATTTGACTACTCAATTCTGACCAAGTATGAAATCATTATGCCGATTTGCTGCTGGAGAGAGAACAGGACTAAAATCCAGTGTCTGGACAGTCGTAGTAAAAAAGAATGACATTTACTTATTCACGAAACTTTTTGGTGGTGATTTCAAATTAAGTCTCCACGAATCAGGCGATGCTCAATGGTCTTATACAAGTGAATATGTTTCAAGACAAAATGAAATGAAAAATCAAGACCGACATTTAATGAAATGGAAATATTCTCGCCCAGAAAACGATTTAGCACTTAATATATTTCGCATTCAAATACCTCACTCTGAACTAAGAGATAGTTCTAAATACTCATCTACAAAAAAAGTAAAATGGACTTCTGGTATAACCTTAGGAACATATCAATTTGATTTTTGCATAACCAAACCATCTGAAAATAATCCATGTGAAGGACGGAGCGACCTACCTCACCAAGTTCTTGAAAGTTTACAATTAGCGGACAAAAGATGGTTAGTAATATTTATTCAAGCAACGGGGCTTGCTCCTGTAGACCTTGATAATGCAAAGAACTCTGTAATATTTGAAATGAAAGAAAAAGGCATCAATATGGAAGGCGCAGGATGGATTACCCTATTTGGCAAAGGCGACGATGGAGTTCCGCTAATAATGGAATTTCACTATGAAAACTCACTAAATATTGAAAGTACAAAATAACAACGAACCGCTAACATTGGTATTGCCAATATTGGGGCTGGACAATGGAGTCATCAGAAGCGGTTTCTCAATCAGGCTTTTGTTCTGGGCTGGATAATCTTTAATTTCATGCCTTCGCAAATACCTGTTCGTTAAAGATAATTTTTAAAAATGCCACATGAGAATAATAATTTTAGCCTTTATAATTGTTTCTTCAATTTCTTGTGGTTTCAAACGCAATGGTGGAGAGCTAGTACTATCAGAGAATGCAGATATCGTACTGCTAAACCTATCTATTGATAAATTCACTTCCGACAAAATAATTGCATTAAAGAGATACCTTGCTGGTAATCCCAGATGGGAAGTTTTAAACGAACATGGGAAATTATATGCAATTCGAAAAGAAAAACAAGACGGAAAATATCTAACTTCTTTAAATGGCTACTATTCAAATTTTGAAGATAGTCTAGGAGACTATGAATCGAGAGTCATTATTTCTTTGGGACAGTATTATGGTTTTGGTAATGATGAAAGCGGGATCACATTTACAGATAGCAAAGACAAGCAACTTTCCATGATAATTGAAAGGCAACATGATGGTTCGCCTGGTAATTCATCTTACCTAATAATTAAGGGAAGTAACATGAATATTGAAATTTACGAACAGGCAAAAAATGAAAGGAGAAATTTTACACAAAAGACAATTGGAGAATTAAACGACGAATTATCTAATGTTTTAAAATATGAAAAGGAAATTAATGAAAATGGTATAATTCCAATTTCAACTTACTATCCCTTCAAAGTAGATAGCCTTTATTTTGATATTCTTGACGGTATGCAATCCGGAATTTATGTTGTACAAGCAGGGATACGAATAGATAAAGATGGAATCATTTATACAAAGGTTTTTAATAGTAGTACAAATGAAAGACTTTCTGCCAATAGAATTACGCCGAGAACAACAAGACGAATTGGCTGGTCAAAAAGCGGGCGAATCATTTTTTATTATGAAAGCGAATTGACTGTTTATGAAGGTGATTGGGATCATCAATACAATGCAAGATTTGAAATTTGGTTTAAGGACGAAAATGGAAAAGAAAAAAAATTGCTTGAAAAAAGTAAACAAATCAGTGGATGGGAAAGATAATAATGTTGCTGATAATGCAGTCTATAACCTGTTATTATATACAGCGAAGGCATATTTATTAGGGCAAATTATATTTTGCACGGATACTATTTCCTTCAATTTGAGAAAGTTTTTTAATTACGGTAAAATCTCTTGCCGGTTTTATTATTGTAACTAAAGATATTGAGCCATCTGGAAATTCAAGATAACATTGGTTACCTGGTAAATCTTTAGAATTGATCATGAAGGGATGACCGCTTTTAAGTTTTCTTATTCGAAGTCTTTTAACTGCAGCAGTTCCGGTTCTTTCTATTTCCTGAATTTGTGTCATATCTAAATTTAAGCAAAAGAATGCAAATAAATAAACAAACAAGATAATGTTTTTACTGTAGCAAAGAAATTATTAAACTAAGAAATGGAAAGCCAAAGTCCATTAAAGCATTACAGTACAAGAGTGCGACCTGCCTACCGACAGGCAGACGCAACAATGCTCCCCATAGCTTCTTAGCCCGG
>JANXSR010000438.1 GCA_025352625.1 Ferruginibacter sp.
TTGGGTGTATTTTTTTACCATTCACAATTAATGTTGTATCCTAATTTTGAAATAAAAGATTATTCTTCAAACGGTATTATTATTACCACAGGTTTTAAGAGTATTCTACTAAATTTTTCTCCTTCAGCCTTTGGATGGACAGGTGTTCAATTATTTTTAATTATAAGTGGCTTTCTTATTCATCTGGGTTATCTATACAACAATGAAAATATAAAAACTTCAATTTTTTATAGTAAACGTTTTTGGCGTATTTATCCGCCGTATTTATTTGTACTGCTCTTTTTTTGTTTTTCAACAAATGCTATTGGTTATTTTCTTTTCTCAAAGCCAGGATTATATAATCTTGGTAGCCATTTATTATTTTTACACAATTTATCTGATAAAACTTTTTATTCAATTAATCCTTCGTTTTGGAGTCTAGCCCTAGAAATGCAACTTTATTTGATTTATCCATTACTACTGTTTTCCAGGAAAAAAATTGGGATGAGAAATACACTCATCTGTCTTATCGCATTATCATTTTTATTTTTGACAATTGGAATAATCTTCAAAGACCTGGGAATTCTTTTTTCATTTGACAGGTCGGTTATAAAATTTTGGTTTATTTGGGGCGCAGGAGCTTTTCTTGCAGAAAAATATTTTAAAGGTGAAAAAATATTCCCAAAGGGAACTGTTTATATTATAGTTTTTGGATTTGTTGCAACTTTATTGTCGAAGTCTCTTTTTTATAGTAGTTATCTAACTGTTTATTTAGCCACATTAACATGGATAGCTTTTTTTGAATGGTTTTTAATTAAAGAAATTGTTTTAGAAAAATATGTATATAAAATAATAGCTACTATTGGTATTTGTAGTTATAGCATATACCTAATTCACCAGCCTTATTTAAACGATTTGTTAAGATATTTTGAGATTTTAAATTACAAACAACTGTCTCAATTTTATCCCATTTTTAAAATTTTAAAACTCATTCCAACTTTTATCATTATTTTTTTAATTTCCTATTCTCTATATCTTTTTATTGAATTACCTTCTGTAAAATTGGGTAATTTGATAAGGAAATCTAAAGTGTTAACGAATACAACCAGAAAATAACTCTATATGGGTTTGTGGGCTATTTCGTTCAATAATATACTTCTTGTTTTTAAGTATTAAGTACTAAAAATGTTTTTTATTTGATATTGAAATTGATATTGTGCTATCTATGAATAAACTGCCCTCTAATAGTATATAAAGAAGCAAAAATTTGTAAAAAAGGAGTTGAAATAAAAAATCAACTCCTTTTTTATTTGCCGAAGTTGTTCTTATAAAATAAAAATCCCGGCTGCAAGAGACAGCCGGGACAATTTAAATTTGTTAACTTATTCTAGGTCTAATCTAAGTTACTGAAAGTATTCTTGGTATACCTGGATGAAAATCTATTCAACCTTCAGTACTTTAAGTACCTGTATATTATTTCCCTGGATCACTTTTATTATATATAAGCCAGATAAAAAACTATTCCCAAATTTGTATGTCTTATTGGTAGTTCCTATTCCATTAAAAACTATTCTTCCATCAACACTTGATACCAATATTGATATTTTTTCATTACTCCCACCTTCAACAAGCAATCCAAATTCAGTACGAGTAGGATTAGGATAGCTACTAATTTTTAAAGGGCTGGCAACAGCATTCGAAACACTTAGCGTATTAGTAGAAGAACTGAGAGTAGTAGTGCTTGCAACCCTTGCTGTAGTTGTTACCCTATAAAGAGATGAAGCAGGAATAAGTTGTTTTGCAATTGTAGTTGACGAATAGCTAACCTGAAATACAGCACCACCAGTTTGTTGGAAAAACAAACCATATATCGCATGTTTACCTGCTTTTAAACCAATGCTACCAAACTTTTCAATTGCACCATGTTGTCCATCATTATTTACTGTTAATACATTATCTATATATACACTACTTCCATCATCAGAAGTGGAGTAAAATGTGTAAATACCATCGGCTGGAACATTAATATAGCCGGTGAACACGAACCCATATAATGTAGTACTGGTTGCGGGGGTTAAATCGAAATTTAAAACGGTACCCGTTTTAACTGGAGTTAGCGTAGAAAATGGAGGTAATACACTCCAGTTGCCTTGGTAATATTTATAATCCAAGCCATTTACAGTATTGGCAGGATTAACTGCAGGAAGTAGGGTTGTGGTTGTTAAAGGTGCAACCCTATAAAGGACAGAAGAGGGGATCAGTTGCTTTGCAATACCCGTTGCTGAGTAGCTAACCTGAAAAACAGCTCCACCAGTTCCTTGAAAGAATAAACCTGATATAGCATGCTTTCCAGCCATTAATCCAATTGTTCCAGACTTTTCAACTGCGCCATGTAGCCCATCATTATTTACCGTTAATACGTTATCAATATATAGACTACTTCCATCATCAGAAGATGTGTAAAATGTATAAATGCCATCAGCGGGAACGTTGATATATCCGGTGAAGTTAAATCCATATAAAGTAGTATTATTTGCCGGGGTGAGATCGAAATTAAGAACAGTGCCTGTTTTAACAGGAGTGAGAGTCGAAAAAGCGGGTAAAACACTCCAGGTTCCTTCATAATATTTATAATCCAATCCGTTTACAATATTTGCAGGATTTACAGCAGGAAGTAAATTGCTTGGAGGCAAAGCCGTAGATAAATTTACCGTCAGCTGCACAGTATCTCTGCCTACTGCTCCGCTGTTATCTGTTACATTTAACCGGTATTGATAAACACCTTGAACTAAATTATTAATTACTGTTGAAGAAGTATTTGCTGTAGCAATAGTGCCTGTAGATGGCCCCGATAATTGTACCCATGCATAACTGCTTATTGTACCATCAGCATCTGTACCGCTACCTATTAGCGACGATGTATTTGTTGGTAATGTTATAATTTTATCTGTACCCGCATTTGCCACTGGCGCTTTATTGGTTGTAGTTGCGGTTCCATTGGCAACCAATACCACACTGCTCCATGCAGGGATAGTTATTGAATTATTATAAACTGTTCCAGCAACATCCATATAACTCAAGCCTGAAAATGCGACTACTTTCGAAGT
>JANXSR010000008.1 GCA_025352625.1 Ferruginibacter sp.
AATTCCAAATTTTAAAATGCACATTGTATGGAAAATAAATTAACCGCAGCACCGCCAAAACTGAAGACAAGGGATTTAAGTAACACTACGCCAGGCTACAAAATTTACGAGTACCTGCTGGTATTAAATCCACACGAAGAACTGCGCAATAAAATAATGGAAGTAAAAAAGCATTTTGCAGATAAGTACAAGGCAGAAACGGTCGTGTACAGCAAGCCGCATCTTACGCTGGTAAATTTTGTACAATACGGCATGGTAGAAGAGCGCCTGCTCAACCGCTTAAATGCCATTGCCATGGGCTACCACCCCATTAAAATAGAGTTGAAAGACTATGGCAGTTTTCCTTCGCACACCATCTATATCAACATCACATCAAAAGTACCCATCCAGGATTTGGTAAAACAAATCCGAACAGAAGCGCAGCAGCTGATGAAGTTGAACAACGATAATAAGCCCCATTTTATAATGGAGCCACACTTAACGGTTGCAAGAAAATTACAACCCTGGCAATACGAAAAAGGCTGGCTGGAGTACAGCAACAAAAGTTTTAC
This sequence comes from Ferruginibacter sp., assembly GCA_025352625.1. Lineage (GTDB taxonomy): Bacteria > Bacteroidota > Bacteroidia > Chitinophagales > Chitinophagaceae > Ferruginibacter. Next base: position 552 of record JANXSR010000008.1, read on the forward strand.
CAGCCGCTTTATAGCAGACGCCATGCTGTTGCTAAAACGGCCCGTAGGCGAAATAAAATACCAGATTGTGCAACGTTTCGAATTTCAAAATTTACCGGTGATGACAACGCAGGGGTCGTTGTTTGCATAAAATAAAAATGTTGGTCCGGGCAAATACACAGCCATGGGCAGCATTGTTGCATCGCACTCTTGTACCGTATACCATTAGCAACGCCCTCAACTTGATACAGCCTTAGTAAAAAACAGCAGTCATAAATTTCGAATAACAGAACCAGTCAGAAACCAAACGATCAGAAAAAATTAATACGATGAGCAACGAATCAAATCCTGCAAACAATAAAACAAAACCAGGGCAGCTTCAACAGGATAGCGTACCGGTAAAATCAGTGGCAGCAATCAATAAAGAGAAAGAAGATTCAAATCAGCAGACTCCAAATACCTCTTCCCTTGGGGCAGAAGGAGGGGTCCCTTATCGCCATGGCCGAGGCGCACAATACAACACCAAAAACCGCTTCCTAAAAAATGAATCTACCCGGGAACACATTGAAGGCATCGACGATTGGGAAGAAGGCAATATCCCCACCCAGTACATAGAGCAGCAAAGCAAAACAATCGTCAACAAAGTAGAAAGTAAAGACGTAGGCATGAGTTACAGCATGAACCCTTACGCCGGTTGTGAGCATGGCTGTATTTATTGCTACGCCCGCAATGTGCATGAATACTGGGGCTACAGTGCCGGACTTGATTTTGAGCAAAAGATCATCATCAAAAAAAATGCACCGCAACTGCTGCGTAAATTTTTGATGCATCCAAAATGGGACGCAACACCCATCATGCTTAGCGGCAACACCGATTGCTATCAACCTGCCGAACAAAAGTACCGCCTAACAAGAGGCCTCCTGGAAGTATGCAACGAATTCAATCAGCCGGTAGGTATCCTCACTAAAAACTCCTGGATATTAAAAGACAAAGACGTGTTGCAGGATATGGCGAAGAAGGGTATTGTATCCGCTATGGTAAGCATCACTTCTTTCAACGAAGACCTGCGTCGCATTATGGAACCAAGAACCACCACGGCCAAACAAAAATTAAAAGTGATCAACGAGCTCAGCAGTGCCGGTGTGCGCATGGGTGTAATGATGGGGCCCATGATACCCGGCCTGAATGAACACGAAATGCAACGCATCATGAAAGCCGCGGCTGACAATGGCGCTACGTTTACGGCTTATACTTTCATCCGGTTAAATGGTGCCATCAAATTTTTGTTTCACGACTGGTTGTTTAAAAACTTTCCCAACCATGTAGATAAAGTGTGGCACCTGATTGAGCAAAGCCATGATGGCCAGGTAAACGATACCCGCTGGGGCGTGCGCATGCGGGGCGAAGGACACATTGCACAAATGGTAGCGCAGCAATATAAAAAATACGGCAAGTTGTATAACATGAATGCGGAGGAGTGGAGCCTGAATACAAATATTTTTAAACGGCCGGGCGAACAGGGAAAATTATTTTAAAAGATAAAATCAGCAACATGAACTCAGTAACAAAAGACTACCTGGCAGAAATTATTTTTAAAAAAGCCAGCGAAAACATTGACAAATACCGGGAGAGTAAACAACAGCAGTTTGACAACGAACCCTACCCCGGCGCAACCGATGAAGAGGTGCTGGATTTTATTATTACCATTCCCTACTTCGACGTAAAGCTGAAAGATTTTTTGCTCGGTAACATTGCTGATAGCACTATCATCATTAGCCAAAGCTGGGAAAATGAATTTATAAAAAATACAAAACTGTGGGCAGAGAGTTTTGAGTGGTTACATGGCAATGATTATTTTTTAAGCGAAGCACATACCAGCGGCATCAACAAAGACAGAAACTTTTTATCACTTCCATATTGAACCAATTTTTTCATTGCTGATTTTTATAACCATGATAGCAGTAACCGGAGAATATTTAATCAACATCATCGAACGCCGCGTTAATCAAACGAT
>JANXSR010000130.1 GCA_025352625.1 Ferruginibacter sp.
AATCAACTATGCAAAGAATTACCGACCTTAAAATTCTTTTTTTTGATGTAGGAGGTATCCTCTTAAGCAATGGATGGGGACATGAATCAAGAAAAAAAGCTGCCATACAATTTGGTCTTAATTATACCGAAGTAGATGCCTTGCACAATTTTATATTTAACGTGTATGAAATTGGTAGCATCACACTGGATGAATATTTGGATACAGTAATATTTAATTATCCAAGAGATTTTGTGCGGCAGGATTTTAAAGATTTTATGTATTCCGAATCGGTTGAATTGCCCGATATGTTGCAATGGCTAAAAGAATGGAAAAAAGATTGTGGATTCAGGATCATCTCCATCAATAACGAAGGCAAAGAGTTAAATGATTACCGTGTGCAGAAATTCAAACTCCACAAAGCTTTTGATGCCTTTATATCCAGTTGCGAAGTAAAAATGCGCAAGCCAGATCCTGGCATATTTAAACTTGCATTGGGTATAGCACAGGCTTCTCCCAGCCAGTGTGTATATTTTGATGACAGGGTTATGTTTGCCAATGCGGCACAAAAATTAGGCATCCGCTCTTTTCATCATACTGGTTTTGAATCAACAAAAGAAATATTAGAAAACTTAAAAAAAGAAAATTTTAATCAATGAGCAATTCAGCAGGTAAATACGATTTTGGAATGATAGGACTTGGCACCATGGGCCGCAGTCTTTTATTGAATATGGGCGATCATGGCGTAGCTGGTGCAGGCTATGATAAGGATGCAACAAAAGGAAAGTTATTAGAAACTGAAGATCAAAATGGTAACCTGAAAGGCTTTAGTGATATAGCAGTTTTTACATCCAGTTTAAAAAGTCCTAAAGCAATAATGATGTTGGTACCTGCAGGAAAAATTGTGGACAGTGTGATAGAAGAATTATTGCCCTTACTCGACAAAGGGGATATTTTAATTGATGGTGGAAACTCACATTTTACCGATACCAATCGCCGGGTAGATTACCTGGAAGCAAAAGGCTTTCATTTTTTTGGAATGGGAGTTTCCGGGGGCGAAGAAGGTGCAAGAAAAGGTCCTAGTATGATGCCTGGTGGAGATAAAGCAGCCTACAATATAATGAGGCCTATACTGGAATCTATCGCTGCGAAAGTAGATGGTGAACCTTGTGTAACTTATATAGGTCCGGGTGCGGCAGGCCATTTTGTAAAGATGGTACACAACGGTATTGAATATGGATTGATGCAATTAATTGCTGAGACTTACGAGGTACTAAAAAAAGGATTGCAATTAGATAATGAAGCGATTGAAAAAATATTTACACAATGGAATGAAGGTCGGCTGCAATCATATTTAATGGAGATAACAAAAGACATATTTAGTTATAAAGAACCGGGTGTAGATCACATATTATTAGATGATATTAAAGATGAAGCAAGGGCGAAAGGAACAGGCAAATGGACATCACAGGTGGCCATGGATTTACAAAGTCCCATACCAACAATTGACACTGCGGTAGCAATGCGTGACCTGAGTAAATACAAAATATTAAGAGAAGAGGCGGCTGCAATGTATAGCAGTAATGACGCACCTTTAAAAGTTGATACTGCAACTTTTCTTGTTGACTTGGAGCAGGCATTTTATTTTAGTATGATCATCACTTATTCTCAGGGTATGCACTTGCTTTCATTGGCTTCAACCGAATATAAATATGAGCTTCAGTTAGCGGAGATAGCAAAAATATGGCGTGGCGGATGTATCATCCGATCAGTTTTTTTGAATGATATTTTTACAGCGTATCAAAAAAATAAAGACCTTAAACATCTGCTGCTGGATGAAGGTGTACAAAAACTGGTAACAGCAAGTTTACCCGGTTCAAGAACCGTTTTATCAAATGCAATTACTGCAGGCATTGCAATGCCTGCATATGCAGCTTCAATAAGTTATTTCGATAATCTCCGCAACAAAAGAATGCCTTCAAACCTTATACAGGCACAACGTGACTACTTTGGCGCACATACCTATGAATTGACAGGAAAAGAAGGCGTTTTTCATACACAATGGGCTGGTAAGTCATAATTTATAATTCATAAAAAATGTATTCAACAATAAAATCGCAACCGGTAATATTTATAATTTTTGGGGGTACCGGCGATCTTAATTCACGCAAACTGGCACCGGCATTATACAATCTTTTTTTAGAAGGATGGTTACCCGATGAGTTTTCAATAATCGGCACCGGCAGAACGCCTTTAACTGATGGGCAATTTGCAGAAAAGTTATTGGATGGTATAAATAATTTTTCAAGAACGGGCAAGGCTAAAAAAGATAAATGGGAAGCCTTTTCCAAACATCTTTTTTACCAGGTGGCAGATGCAAAAGATTTTAAAAGTTATAAAGAATTTGGTACAAGGATAGATAAGCACAATGCAGAATGGCAAACTGCGGCCAACGTTATTTATTACCTGGCTGTATCGCCTGATTTTTTCCCCATCATTGCTGAAAATATTTCAAAAGCAAAACTGGCAGACGACCCTCAAAAAACAAGGATCGTTATTGAAAAGCCTTTTGGCCATAATTTAGAAACTTCCCGATCCCTCAACAAATTGCTGGCAAACATTTTTAACGAATGCCAGGTATACCGGATAGATCATTACCTGGGTAAAGAAACTGTACAAAATATCATGGCATTTCGTTTTGCCAATGCTATACTGGAACCCATATGGAACCGTAATTATATTGAGCATGTACAAATATCTGTTACAGAGCAATTAGGGGTAGAACAACGAGGCGATTATTACGATAGCTCCGGTGCATTGAGAGATATGATACAAAATCATTTGCTGCAGTTACTTACATTGGTTGCCATGGAATCCCCTAATAGTTTTAATGCTGACGAAGTGAGAAGCCGCAAGGTAGATGTGTTAAATGCCATGCGCAAATTTACACCAGAAGATGTTAGGATGTCTGCGGTAAGGGGGCAATACACCAGTGGATGGATGGAAGGAAAAGAAGTGCCCGGCTACAGGGAAGAATCAAAAGTTGACCCTGCATCTAACACGGAGACCTTTGCCGCCATCAAGTTTTTTATAGATAACTGGCGTTGGAAAGGAGTGCCTTTTTATGTTCGAACAGGTAAAAGAATGCACCAGTCAGCTTCTGTTATCAGCGTACAATTTAAGGATGTACCGCACCTTATATTTCCTGCAGAAGTGAGCGAAAGCTGGCAGCAAAACAGGCTCATCATCAGCATACAACCAGAAATGAGTATCCGTTTGCAGGTTCAGGCAAAACGCCCCGGACTTGAAATGGCATTAAATACAGTGGATATGGTATTTGATTACAAAGGTACCTATACAAGCCAGGCACCCGAAGCCTACGAAACATTGTTGTTAGATACAATGGTTGGCGACCAGACTTTATTTATGCGGGGCGACCAGGTGGAAGTTGCATGGGATTTACTGATGCCGATTTTAACTACCTGGGAAGGGCGGCAAAGCTTAAACTTTCCAAACTATTCTGCAGATTCGTGGGGGCCGGAGTTGGCAGAAGCATTGATTGCAAGAGATGGGTTTCATTGGTTCACCCTTCCATTGAATGGTAAAAAATAACGGCCTGTGAAAATTAATATTTTTAATACGGAAACTGAAGTGCTGGCAAATCTTGCTGCCTATTTTGTTACTATAGCCGACAATGCAATTGTAGAAAGGGGAAGATTTTCCGTAGCGTTATCAGGAGGGTCTTCACCCAAAAAATTATATGAGTTATTAAGTTCTCCTGCATTTAAAGAAAGAGTAGATTGGCAAAAAGTTGATTTCTTTTTTGGAGACGAACGGTATGTTTCGCAAACAGATTCCAACAGTAATTACCTGATGGCAAAGAAGGCATTGTTTGAACCATTAAAAATTGAGCCTGCACATATTTTTGCAGTTAATACTTCGCTGGAAGTTGATAATGCAGCAGAACAATATACAGCAACCATCACTAAATATTTTGCAGGCAGTGAAATGCGATTTGACTTGGTACTATTAGGGCTTGGAGATAATTCGCATACCGCTTCGCTTTTTCCTCATACGACTGTATTACATGATATCAGTCCTTCCGTAAAGGCCGTTTATTTAGAAGATCAAAAAAAATACCGCATTACCTTTACGGCACCCTTAATTAACCAGGCGCACCACGTGGCTTTCCTTGTGTATGGCGATGCTAAGGCAACAGCAGTTCATCATATTATTGAAGATGAAAGGGATTTTGAAAATTTTCCAGCCCAATTAATTGCCCCCCTAGAAGGAAATCTGCAATGGTTTTTGGATGCAACCGCCGCATCTCAACTAAAAAGCACAATTTCCAGGTAGTCCCATTGCCATTTTGACGCTACGCAGCATTTTACTTACCTTTTTTACTTTATAATAAATTCTCCTCTTTTTCGTTATCACCATTATTCAACCGTAGCTGATAAAATTGCCGTACAGAATTATGATAATGGCTTTGTTATAAGATAGTTAGATAATTCGAATGGTAATTTTTTTAAATAAATAATGCAGTAAATATGTATTCAGCAAAAACAATTTTAACAAAAATGAAAACTCTTTAGTCCGATATTTGCAATCCCATTGAAAATTTTAAAGTCCAGTTTAATTATTATGAAAAAATTTATTTTTAAGAAGGCATACCTATTTTTTTCATCTTTGTTTATTTTTATTTTACATGTGCCGTTTGTTTTTGCCAAAACAAAAACACCCGTTAATTTTTTAGATGAAAAAACTACATCGAATCCTATCATAATAAAAGATTCTCCGTTTGTAAATAGTTTCAATCTTAATGTTACTATTGGAAGTACTAATTTATATGACAGTTTGCGCCTTGGTTCACTAGGCCTTGCAAGACAGGCATTTGATTATGCATTAAAGGGCTTTAATGTAATGAAATCTGTGGGTGAAGTTGCCAACGAAAATATTATCTCTATTATTGATTTTAGTAAACCCTCTTCTCAAAAAAGATTATTTGTAATAGACCTTGCCAATTGCAAAGTGTTGTTTAATACTTATGTAGCACACGGAATGCAGTCAGGAAAAGAATTTGCAAACAGGTTTTCAAATAAACCGGAAAGTAATAAAAGTAGTCTTGGCTTTTATGAAACCCTCTCTACGTATAATGGAGGTAACGGGTATTCATTAAAATTACAAGGTGTGGAAAAGGGGATTAATGACAATGCAAATAAGAGAGCGATTGTAATACATGGTGCCGATTATGTAGACGAAAGTTTTATTCATTCTCAAGGATATCTTGGCAGGAGTTGGGGTTGTCCGGCTTTGCCACAACGTTTACATAAAGCAGTTATTGATGTAATAAAAAATGGCACTTGTTTATTTATTTTTAGTCCTGATAATAATTACCTGAGTCATTCAAAAATTTTGAACCATCCAATGAGCCCTTCGCTTGCTTTTAAATAATTAATTACAAATATAAAATTTATATACATTGTTTATCCCCTGCATTTGCAGGGGATTTTTGTTTTACAATTTGGCTGCATAATAATAACTTCACCAAAAATAAATTTAGTAATGAACATCAGGGAGCAATTAAAAGGCACCGGCGTGGCAATTGTAACGCCGTTTAAAGAAAATGAATCAGTGGATTTTGAATCACTGGGAAAATTGATCGATTCTATGATCGATAATGGAGTAGAGTATGTGGTAACCCTGGGAACAACCGGTGAAACACCCACATTAGCTAAACAGGAAAAGCTTGACATTATAAATTTTACATTTGAAAAAATAAACGGCCGTGTGCCCGTTGTTGTTGGTATAGGTGGAAATAATACCAAAGAAGTGGTAGAGCAGGTGCAAACTTATCCACTTGAAAAAGCTACTGCAATACTGAGTGCTTGTCCTTATTACAGTAAACCATCGCAGGAAGGAATTTACCAGCATTACAAACTAATTGCAGAAGCTTCTTCAAAGCCGGTTATTTTATACAATGTGCCTGGCAGAACAGGCCGCAATATGGAAGCGTCAACTACACTGCGTTTGGCACATGAAGTAGCTAATATTGCAGGTATTAAAGAAGCGGGTAATAATATAAGTCAGTGCATACAAATTTTAAAAGACAGACCAGAAAATTTTTTAGTAGTAAGTGGTGATGATGATTTGGTATTACCGGAAATGGCTTGTGGCATAGATGGCGTAATAAGTGTAATTGCCAATTGTTATCCAAAACAGTTTTCTGATATGGTACGTGCAGGGTTGAAATTTGATTTCGCTACTGCAAAAAAATTAAATGATCCATTATTGGAAGTATATAATTTATTGTTTACCGAAAACAATCCTGCTGGCGTAAAAGCATTTTTATCAGCACAGGGACTTATTAAAAACATAACAAGGTTGCCCGTAACTCCATTAAGCGATGGCGTTTACCAAAAGGTGGCAGCTTATGTTAAGAATAATAATTAACTATCCAACAATAGCCAAATGACAAACTGTTGCAGGAGATTGTATGTGTTATTGCTTGTATTGGCTGGAATTACATCAACAGCATTTGCTCAATACAATATCAGGTTGCGAATAGTTTCTAAACCAACTACACATACAGTAGATTCAATATTTGCTGCAGGAAATTTTAACAGCTGGCAACCTGGTAAAACGGAGTATAATTTTTCTAAAACCGGAGAAACTTATGAGTTACAAATAAAAGATTTACCTGCCGGAATTTATGAGTTTAAATGCACAAGGGGGAGCTGGCAAAAAACAGAAGCTGCTATTGATGGAAGTGACGTCGAAAATCATCTTATAAAACTGACAGCTGATACTGCAATTGATTTTTCTATTGCTGCATGGAAAGATGATTTTGTAGCACCTGCAAAAACACACACAGCTTCTTTAAATGTGCAACTTTTGGATACAGCATTTGCAATGCCACAGTTGGATAGTAAAAGACGAATATGGATTTACTTGCCACCGGATTATAAAACCAGCCATAAAAAATATCCTGTACTGTACATGCACGACGGGCAAAATATTTTTGATGAATACTCGGCAGCTTTTGGCGAATGGGGCGTGGATGAATGTATGGATTCTTTAATAAAAAAGGGTACCCGTGCCTGTATTATAATTGGTATTGATAATAGTCCCGAAAGAATGCAGGAATATAATCCTTACGAGTTTAAAGAGTTCGGGAAAGGAAAGGGAGATCAATACATAGATTTTTTGGTTAAAACGCTGAAGCCATTTATTGACAAGCATTTCAGAACATTACCTTCTGCAGAAAATACCCTGATTGCAGGGAGCTCAATGGGCGGGCTGATTTCTTATTATGCTATGCTGAAATATCCAAGTGTATTTGGTAAAGCAGGTATTTTTTCACCGGCATTCTGGACTGCAGAAAAAATAAAAACCCTTACAGATTCCTCCGGAAATCAATTGCATGGAAAATTATTTTTTTACATGGGCGAACTGGAGGGGGCAGCTTATTTAAATGATATGAATGAAGTTGTCGAAACTATTGGGAGAAAATCTGATGCCATGATTTATACGGTAGTTGATCCAGAAGGTAGCCATGATGAACGGGCCTGGCGTAAATGGTTCGCTGCATTTTATAAATGGATTATGGCAGATGGTTTTAATAATGTGATTGATTTGGATAAATGATTCCCATTCCTTAAGGTGGCCATTCCAATAACAAATCTTATTTGCATCAATTTAATATCAAGAAGATATTTTCAAATCCCACATTAACTTTTATCTTATTTGAATATAATATTCTGGAGCTCGAAGAAATTTCAACCTCTAATAATTTTATTTTTTAAATTGTATTGAAAGGGTAGAAATAAATTTTTGAATCGGCCTAATCAGTACACATTTTTTTCAGTCCGTTCCATCCACTCTTTAAATATTTTAAAAGCATCTTCTCTGCTTAAAGATACTATTGGTATTTTCCTGTCATCTATAGCTACCTTCATTTCTTCGTATATCATCGAGTCATCAAATCCAATGCTGGCAGCATCTTCACGGTTATTGGCGTAATAAACAATTTTTGGCCTTGCCCAATAAATAGCCCCAAGGCACATCGGGCATGGCTCGCAGGAAGTATAAATTTCGCATTCGTCCAGTTGAAATGAACCTAAGTTTTTACACGCATCTCTGATGGCTGTAATTTCTGCATGTGCTGTAGGGTCATTATTGCAAAGCACTTTATTATTGCCTCTTCCAATAATAACATCCTCTTTTACAATCACACATCCAAAAGGCCCGCCTTCGTTATTGTCCATACCACTCTTTGAAAGCCGTATTGCTTCAAGCATAAATTCTTCTTCTCTTGTCATAAAGATTTTTTCAACTGGTAAATATACTACAGTACTTAAATAGCAGGGAGCTGAGTTTGTTAAAATGCAACAACAAAATCATTTAAACTGAGGGCAAAAAGGTTCAATTTTGTCCGCCGTAAATGTAGTGATGCAAGTCTACCTGCATAATTCTTCAATGATGGCTTTATGCTGTGGAAACAATACAGTCAGTGAAGACGCTTTGGCCAGTTCAAAATCAGTAAAATCAAAACCCGGTGCAACTGTGCAACCTACAAAACAAAAGGTACTTCCGGGTGCAGGCTTGCTTGCAAACCAGCAATTCGCCGGTACTACAAATTGAAAGACTTGTCCCTTTTCAATGTCATTTCCAAGATGAATAATATCTAATGTGCCGTTCAGTTGCATCACATAAACCAGTAAAGGATCGCCTGCATAAAAATGCCAGCACTCATCACTTTTAATGCGGTGAAAGGCGGAGAAATTTCCCTGTTCCAGTAAAAAATAAATAGCTGTTGAAAAAGACCTGCTGCCACCAAAGCGCTCTGGTAAAGCATTCCCTGAAATGTATTCAGTGCTTTTATAAGTTTCTTTATACCAGCCACCTTCGGGGTGTGGCTGTAAATCGTATTGTTGAATGAGTTGCTGAACAGTCATGTAAAAAAATTATTGCGATAAAAACTTATCAAGCAATGCAATGGTTTTATCAAGGTCGGCGTAGGTTAATGCATTATTCAGAAACCAGCTTTCATATGCTGATGGCGGTAAATAAACGCCATTATCCAGCATGAAATGAAAGAGCTGGTTAAACTTTGGAATGTCCGCTTTTGAAGCAGAATCAAAATCAGTAATGTCATGATCGGCAAAATGTAAACTGATCATACTTCCAAAACGGTTGATACGAAAGGCATTTTTGTGGCGTAATAAAACCGCTTCCATCCCATCACCCAGGTAGGTTGTTTTGGCATCCAGTTCTTTATAAATAGATGGATTGTTTTTTAACTCAGTCAGCAATGTAAAGCCCGCAATCATGGCGATGGGATTGCCGCTTAAAGTGCCGGCCTGGTAAACATTGCCCAGCGGAGCAATATGCTGCATGATCTCTTTTTTACCACCAAATGCACCAACCGGCAAGCCGCCGCCAATTACTTTTCCATAAGTCACCAGGTCGGCATTGATATTTAATTTTGTTTGTGCACCACCTGCTTCCAGCCTGAAGCCCGTCATTACTTCATCAAAAATAAAAACAATACCTTCTTCATCACAGATTTTTCTGATGCCTTCCAGGAAACCCGGTGCCGGAATAATGCAACCCATATTGCCCACCACTGGTTCAATGATGATGGCAGCAATTTCACCTTTGTATTCTGTTGCCAGTTGCTGAACAGCTTGCAGGTTATTGTAGGCGCAGGTGAGTGTATCATTGCTAACACCGGCAGTTACGCCAGGTACAGTTTGAATATTAAAGGTTGCCAACCCACTACCGGCCTTTACAAGGAAAGCATCTGCATGCCCATGGTAGCAACCTTCAAATTTGATAAATTTATTTCTTCCTGTATAACCTCTTGCTAAGCGCAATGCACTCATACAAGCTTCTGTACCACTACTCACCATGCGTATCAGGTCAACATTCGGCACCATACTTTTTATAAGCTCTGCCATTTCAATTTCCAATTCGGTAGGTGCACCAAAAGAAGTAGAGTAGGTAACCTTTTCCTGAATGGCTTTAACGACCGGTTCATAAGCATGGCCCAGAATCATCGGTCCCCAACTGGCGATGTAATCAATGTACTGGTTACCATCTGCATCAAACATGTATGCGCCTTTGGCGCTTTTCATAAATAGCGGTGTGCCACCTACGCTTTTAAATGCCCGTACAGGAGAGTTTACGCCACCAGGAATTGATTGTTGCGCTCTTTCGAAAAGTTGTTTGCTGTGTTGGTACATAATTATTATTGAATCGTTCAATTGTGAATGGGCAATGGTCAATGGTGAAAGCCTTGAAGGGCAAAATTTTTGCTAAGATACTTTTGATTGTATCATCCCTGTCAGCATCCTGAAACATTTTACCATTGGTTCACCAATTGAGGTTAAATGTTGATCGGTTAAATATTCTAAATCATTTGCAATATCCAGGGCTGCATCAATTTCAGTGATAGAACCTCTGGCAATTTCATAATATCTTTTTCGCTCCGCTTCCGATTTTCGTGAAGCTCCTTCTGCAATATTTAAGTGAACAGATAAAGCTGCTCTTCTGATTTGTGAAATCATTCCAAATTTTTCATCTGCCGGAAGCAGTTTTGTCAATCTATAACATTCCAGTACGAAGCGTCTTGAAAATCCATACAGATCAAGCTTTTGATGATTTAAAGTCAGAAACATAATAAAGGTTTTGGTGGAGAATAAAACTACTTTTATTTTATCTATTTCGCAAATACCAACTAATGCATATTTTATTCTCTGTGCTTTTTCACCATTGCCCATTCACCTTCACCCTAAGAGCTTCACCGCATCTTTTGCAAAGTAAGTAGCAATCAAATCTGCCCCAGCTCTTTTAATAGATGTTAAGCTTTCTAATACTGCTTTGTCTTCATTGAGCCAACCCATTTTCGCAGCAGCTTTTATCATGGCATATTCTCCGCTAACATGATATGCACTTACGGGCACATCTACTTCATTTCTTATTTCACGAATGATATCTAAATAAGCCATTGCTGGCTTTATCATTACAATATCGGCACCTTCTTCAATGTCCATTAGTGTTTCTTTGATAGCTTCTATGCGGTTGGCATAATCCATCTGGTAGGTTTTTTTATCTCCAAAACCAGGGGCACTGTCGAGTGCATCTCTGAAAGGGCCATAAAAGCAGGAAGCATATTTGGCACTGTAAGCCATGATGCCAGTTTTGGTAAAATTATTTTGTTCCAATCCTTCCCTGATAGCACCGATTCTTCCATCCATCATATCGCTGGGGGCAACAATATCTGCACCAGCGGCAGCATGGCTCAAACTCATTTTAACCAATGCTTCTACTGTTGGATCGTTTACAATTTCTCCGTTTTCTACAATGCCATCATGACCATAAGAAGAGTAGGGGTCAAGTGCAACATCTGTCATGATAACCATTTCCGGTACCGCATCTTTAATGGCTTTGATGGCACGTTGCATCAATCCAGCCGGGTTCCACGATTCTTTACCGGTATTGTCTTTGGTATCGTCAGACGCTTTTACAAATAGCAAAATACTTTTAATGCCAAGGCTCCACAATTCTTTTACTTCTTTCAAAGTGCCGTCAATGGAGCGTCTGTAATAGCCGGGCATGGAGGGAATTTCAAATGCTATATTTTCTCCTTCATCAATGAAAAGCGGTGCTATAAAATCGGAAGGTCTTAAAATTGTTTCAGCAACCAAACTTCTGATAGAGGGGTTATTTCTTAGAATTCTATTTCTTCTTTGTAAATACATACAATATATGATTTGGTATTTTTAATAAGTTGAAATCCCTTTTGATAGCTAACAGGTATTTACTTTCTTCGACCATTCATCTTCTTCAATATCATCTGGTAAATTTACCCAATTAACGGGATGCAAACATGCCTGTAGTAACCTGTCTTCTTCACTACCTTTTACCGGTTGATAATTGTATTCAAATCTTACTGTTGGTGGTAAGCTCATCAATATACTTTCTATGCGGCCGTTTGTTTTTAAACCGAAAATAGTACCTCTGTCGTGCACTAAGTTAAACTCTGTGTAGCGTCCTCTTCTGATCTCCTGCCAGTGTTTATTTTCTGTTGTGTAAGGTAAATTTTTCCTTTGTTCAACTATGGGAATGTAGGCATCCATAAATGCATAACCACAGGCTTTTGCAAAGGCAAACCAAAAATGGATGTCTTTGCTTTCTGATGGTTTTTTATAATCGTAAAAAATACCACCAATGCCACGGCGTTCATTATTGCGATGGGTGTTTACAAAATAATCATCGCACACTTTTTTAAAGTCGGGATAAAAAGAAGGATCAAACTGATCACATACATTTTTATAAGTTTGATGAAAATGTTTTGCATCTTCTTCAAACAAATAGTACGGTGTTAGATCTGTTCCGCCACCAAACCATCTGTCAATGATCTCTCCGGCATTATTGTACAATTCAAACATGCGATAATTGCAATGTACTGTTGGCACAAAGGGATTATTGGGATGTATTACTAAACTTAACCCTGCAGCAAACCATTTATCGCCATTAATTTTTAGCTGCGTCCGCATCAAGTCTGTTACATCACCAAAAACAATGGATGTATTTACGCCTCCTTTTTCAATTACGTTTCCATTGCTGATGACCCTTGTTTTTCCGCCACCACCTTCGGGCCTTTCCCATGCATCTTCTATAAATTTAGCACTGCCATCACTATTTTCCAATGTCGCACAAATATCATCCTGCAATTGATGAATAAATTTTATCCATTCGCCGGTAAAGCCTTCTCCAAAGGCAATTTGTTTTGATTGTATGTTATTATTTGTACTCATTCTATAACATCATTAAAGTTCAATAGCAGCAAGTTGTTGAATGAATCCGCCGCGGCGGATCTTGAAATTCAATCAGGGTTGAGTTGTTTGTCTAATTAAATTTTCTTTTTGTACTCCTTCACCGCATCAACAAATGCCCTTGCATGATCTACCGGAACATTAGGCGTTATACCATGGCCTAAATTGGCTATGTACCTTTGTGTGCCAAATGCATCAATCATTTCGGTTACTGCTTTTTTAATATCAGGTATCGGCGCCAGTAACATGGAGGGATCAAAATTTCCCTGTAAGGTAATTTTATTACCTGTTAATTCTCTTGCCATTTGTGGAGATACACACCAGTCGATACCCAAACCTGCAGCACTGCTTTCACTAAGGTCTTTTAGTGCATACCAGCTTCCTTTTGGAAATAAAATTACTGGTACATCCTCTTTTAATGCATCCGCAATTTGTATTAAATAAGGTTGTGCAAATGTTTTAAAATCTGCCGGACTTAAAGCACCTGCCCAGCTGTCAAAAACCTGCACCGTATCTGCACCAGCTTTTGCCTGCAACTTTAGATATTGGATGGTAATGGTGGTAATTTTTTGCAGTAACTGGTGTGCCAGCGCAGGTTGTGTGTAGGCAAACTGCTTGGCCTTGTCCCAGGTTTTACTTCCTTTGCCTTCTACCATATAACATAGAATTGTCCATGGTGCACCGGCAAAACCTATCAGTGGTGTACGTCCATTTAATTCCTTTTTTGTAAGTGACAATGCATCGTACACATACTTTAAACTTTCTTCTGCACCCTCGGTTATCAGTGCATCAATATCCTGTTGTGTTTGTATAACTTTCGGTAAAGACGGGCCCTTGCCTTCTTCCATCAATACCTCTAAGCCCATGGCCTGCGGAATCACCAAAATATCACTAAAGATAATGGCGGCATCTACACCTACCTGGTCAATCGGTTGCAATGTAATAGCAGTAGCTAATTCAGGGGTTTGTACACGGGTAAAGAAATCATACTTTGCCTTTAATTTTAAATAATCGGGCAGGTATCTTCCCGCCTGTCGCATCATCCACACTGGCGGACGTTCAACTATTTCTCCACGAAGGGCTCTTAAAAGCAGGTCATTTTGTAATTGGCTCATATTTTTATTTTGTAAGGCGTTTTTGTTAATGGTGAATTTTCAATGGTCAAAATATGTAGTATACTATTTTATAAAATCTGTTTAAATATTTTTAATCTTTATTGACCATTGACCATTCACGTAAAATATTCCATCATTTTAGCCACCAGATTTTCTTTGCCCGGCTGGTTACTGATGATAATTTTATTGCTGGAATATTTTTTTATTTCATTAGCAGTAGTGCTTCCGATAGCAAACAATACAGTTGTAGCGGGTATTTTGTTTTTGCTAAAAAAGCTTTCAACTGCACTCGGGCTAAAAAATAAAATGCCATTGTATGTTTTATCAATCAAGTGGGTAACAGCTATGGTTTGATAAACAGTGATCTCTGTTACATCAATATTATTACTTTTTAAAATGGAAGGGAGTTCGTCTCTACGCTGATCGCCACAAAAGAAAATAGCCTCATCAATCATGTTATCTTCTGTTATCAACTCAGCCAGTCCTGCTGCGCTGTTGGCAATACCTGCCAACTGACGTTCTCCAAAATATTTTTTTACCAGTTGGTTTGTAGTGGTTCCCATGCAGTAAATATTCCATTCAACAGGTTGCCCATCTAAATAATCGGCCACAACTTCTACTGCATTCATACTGGTAAAAACAACCGTGGCTATTTGAATGGCGGCTTGTTGAATTTCCTGCTGCACTTCAATATTTTGAATGGGTTCCGTTTCTATAAAGGAAATTTCGTCAATTAAAATGCCTTGTTGTGCTGCTTCCTTTACCAGTATTTTAGTAAGTGGCCGGGTACATAATATTTGAATGTTATTTCGCATAGCGAATGTTTTCTGCAATTTTTTGTCCGCCGTTAAGTAATATTTCTTCTGCTAGTATTTTGCCTGCATCGTTTGCTTGCTGAGGGTTTAATATTTTTTCTATAGCTACTTTTTCTTTACCATCTGGTGTTAAAATATTCCCCCTAAAATAAATGTTATTGTCTTTTATTTCTGCCAAAGCACTGATGGGGGTTGAGCATCCTCCCAATAAAGTTCTTAAAAAATCCCGTTCAATTTTTGCACAGGTTGCGGTGGCTGTATCATTCAATGGCTCACAAGCCTGCAAACAAAAATCATCGGCTTCCCTGCAAACTATCATAATGGCACCTTGTGCCGGAGCCGGTAACATCCAATCTAATTCAATTGTA
Source organism: Ferruginibacter sp. (assembly GCA_025352625.1). Lineage (GTDB taxonomy): Bacteria > Bacteroidota > Bacteroidia > Chitinophagales > Chitinophagaceae > Ferruginibacter. The sequence goes on from JANXSR010000130.1 coordinate 15,120, forward strand.
TTTTCAGGACGCAGGTTGATTCTTTCCAATCCTGCAGCCGCAAAAATGGCGCCGTTCCAATCATTCTCCTGCACTTTACGCAACCGTGTATTTACATTACCTCTTAAATTTTCTATGCTGTGATTGGGATAACGGTTTAACCATTGAGCCATACGACGAATGCTGCTGGTAGCGATTGTGAGTGGTGAGTGGTGAATGGTAGGCAATGTTTGATTGACCATTAACCATTCACCATTGATGTACCCAAGCTGTTCATTTATAGAAGATAATTCGCCTTTAAATACAAAAATATCTTTGTAAGATGCCCTTGGTAATACAGCGGATTGTACAATGCCTTTTGCTAATTGGGTAGGCACATCCTTCATTGAGTGTACTGCAATATCTATTTTTTTATTGATCAACGCAATGTCGAGGCTTCTGGTAAAAATGCCTTGTACGCCAATTTCATAAAGAGGCGTTTGCAGGTCTACATCGCCTTCACTTTTGATAAATACCAATTCTGCGGAGATATTATTTTTTGCAAGGAGTTGTTGTACTAGTGTAGCCTGCCAAACAGCAAGCTGGCTTTCCCTGGTGCCTATTCTGATAATTTTGTTCATGTAAATTAATTTGCACTAGGCAATATACTCATTAATGGCTTCAATATAGTTACAGCCACGTTGGTTTTGACTACGCATTTTAAGTGCCATACCGTTAATTACTTTTTGAATTTTTTCTTCCGTATAATTAACTGAAGGCAGGGTAGAAGTTGTGGAATAGAAGGTATTAATAAATAGATTGCAGGAGTTCATTTGCTCCAGTTTTACTTTTACAGCTTTTAACACAGGTACGTTTTTTCTCATCTGGTGCCAGCTTAAAAATTCATTAATATGTTCTTCAATAATAATTTTTGCCTTGGGAACTTCAGCTTCTCTTTTCTGCAGGGTAGCATCTTTTATTTTAGATAGCTCATCTACATTTATAAGTGTAACATTTGGTAAGTTTTGAGCAGCTACCTCAACATTGTATGGAATAGAAAGATCAATAATAAGTTTGTCAGATCCATTAATCACATGTTCTTTAAGAATAACAGGTTCAGCAGAGTTGGTTGCAACTAAAATAATAGCTGCTTCAGCAACGTGTTTAGCTAAATCTTGCAGTGGGGCATATTGTAAACCCAATTCAGTAGCCAGTTCTGCTGCTTTATTTTCAGTACGGTTAATGAGGGTAATATTTTTTGTATCGAGGTAATCTACCAGGTTTTTACATGTATTTCTACCTATCTTACCTGTGCCCAACAGCAGTATTTTTTTACCCTCAAGGCTGCTGACGTGTTCCTTAATATATTGAATAGCTGCGAAGGAAACAGACACTGTTCCGCCACTTAGCCCGGTAGTATTTTTAATTGTTTTGGATGATTGTAAAACACCATTTACCAATCTCTCCAGGTAAGCACCAATAAAATTATATTGTTTAGAAAATTTGAATGCTTGTTTTATTTGCCCGATAATTTCATAATCTCCCAAAATTTGCGAATCTAAACCTGCTGCTACTTCAAAAAGATGTTCAATTGCTTTCCTCCCTTTTTTAATATATGACATTGCAATAAAATTATCCAGCGAACCCTGCGTTTGTGTGCATAATAATTGGCAAAGGCTTTCTGCATTATCAGCAAAGCCATAAATTTCTGTACGGTTACAGGTAGAGAGTACAAAGAATTGAGTAATGCCAAATTGTGAAGCTAAAGAAAGCAGGTTAGAGTATTGTTCGTTATTGATTGCATATTGACCCCGTATAGTTACATCAGATTTTTTGTAATTGATACCTGCAATAAAAAAAGTTCCTATATCTGTATGTTGCTGTCCGGGCATCCTGGTTTTTAATTATTTTTTATTGATAACAAAATTAGTTGCAGTAATTCTTGTAAACTAATTTCTTTGTCATTGCATTGTCATTTTGCTAAATGATTAAAGTCACTTTGCGATATGATTAAATAACATGTTTTTTCATATAATCTTTAAAGGCAGGGTTATCCCTCAGATTTAATAAGCAAATTTGATTTTGTTTTTTTAATATGTTTAATCATATTGATTTTCTTTGAGAACAATATTTTAAAGTATATGAACTTTTACTATAACCAGTGGTTACATTTGTAAATCATTTTAAGATATGGCAAAAAAGGGAATCGTATTAATGAATCTTGGCTCTCCTGATTCTACAGAAGTAAAAGATGTAAGGCGTTACTTAAAAGAATTTTTAATGGATGAAAGGGTGATAGATGTTCCTTACCTGCTAAGGGCATTTTTAATTCATGGTATCATCGTTCCGTTTAGAGCACCAAAATCTGCAGAGGCTTACAAAACCATCTGGTCAAAGGATGGCTCTCCATTGGTAGTGCTTACAAAGCAATTGCAAAAAGCAGTACAACTTAAGGTTAATGAACCGGTGGCAATAGCTATGCGATACGGTAACCCAACACCTAAAGCAGCTTTTGATGAATTACAAAAAAACAACCCCGACCTGGAGGAAGTGTTAGCGATTCCGCTTTACCCTCATTATGCCATGTCAAGTTTTGAAACAGCGGTAGAAGCTGCTAAAGAGGTGTACGAACAAAATAAGTACCCTTTTAAGTTACAGTTTCTACAACCATTTTATAACGAGCCTCATTACATAAATGCCCTGGCAGAAAATATAAGGCCTTACCTTGAAAAAGAACACGATCATATTTTGTTCAGTTACCATGGTATACCAGGAAGGCATATTCGTAAAAGTGATACTACCGGCTGTCATTGTTTAAAAGTGGAAAATTGTTGCGAAGTGGCTTCGCCTGCACATGCTCATTGCTACCGCCACCAGGTTTTTACTACCACAAGGTTGGTGATGGAACAATTGAATATTCCAAAAGACAAATACAGCATCTCATTTCAATCAAGATTAGGCAAGGGTTGGCTTGAGCCTTTCACTGATATAAGGTTAGTTGAATTACCAAAAGAAGGCATAAAAAAATTATTGATTCTTTGTCCTGCTTTTGTAAGTGACTGCCTTGAAACATTAGAAGAAATTGACGTAAGAGGCAAAGAAGAATTTATCGGTGCAGGAGGTGAATCGTTTACGATGATTCCATGCTTAAATACCAATCCATTGTGGGTGGATGTATTAGCTAATTGGGTAAAAGAGTATGCTGCCGGTTCTCAAGCCATGATACTTTGATGTTTAACTTCAGAAATGGAGAACCAAAATTACAGACAAGTTGAAAAGATGAAACATACTACATTAAAAAGCCAGCTATAAATTATGTATTTCTACATCAAAGCGTTACACATCATTTTTATTGTCACCTGGTTCAGCGGCATGTTTTATATAGTTCGCCTGTTTATTTATAATACCGAAGCACAAAAAAAAGAAGCCGCAGAGAAAAAGGTACTTACTGACCAGTTTTCAATTATGATCAGGCGTTTGTGGCTTGGTATCACATGGCCATCAGCCATTCTTACTATCATCCTTGGGGGTTGGACTGCCTATTTATTTGGAGATATACCTACATGGCTCTGGATAAAACTTGTATTGGTGGCGGGATTGTATGCCTATCATTTTACCCTCCATAAAATTTACAAAGACGAAATGAAAGGTATTTTTTCCTTTTCCTCTCAACAATTACGTGTCTGGAATGAGGGTGCCACTGTTTTTCTTTTTGCCATTGTTATGCTGGTAACAGTAAAACAAAGTATAAGTCTGCTTTGGGGTACCATTGGATTAGCTGCTTTTATACTGCTGCTTTTGGCAGGTATTCGTATGTACAAGGCCATTCGTAAGTAACATAAAGCAATAAAAAATTTTCTATTTCGGTTTTGTAAAGTATATTTGTCTATCATTTAGATAGACTTATTAATAAATTATGACTTTATCTCCTTCTTTAATGCTTATGTGCAATCGTTGTCGTGGCCAGCTTTGTTGCTGTTAAGACATTAAGTTTTGGCTAAATTTTTTGCAGACTATTTTACCACAATTTATTTTTTTTAAGCATGAATCAATCACCAGACAACAACGTTTCTCAGTTACTCCATCAATTAGATGGACTAAGCATTTCCGGATTCCTGAAAGTATTGACTGATCTTTATCCGGAACAGGTAACTTTTTCTTCCAGTTTTAGTTTTGAAGACCAGGTAATTACGCATGAAATACTCAGCAATCAACTGCCGGTAAAAATATTTACACTTGACACAGGCCGTATGTTTGCAGAAACTTATTCTGTTTGGAACAGCACCAATGAACAGTACAATACCAAAATAAAAGCATATTATCCCAACCAGACTACGTTGCAGGAGCTGGTAGAATCAAGGGGGCCAAATTCATTTTATGAATCGGTTCAAAACCGAAAAGATTGCTGTTTTATCCGCAAGGTGGAACCATTAAAAAGAGCACTTGCCGGTAACGCCATCTGGATAACAGGATTAAGAGCAGAGCATTCACCCGACAGGCATGACCTGCCAATTATTGAATGGGATGAATCTAACCAGGTTATCAAATACCATCCTATTTTACATTGGTCAACGGAACAGGTTAAACAATACATTAACCAGAACCACGTTCCTTACAATCCCTTACACGACAAGGGTTTCGTAAGCATCGGTTGTGCACCTTGTACAAGGGCTATCAGGCCGGGAGAAGATTTCAGGGCAGGCCGCTGGTGGTGGGAAGATGCGGATAAAAAAGAATGCGGGTTACATGTGCATGCGGAAGCAACCCCCATCCCCTAAAGGGGAGTTTGGAAGCGTTAGTAAATTGAAAATATTTCGAATTAAAAAGTTAGATAAAAATTAAATGGCAGCAGATAAATTAGACCCGTCAAATAACTCCCCTTTAGGGGACGGGGGGAAAAGGTTAGATTATTTAGACTTACTGGAATCAGAATCCATTCACATTTTCAGGGAAGTAGCAGGCCAGTTTGAAAGACCTGCTTTGCTTTTTTCCGGTGGTAAAGATTCTATCGTATTGGTGCACCTTGCTTTAAAAGCATTTCGTCCCGGTAAATTTCCTTTTCCGTTAGTGCATATTGATACTGGGCATAATTTTCAGGAAGCATTAGATTTCAGGGATTACCTGGCCGACAGCATTGGTGAAAAACTGGTTGTAAGAAATGTGGCAGATACCATTAAAGAAAAAAACTTAACTGAACAAAAAGGAAAGTTTGCCAGTCGCAATGCGCTGCAGACATTCACTTTACTGGATACCATAGAAGAATTTAAATTTGATGCCTGTATTGGAGGAGCAAGAAGAGATGAAGAAAAAGCAAGGGCCAAGGAGAGAATATTTTCAGTGAGAGATGAGTTTGGTCAATGGGATCCTAAATTACAACGGCCAGAATTATGGAATACTTACAATGGCCGTATTCATAAAGGCGAAAACGTAAGGGTTTTCCCAATCAGCAACTGGACGGAGCTGGACATCTGGAATTATATCAAAAGAAATAAAATTGAGTTGCCCTCCATCTATTTTGCCCACGACAGGGAAGTACTGGAATGGCAGGGACAACTGGTGGCTACGTCCGAATTTATTCAACTGGATGAAACCGATAAAGTGTCTGTAAAGAAAGTACGTTACAGAACGGTTGGTGACATGACCTGTACGGCTGCGGTGGAATCAACCGCCAGCAATATTGATGATATCATTACAGAAATCATCGCCACCAAAACAAGTGAAAGAGGCGAAACAAGAATTGATGACAGGGTAAGCGAAGCCGCAATGGAAGACAGAAAAAAGAACGGGTACTTTTAACCCCCATCCCCTAAAGGGGAGCAAGGCAGGCTCTTTTATTATTTGAAGTACAATTAATTTTTAACCAGCAGTATTTTGATATTTAAATACTGTGCAAAACTAAGTTCCCCTTTAGGGGACAGGGGCAAATGGATATACTAAGATTTATAACCGCAGGCAGTGTAGATGATGGAAAAAGCACCTTGATTGGCCGCCTGCTGTACGACAGCAAATCAATCATGATTGATCAGTTGGAAGCAATTGAAAAACAAAGTAAAAATAAAGAGGATGGTGAGATAGATCTTGCTTTATTAACCGATGGCCTGCGTGCAGAAAGAGAGCAGGGTATTACGATTGATGTGGCGTATAAATATTTCAGTACACCCAAACGCAAATTCATCATTGCAGATGCACCGGGGCATACACAATATACCCGAAACATGGTAACAGGTGCGTCTAACAGCGACCTGGCTATTATTTTGGTAGATGCAAGAAATGGTGTGGTGGAGCAAACCCGCAGGCATTCAATTATTGCATCGCTGCTGAACCTGCCACATGTGGTAGTTGCCATCAATAAAATGGACCTTGTAAATAATTCAGAAGATGTGTACAACAACATTGTGATTGATTATGCGGAAGTGGCTACCTCACTGGGTTTAAAAGATATTAAATACATTCCCATCAGCGCCATCAATGGTGATAATATTGTTGAAAAATCTCCGGCCTTTCCATGGTACGAAGGTGAATCGTTGTTACACATTTTAGAAAATGTAGAAGTGGCCAATGATATCAATTATACCGATGCAAGGTTTCCGGTGCAATATGTCATTCGTCCGCAAACAGAGGCGCTGCACGATTATCGTGGTTATGCCGGTAAAGTGATCAGCGGTATTTATAAAAAAGGAGATAAGATAACTGTGCAACCTTCCGGTTTGGAAAGTACCATCAGTGCAATAGAAATTGGCGGTAAAGAAGTAGCAGAAGCTTTTGCACCGCAAAGTGTGGTACTGCATTTAAGTGATGATATTGATATCAGCCGCGGCGATATAATTGTAAAAAAAGACAATCAGCCATCTGTAGAAAATGAACTGGATGTGTTGCTGTGCTGGATGGGAAACAAACCGTTAATACCGGGTAACAAATATTTGTTGCAGATCAACAGCCGGGTTACAAGAGCCGTGATAAAAGAAATTGAATATAAGCTGGATGTAAATTCTTTATTGAAAGAGCCAGCACCAGAACAAGCAGGTTTAAACGACATCGTTAAAGTAAAAATAAAAACCGCATCTCCTGTACCATTTGATTCGTATAAAAAATTAAGGGTAAATGGTGGTGCCATTTTAATTGACGAAACAAGTAACGTAACAGTAGGGGCTTGTATGATACAGTAGAAAAGAGAATGAGCAATGGTGAAATCTTCAAAATGAAAAATTAAGAATTAAAAATTGAAAAAGCCTTGAATACAGTACACTCCCCGAATAACTCCCCTTTAG
>JANXSR010000156.1 GCA_025352625.1 Ferruginibacter sp.
ATAAATCAGCAAAATCACTAAAATGAAAAAAATTATTTTACTAACATTAATTACGCTTGTTACTATTATTACCTTTACTTCCTGCGGAGCAAGCAGAAGAGGAACCGGCTGTCCAATGACAGAGGGTATCATTCACTAAGCGGTTATTTACACAAAAAATATGAACTGGATTGAAATTACTAATACGTCGCAATTAAGTGACGTTAAAAATTTGTCGAAGGCTAAACCGCAACTTATTTTTAAACATAGTACACGCTGCTCTATTAGTAGTATGGCTAAAAGCAGATTAGAGAGAGGATCAGAACCAGAAGGGATAGATTTTTATTATCTTGACCTTGTTAAACATAGAGATATTTCTCAACAGGTTGCATCAATATTTGATGTAAGCCATGAGTCACCACAAGTTCTTCTGATTAAAAATGGAGAATGTGTTTATGATGAAAGTCATTCAGGCATTACAATGGATGAAATTGTAGAACAGTCTGAAGCTTAAATACCATTATTTATTTTCAAATGTAACTATTCAAGGAAACGTACTCGTTTGCCTTTCTTCCTGCTGTATTCTCTTCGAATAAATAAATTACTTTTTTAATGCTTTTTCCAACCTCAGTTTTATTCTTAAGAAAATTTTCACAGTGACAATAAAAATCCTTTTAACAAATCTACTTCTGCTGCAATTTTAGTACTCTTTTTTTCAAGTAACAATTGTTGCTGAACGGATTCAGGAATTGGCACTACTTCTCCAATAACAGGTTCAACCACATCATAAAATTTTACTGGATGGGCGGTTTCTAAAACAATCCCTTTTTCCACTGGATTATTTTGCAAATACCGTTGTAATGCGAGGTAGCCCACCGCACCGTGAGGATCTAATAAATATCTTTCGGTTTGATAGACTTTTTGTAACGTATCTTTTGTTTCCTGGTCAGAAATACTACAGCTGCTTAATACTTTTTTAAGATTAACAAACTGGTGTTGAAAAATTTCGAGAATACGAATAAAGTTGCTTGGATTGCCCACATCCATTGCATTTGAAATAGTAGCTACAGCTTTTTTAGGCTCGTATTTTTCTGTTTGCATAAAGTTGGGCACAATATTATTGGCATTGCAAGCTGCAATAAAATGCTTTACAGGCAAGCCTGAAACATGCGCCAAAATCCCAGCACAGATATTCCCAAAATTACCGCTCGGTACGGCGATTACCGGTGGATTGTTTTTCGGTGCCCATTGCTTGTAGGCAAAGAAATAATAAAACTGTTGTGGCAACCATCTTGCAACGTTGATTGAATTGGCGGAGGTAAGAAATAATTTTTCATTCAATGCTTCATCAGTAAATACCTCTTTTACCATTTGCTGGCAATCATCAAAGGTGCCTGCCACTTCAAGCGCATGAATATTTTTACCCAGTGTGGTTAGTTGTTTTTCCTGCACGGAACTTACTTTACCGGAGGGATACAGGATAACCACGTCAACACCATCTACATCATAAAAACCATTGGCTACTGCCCCACCAGTATCACCAGATGTTGCTACTAATACAGTTACTTTTTTTGAAAGGTTTTTTACAAAATAACCAAGACAACGACTCATAAATCTTGCTCCAATATCTTTAAAAGCAAGTGTAGGACCATGATACAACTCTAATGAATAAATAGCATCGGTTACTTTTACCAGCGGAATATCAAAGTTGATTGTTTCGTTAACAATCCTTTTAAGGTCTACTTCCGGAATAGCATCACCTACATAGGGTTTGATGACCTGGAAAGCAATTTCTTCATTAGAATAACTGGTAATATTTTCTATAATCTCCTTTGGCAGGACGGGTATTTGCTCCGGAAAGTACAATCCTTTATCCGGTGCCTGCCCATTTATCGTAGCTTGTTTAAAATCTACTTTAGGTGATTGATGATTGGTACTGAAGTATTGCATTTATTTAGTGATGAGTTATGAATGATGAGTTATAAGTTGTGCTTAAGATAATAAGACACTACAAACAGTATAATTAAAAATCTATTAGTCTTATTAAATCAACAAAATAAAAAAGTAAACTGCGAATTGAAATAATTATTAATTACTAATTATCAATTATTAATTATTTTAACCCCTGTTTGATTAATAGTTGTAACGTAAGTATGGTAAGCCAAACCTATTTTGTTGTAAATTTCTTTCATCACACTTTCTACCGCAGTGGCGGTTTGTTCATCCTTACTCAACATAAAAATAGAAGGACCCGATCCGGAAATACCGCCGCCCAATGCACCGGCTGCTTTGCATTTTAATTTCACTTCATCAAAGCCCGGAATTAAAATACTTCTTACTGGCTCAATGATCACATCTTCTAAAGAACGGCCAATGAGGGAAAGATCGTTTTGAATAAAACCAGCCACCAGCCCGGCTATATTGCCCCATTGCCTGATGGCATCTTTTAACAGCACTTCTTTACGCAAAATTTGCCTGGCATCCGAAGTACGTACTTCTATCTGCGGGTGCACAATGGTTACAAATAATTCAGGAGCAGGTATGGGAACAATATCAAGCGGATGAATGCTTCGAATTAACGTGATGCCACCGTAAATACAAGGTGCAATATTATCAGCATGTTTTACACCGGAGGCTACTTTTTCTCCAAACATTGCAAAGCGTACTAAATCCTGCTTAGAAAAAAAATCACCCAGTAAATAATTGGCTCCCACTACAGCACCGGCAGCACTGGCAGCACTTGAACCGATACCGCTGCCGGGCTTTATTTTTTTATGAATGGTAACTTCAAAACCGATATTACCGGGTAACTCATTAATCATTTCCACCAACGGTGCTCCTGCGGTATTCTGAGCAGGATCCAGCGGCAGTGGATATCCGTCAGCACTAATAATTACAATTTTCTTTTCGTCCAGTAATTTAATTTCCATTAAATCATTGGGCTCGTTTAAGCACATACCCAACACATCGAAGCCGCAAACTAAATTAGCAACGGTTGCTGGTGCAAGAACCTGCACACTTGTACCGCCAGCAGGGCTACTCTTTTTTGCATCATGTGTCTCTATTTCGCCTTGTTGTTCATGCATATATTTTCTGTTTACTCCAGTGCTAAATTATACCCTCGATGCTTTAATAATATCTCCAAATACACCGGATGCAGTTACATCCGCCCCGGCTCCGGCACCTTTTATTACCAACGGTTGCTCAACATAACGATTGGTATAAAATAATACAATATTGTCTTTGCCGTATAGATGATAAAGGTCGTGTTGTAGGCCAATATGCTGTAAACCAACGGATGCGTTTCCATTTTCGAAGCTGGCAACAAATTTTAATTTATCTGTGCCTGCAGCATCAAATAATTTTTTAAAGTGTCCTTCATGCTCTTCCATTGATTTATAGAAATCTTCAACAGAACCAACCATACATGCTGCCGGCATAAAACTATTATTTGCAATTTCTTCCATTTCCATTACGTTACCTGCTTCACGGGCAAGTATCATTATTTTGCGCATTACATCTTTGCCACTTAAATCCAACCGTGGATCGGGCTCGGTATAGCCTTCATCCTGCGCTTGTTTTACTATGGTTGCAAAACTTTTTTTACCATCGTAATTGTTGAAAACAAAATTGAGAGTACCACTCAACACGGCCTGTATTTTGTTAATTTTATCGCCGCCGCGTAACAAATCGTTCAGTGTTCCAATAATTGGTAAACTAGCGCCTACATTGGTTTCAAACAAAAACTGTGCATTGAATTCTCTTGAAAGGTTTTTTAATTTTTTGTAATACTCAAAAGAAGAGGAACAGGCTATTTTGTTACAAGCTACCACAGAAATACTTTTTTGCAATAACTCCTCATAACAAGTAGCTACCATTTCATTAGCGGTAACATCTGCAAAAACGGAATTACGCAAATTCTTTAATTGTATACTATTGATGAATTGTTGCATATTCATCGCTTCACCTTCACTCAGTAATAATTCTTTCCATTTGTTCAAATCAATACCCTCATCTTTAAACAACATTTTTTTACTGTTGCAGAGGCCAACCACGTTAATTTTTAAATGTAGATTTTTTAATAGGTATTGCTGCTGTTGTAATATTTGTGCCACCAGTTTACCGCCCACATTACCCACCCCTGCTATAAAAAGATTGATCTCTTTATACACCGTTTCAAAAAATTCTTCGTGCAATACATTGATTGCTTTTTTTACATCCGGCGCAGCTATCACAGCAGAAATATTTCTTTCTGAAGAGCCCTGCGCAATGGCACGCACATTTACACCATTACGTCCAAGATTACCAAACATTTTACCACTGATTCCCGGATGACTTTTCATGTTGTCTCCCACCAGTGCAACTATTGCCAAATCCTTTTCCACAATAATTGGATCTACTTTTTTCGTTTCAATCTCGTAGGCAAAAGTTTCATCAATAATTCTTTGTGCCTGGTCTGCATTAGCTGCATCTATACCAACACAAATAGAATGTTCAGAAGAACTTTGGGTGATGAGAATTACATTTATCTTTTTAACCGCCAGTGCTTCAAACAATCTTTTAGAAAATCCCGGAATACCTACCATTCCACTACCCTCAAGGCTTAATAATGCAATGCTGTTTATACTGGAAATTCCTCTTATACTATTACCATTATTGTCAGATTCTTTTTGAATTACTGTTCCAGAATCTTCTGGTGCAAAAGTATTTTTAATCCATGTTGGAATACCCTTTCCCCTTACGGGTTGTATGGTTGGCGGATAAATAACCTTGGCTCCAAAATGAGATAGTTCCATAGCTTCCTGGTAAGAAATCTCAGGAATGATTTTAACATTAGTAACCAACCTTGGGTCAGCAGTCATCATCCCTGATACATCTGTCCAAATTTCCAACACCTTTACATTCAACGCAGCTGCAACAATCGCAGCTGTATAGTCAGACCCTCCTCTACCCAATGTAGTATTTACGCCGTTTGTATCCGAAGCTATAAAACCCGGCATCATAAATAACCGAGAACTTGTTGTCTTAAAATGATTAGCTATTTTTTTATTAGTAACTGCAAAATCAACAACTGCTGCACCGTAGTTTGCATTGGTTGTAATAAGTTGGGTAGCATTTACCCATTCGCATGCAACTTCGTCCGTATTTAGTTTAGCCGTAATAATTTTGGATGATAAAATTTCCCCGTAACTAACGATCCTGTCTTTGGTACGCTCTGATAATTCTTTCAATAAAAAAATACCGGTACATATATCTTCAATTTCATTACACAACGTTTTTACCAGGCTTAACACGGCACTTTGTTGCGTTATGGTAATTAACTCTTTTACAGTGTTAAGATGGCGTAATTCAGCTTCATGTAATTTTTCTTTGTAGGTTTCATGTCCTTCTGCCGCAAGCTGGCTGCATTGCAATAAAATATCCGTTATGCCTCCAAATGCAGATACAACAACAACAGTAGTATCTTCTTTAACTTTCTCTTTTATAATAGCAATTACCTTATTAATGTTAGCTGCGTTAGCTACGGAACTTCCTCCAAACTTTAAAACCTGCATTTCTTTTATTTATATAAGTGATGTAAAATTAAAACCTGATAAATTTCATTTGATGAAAAAAAAGCGACTTGCCCAAAGGTAATATGAAAATTTACAACCCTTAACGGGTTGTACCAGTTGTAAAAATAGTGGCACCTGTTGCTGTAAAAGCAAGGCAGAATTGAGATGGAATAATATGTAACTTCACTTGTACCACTTTTGAAGCAGCTAAATTAAGTAAATTATTGATAAGGAGTCAAACGATTTGAAATTTTTTAAGTATTTTCATGCTTTCCAGATTATTGCTGCCAGCTTAATCATAGTTTATTAAATATTATTGAATATGGATCACCAGTCGTCTACAGGCTTGCAGCATTTTAAAAATTTAGTTGGTATTAAGTTTCAACTATACAATAGTCTCTTCACCTCTCTCCCTTTTCACAGGATAGAAAAAACAGGTATCCTGTTATCGCTATTGCAAAACAATTGCGAAGAAGGCTATAGAAAAAAGCAAAGCCCTGTTGAAATTATTGAAGATTTTTTTACAAGGCATACTATTTATATAAATCAGCAGGAAAGACTGGACCTGCTATTTCGTTTTATTCAATATATAGAAAGACAGGTTGTACTTTTTGATGCGTTGGAAGATGCTTCTTTTAAGGAAGTAAATGATATGGGTGGTGTCGGTACGCTAAAACATTTGGAAAGTGAAGTTTTGCAAAGTAATAAGGAAGATGAATTAGCAGCCAAGTTAAAAACCTTTGCGGTAAGAATGGTACTAACAGCACATCCAACCCAATTTTATCCAGGTGCCGTTTTAGGAATTATAAATGATTTGTCAAAAGCACTGAATGCCAATAACGCAGCACAAATAAATATGTACCTGCAACAATTAGGTAAAACACCTTTTTTTAAAAAACAAAAACCAACTCCATACGATGAGGCATTAAACCTTGTGTGGTACCTGGAGAATATTTTTTATGCCGCAGCAGGAAGGATCATGTCGTTTTTAAAAAATCAATTTCCAAATGCAATTGATGCTAACAATCCAATTATTACAATGGGGTTTTGGCCTGGTGGTGATAGGGATGGTAATCCGTTTGTTACTGTTGGCACTACATTAAAAGTGGCTGATGCTTTAAGGGGAGGTATTATTAAATCGTATTACTTAGAAATTAGACGCATTAAACGCCGCTTAACTTTTGAAGGCGTGGATAGCATACTTGCAGACCTTGAAACTCAGATGTATGATAACATTTTTATTCCCGGACAGCGAACTGCATTGAGTAAACAACATATACTTGATGAGTTAAATAAAATAAGGGAAATATTAATATACAAACACAACGGGTTATTTCTCTATTTAATAGATAATTTTATCAATAAGGTAAATGTATTCGGTTTACATTTTGCTTCATTGGATGTGCGCCAGGAAAGCACTGTACATAGTAAGGTACTGGATGCCATTTCTAAAAAATCAGGTTATCTGCCACCTGATTACAGCGACCTTTCTACAGAAGAAAAAATAAATATCTTAACTACTATTGCGATTCCTTTAAAGGAAGAAATATTTGAAGATCCTTTAGTAACAGATACCATTGCAACAATTAAAGCAATTAAAAATATACAGGATTTTAATGGTGAAGCAGGTTGCAATCGGTACATTATCAGTCAATGTAATAGCGCTCTAAATGTATTGGAAGTATACGGTCTTTTCTTATTATGTGGCTGGGATAAAGAAGCATTTACTGTTAATATTATTCCTTTATTTGAAACGGTAGAAGACCTGAAAAATGCGGCCGGAGTAATGAAGCAATTGTATTCGAATGAGATTTATGCACATCATCTTGTTAATAGAAATAAATACCAAACGATTATGCTGGGCTTTTCTGACGGTACCAAAGATGGTGGCTATTTAATGGCCAACTGGGGTATTTATAAAGCAAAAGAAAACCTAACGACAATTTCAAATGAATATAATATAGAAGTCCTTTTCTTTGACGGCCGCGGTGGACCGCCATCTAGAGGAGGAGGTAAAACACATAAGTTTTATGCTTCAATGGGAAGTAATATTTCTAACAAAGAAATTCAACTTACTATTCAGGGACAAACGGTAAGTTCCAGTTTTGGTACTGTAGAGAGTGCGCAGTTTAACATTGAGCAATTGTTGCATGCCGGCATATCAAACGAGTTGTTTAATAATCGCCATATAACACTTGAAGAAGAAGAAGAGAAATTGTTAAATATGCTGGCCGAGGTTAGTTTTACAAAATATAGTTCCTTAAAAAATCACCCAAGATTTACTGATTATTTATCGCAGGTTAGTCCGCTTAAATTTTACAGTGAAACCAATATCGGCAGCAGACCTGCTAAGAGATCTGGTAACACAAAATTATCACTGAAAGATCTCAGGGCAATTCCTTATGTTGGTGCCTGGGCACAATTAAAACAAAATGTAACTGGGTACTTTGGTGTGGGTACTGCGCTACAGGAGCTGGATAAGCAGGGTAAATTTAGGGAGTTAAAAGTATTATACAATAAGTCTCTGTTTTTTAAAACATTACTTGACAACTGTGAAATGGCTATGAAAAAATGCTTTTTCCCATTAACTGAATTTTTATCAAAGGATCCAAAATATGCCGAAATATGGACAATCATTTATGATGAATATAATTTAACCAGGCTTTACATATTAAAACTTTCAGGTAAAAAAGAATTGATGAGTGACTACCCAGTTGATCTTTTATCAATTGCAATGAGAGAGAAAATAGTAATGCCCTTGCTGACCATACAACAATTTGCCATCATGAATATCCGGGAGATTGAGGACAACCTGGTTAATTCTCCATTGAAAGCGACCTATGAAAAATTAGTAATGCGCTCTTCTTTTGGCATCATCAATGCTGGCAGAAATTCAGCTTGATTAGTCTACCCTATATGTAAATTAAGATAATGGATTAATGATAGTTTTATAGTGTTTCAAAAAGCATTTTTCAGGAAGAATTAACTAGACTACTATATCTTGACTATATCTTGCACCATCCACCTTGAATTGATACACATAAAAAGGCTGCCATAATTAGGCAGCCTATAATTTCATATTTTCAAACAAGTGTATTAATGAGCTGTATGTTTGCTCTTTTTGAAGGCAGGAACAACAATAAAAGCCACTAATAATAGGAAATATCCCACAACTGCGACACCGCTAGTGCCAGCTTCTGTATTGGCAACTGTTCCTTCAGCCATAGTTGAAATTTGTAAGCCAATAATAATCGCTAGGGTTAATAATCCTTTCTGAATTAAATTTTTCATTTTGTATTTTTTTTAATTTTTATTTTATTTAAAGAACAAAATAACGACGTTAAATAATACAAAATTGCAGTACTAAAATTCTTCAGACGTAAGTTAGCTGAATACAATATTTATTAAATATTAAAAAAAATGGAGAAATTATTAAAATTAACTCCTCCATTTTTTAAAACTGTTTCTTTAAAAAAAAACTCTCTTAAAAGAAATTAAAGAAACTTACCTATTGAAAATATTTTACTAACAACACTATTAGAAAACATATATTTTTATTTTAGCATAAAAAATATTTTAACATTAATTTAACAAAAAAAGCCACGTAGAGACAATCAACGTGGCATAAAAAAGTAAAATAATTCCTCACTCAGAGTAAGCGGCGGTTCCATGCTCAAACACATCCAACCCCCCTGGATTTGTTTCAGCTTCTTCTTCTACACGTAGTCTCCATGGATTAGGTAGCTTGTTAATTACCCACATTAATATAAATGCTACAGTAAATGTTGCAGCAACAATAGTAAGATTGCCAACCAATTGCTTTACAAATAGTTCCTTGCCCCCACCATAAAATAAACCTTTTAAAGGCGCTGAATTATCTGCACCAGTAGGACCAGTAACACCAAATTTGCCACACGCAAATAAACCTAATGACCAGGTACCCCAAATACCAGCTGCACCGTGTACTGGAACTGCACCAATTGGATCATCAATTCTTAAGTATTCTAATAACCCAGTAACTAAATAAACAACCAATCCTGCTATTGCTCCAATTAAGACAGCACCAGTAGGAGAAACCCAATAACAAGGACATGTTATTGCTACTAATCCCCCTAAAACCCCGTTAACGGTAAAAGGCAAATCAAATTTTCCTTTAGTACCTCCAAACCATAAAGCCAGATACATGGCAACCATACCTCCAGAGCAAGCAGCTAAAGTTGTGTTAGTTGCAACCCGTCCGATTCCCTGCATATCAACGGCAGATAATGTACTGCCCGGATTGAATCCATACCAACCAAACCATAAAATAAAAGCTCCAACAGCACCCAACGTTAAGTTGTGAGCGGGGGGCATACCACCACCATCTCTTTTAAATACCCTTCCAATGCGTGGGCCTAAAACTATAGCACCGGCGAGAGAAGCAATACCACCAATAGTATGTACAACGGTTGAACCAGCAAAATCCCAGAAACCATAAGCTGCAAGAAATCCACCTGGGCCCCATGCCCAATGACCAATAATTGGATAAATAAATCCGGTAATGCCTATTGAATATAAAATATCGCCACGGAAACTTGTACGTCCAATCATAGCACCTGAAACTATTGTAGAACAAGTGTCAGCAAAAGCATATTGAAAAATCCAATGAGCAATAACCGGAATGCCTGTAGTTAAATAAGTTTCAGGGGCTCCCTGCAAAAAAAACCAATGATAACCAATATACGCATTGCCTTCGCTAAACATAAAAGCATAACCAATTGCCCAAAAAAGAAGCCCACACAAACAAGTATCAAATAAACATTCCATTAATACGTTTACAGTTTCTGTCTTTCTTGCGAAACCAGCTTCCAGCATAACAAAACCAGCTTGCATACCAAATACTAAAAATGCCGCTACCAGTGTCCATATTGTATTGGCTGTATTCATCAAAACTGTTTCATGAGGTGTATATACTTCTTGTGCATAGGCTGTTGAAGCAATCATTGATGGAAGTACTTTCATTGCAGTAACAATGATGAAAACACCTAATACTTTTGCGAAAACAATGGTGAACCACATTTTCCATTTTTCTGCTTTTGATAGTTGAATAGCAACTGGATTTGGAAATTTACTTTGACCCATTTGCCTTAGATTACTTAAAGTTGCTGAGAACATGGTAGGTAAGTTTAAGGTTATAAAATGATTTAAAAAGACTTAATTAGAATTTGTAAACTGCTGCAAGCAAAGCTGTAGCAGTTGATTTAGAACCTTTACCGTCGCTCTTTGTGTAAATTTCACTTTTAGCAGATTCAATTCGTAATTCGGGAATAAGGGTAAAAGGACCAACTTTATAATTAAGCGATAGGGTATTGGCAAAAATATTTTTTGTACCAAAATAAATTACTTTACTGTCACTAACTAACTCACTTCTCAAAGTAACTCCAACAGTTGAAGAAGGGTCAAAGTTTAAATATAGTGCAGCGGCTTTCCAGCTTCCATCAAGAGTTCCATTATCAGCATTACGTGGTTGCTTGCGACTCTGAACTGTTGCATTAAAACCTAAACCAAATTTATCTGTCACGGTGGCATTAACCACCAAATCAAGCTGGCTTAAGCTTTTTAAGGCTAAAGGGTTTTCGCCTTCATTAGCTCCAAAAAATCCGGCATAGTTTAAATACGCCTTTATTTTGCCATTTTTTGAACCGCCACTAAACTGAGCTATTAAAGTTTTAGTTGTGGTAGTTGAAGTTGTTTGATCAATAAAGTTTGCAACACCTACCATAAAACCAACTGGTCCGGCAGTAACATCCATTTTAACACCAGTGTGAGAAAATGGACCATTTGTAAACATGTATGACATACTGTAATTCCTGTTTAGTGAAGCATCCATCACTTCATAACCCACATGAGTTGCAAATTTACCCGCTGTAATTTTTACATTATTTGACAAAGCGTAAGTAATGTACAATTGCTTAACCATTGCCAATGTAGATTTACTGGCTGATTCGTAATAAGAAAATTCTTCAGCCCTTGTACCAAAGCCTAAATCGGCCGTTACAGTTACTTTACCAGATAAGGCGGTTGCATCAGCTCTTAAGGTAGCCATGCCCAAAGCAAATGCACTCTGAGAATTGGTAAAACTGGTTTTGTTGTTTGTAGTACCAGGAGCTGCCGAAAAATTGTAACGGTAATAACCATCAACAGAACCAGAAAAGGTCAGTGATTTAGTTGAATCCTGGGCAAAGATTGCTTGCGTGGTTACAAAGGCGATAATTGCGGTTCCAAAAATTTTTTTAATCATTTTTTTAGTTTTAGTAGTTTATTAAGAAAAAAGGTTAAAATTTTGGCAGTGCAATCATTAATTGGTTTTCTATAAGTTGCAATTGTAAATAATAAAATTTTATAATTTATTATTATTATACAATAATACGTAGAATTAATAAATTATCATTTAATTTATTTGAATATATTACAATATTTAGAACCAATATTACTTGGAGTTTTCGGAGTTCCAGATTTTAGAGACAAAGAAACAGAAAATGGTACTGGATTAAAAGCATCATATCGATTATTTAATAGTCCAACTATGTTTATTGGTACTAGAAAACTTAAAAAAATTGCAGGCATTCCTCATTTAATTGATGAAGAAAAGGATGGAACAATTATGCAATCTGTTTATGGTTTTGGCCCAAAAATTACAC
>JANXSR010000159.1 GCA_025352625.1 Ferruginibacter sp.
CCCTTTAAAACTTTTACCGGCTGAAAAGAGGATAAATACAATGCCGGGTAGCTGCCTGCAATTAAACCGGTAAAGATGCTAAAGCCTATTCCCATTAACCAAAAAACAGGATTAAACCATAACAGCGTTAATTTTTTATCAGCGATTTCATTAAAGAAAGGAATGAATACAACTACCAAAAACAAGGACAAAATAAAAGCAATAGCTACTACCATAAAAGATTCGCTGAAAAACTGTGCAATCAACTGCCCCCTCTCCGAACCAATGGCTTTTCTTACACCCACTTCTTTCGCCCGTTTTTCACTACGTGCAGTACTTAAATTCATAAAATTGATACAGGCCAGCAGCAATACAAACAAACCAATTATTCCAAACATCCAAACATATTGTATACGACCACCGGTGTTGATGCCATTTTTAAAATCGGCATACAAATGCCATTTTTTCATTGGCTGCAAAAACATTGCGGCATTAAATTTTTTCTCCTCAGCCCCAACAGCATTCAGTTTTACATTTTTAATTTTGGCAGATACTTTTTCCATATCTGCATTATCTGCCAACTGTGCAAAGGTTTGTGTAAAGTTGCTGCCCCAGGGTTGCTCCATCGTTTTTATCCAGGGATTTTGAATTAGATACAACTCCCATGGCATTATATAAGTCAGTTCCCTGAAAGAAGTATTGTAGGGCAGGTCTTCATAAACAGCAGTTACTTTTAAATCTACTTTATTATCCAGTTTCAATACTTTATCAATAGGGTTTTCATTACCAAAATAGGCATTGGCCACTGATGATGAAAGTATAATCGAATAAGGTTCTTTTAATCCATTCGCAGTTCCTTTTATAATTTTTAAAGATAGCATTTCCACAATACCTGTCTCAATAAAAGAACCTGACTTTAATAATTTTTTTTCGCCATAGGCCAATGTGTGTTGTGAATTCCAGGAAGACTGGAGCACATATTTAAAATCGCTTCCGTATTTATTCCTTATCTCCTGTGACAATACAGCCGGGTTAGAAAACTGGGTGCTGACTTCACCATTAAAATTCTGGTTCTGCATTACCCTTGCAATGCGATCATAATTTTTATGGTATTTATCATAATTCAGTTCATCATAAATCCAAAGGCCGATCATCATTGCCACGGCCATACCCACAGCAAGGCCACCAATATTTATAGCACTATACCCCTTACTGTTTACAAGGTTGCGCCACGCAATTTTGAAATAGTTTTTTATCATAGTATTTGCCGTTAAGGCGTTTAGTCGTTTTTTCTTAATTAGTTTACAACTGCTGTATATTCAGCGTCTCCATATTATAAATTATCCATTAACTCAGTCTGCTCTTAAACTTTTTATCGGGTTAGCCACTGCAGCCTTAATGGCCTGGAAGCTCACTGTTATTAAGGTGATGATGATTGATAAAAATCCGGCAAGAACAAATACCCACCATTCAATGTGGATGCGGTACGAAAAATTACCCAGCCATTTGCTCATAAAAAACCAGGCAATGGGAGATGCAAGAATGAGTGAAATAATTACCAGTGTTATAAAATCTTTTGATAGCAATGTTGTGATCCCGGTTACGGAAGCACCCAATGCTTTTCGGATACCTATTTCTTTTATCCGGTTTTCAGCCATATAAGTAGCAAGACCAAATAAACCAAGGCATGAAATAAAAATGGTAAGCCCGGCAAATAATGCAGCCAAAGTTCCCTGGCGTTGTTCATTATCGAATTTCTTTGCATAGGCTTCGTCTACGAATTTGTATTCAAACGGGTATTCAGGGTTGTATTTTTTGAAAATAGTTGCTGCTGTTTCCAGGTTTTTCGTAGTAGAATTATTTCCGTTTAATTTCATCTGCATCACGTTGAAACTCATAAAGCTACTTTTTGCACCACATATCAATATGGGCCTTGTTGCTTCATAAGGACTGGTAAGAATAAAATCTTTAATGACTCCCACAATATGCCAGTCAATGCCCAGGTCGCTTACTATTTTACCAATCGGGTCTTTAAACTTCATTACTTTCAGGGATGATTCATTTATAATCAGCCCGGTTGAATCAGTAGGAAATTGTTTTAAATCGAAATCACGGCCTTGTGTAAATTGTAACCCAACAGTAATACCCAACCCTTCATCAGCTACTAACCGGTCGAAAGATGTTTTATCATTCGGGTCTTTTCCTTCCCAATTTTGTCCCCATCCATCACTCCATCTTTCAGTAAGCGGCGAGTTTGTTTTGGTAATTGATTTCGCAATACCTGATGTAAGCAATTCATTTTTTATCAGTGCATAATTCTTCTGTATATCACCCGTCATAAAATGATACACAAGGTTGTCTTTGTTATACCCAGTGGCCCGGTCACGGGCATAGTCCATTTGTTGTTTTATGATAATGGTGCAGATGATAAGGATGGTGGCAAATGTGAACTGCAATACAACCAATACTTTTCGTGGAGTTACCAGTGCGTTTGCTTTTTTGAAAGTACCCTTTAATACTTTAACAGGTTGGAAAGAGGACAGAAAGAACGCTGGATAACTGCCCGCTAACAACCCTGTGAACAGAATAAACCCGGTAAATGCAATCCATGTATAGATATTGCTAAAGTTGATGAATAGTTTTTTGTCTGTAAGTTGATTATACCATGGAAGGCTTATCTGAACAATGATGATTGCTACAATACCTGCCAGCAAGGCGATAAAAACAGACTCTCCGATAAACTGGCTGATGAGAGATCCTTTCTGAGCACCTACCGCTTTTCGTATCCCTACTTCTTTCGCCCTTTTTTCACTTCGTGCGGTACTGAGGTTCATAAAATTAATGCAGGCAATTAACAATATCAACCCGGCTATGATGCCAAATAGTTTTACGAATGTGCTTCGTCCACGATTATCTTCTACACCATTGGTGAAATTTGAATACAAACGCCAGCGGTCAAGCGGGTAAAGAAAAAGCTCCCATTTCATCGTTTTTGCTTCATTACTGTATTGCTGTTTCAGTGTTTTTATTTTGGGAGCAACAACTGCGTCATTTGTGTTTGGTTTCAACAGAACGTAGGTAGAAATGCTATTGTCGTTCCAGCCCAGATCCTGCCCCGGTTCATATTTAATGTACGACCAGGGCAATAAGTACTCAAAACTGAACATCGTATTGCCTG
This sequence comes from Ferruginibacter sp., assembly GCA_025352625.1. Lineage (GTDB taxonomy): Bacteria > Bacteroidota > Bacteroidia > Chitinophagales > Chitinophagaceae > Ferruginibacter. Next base: position 3,158 of record JANXSR010000159.1, read on the forward strand.
GCAGGTCATTTAGAATTCCGGTTACAGTAAGATTATCCTGGTTCTCAAATTTTACTATCTTCCCCATGGCATCTTCATTGCCAAATAAACGTTTTGCTAATTTCTCAGTAAGTACTATCGAATGCATATCATTCAATGCAGTGGATGGATTTCCCTGCAGCATCGGGAAGCTGAACATCTGCAAAAAGCCCGTATCAACAATGGCTCCCGATTGTATTATTTTTTTATCACCCACAGAGAAAAGACCCTTGTTACCATGGTTTACCCTTACCGCCCGTTCTACCTCTGGCAAATCTTTTTCCACTGCCCTTGCCAGTGGTGCTGATACGCCTTTATCACAATCAATCTTACCATCAGATGGATAGCGGTTCCATACCTCATATATTCGCTCTTTGTTTTTATGAAACTGGTCGAAGCTAAGTTCGTCTTGTATCCACAGCAAAATAAGAATGGCAGCAGCCATGCCAATGGCCAACCCCGCAATATTGATCAAAGAAAATCCTTTACTCCGCCAAAGGTTGCGCCACGCAATTTTGAAATAATTTTTTATCATTTTATTTTGCCGTTGAGGCGTTTAGACGTTTTTTATTTTTGTCGTTAAGGCATTTTTATTTTATACTCTTTCAAATTTCGATAAGTCTTCCAAAAGCAGAGTATGCATTCACTCTCCTTTAGGGGATGGGGGCCTCAGTCTGCTTTCAAACTCTTCACCGGGTTGGCAATGGCCGCTTTTACCGCCTGGTAAAAAATGGTTGATAAAGCGATCACCACAGCAATACATCCAGCCAGTGCAAATACCCACCAGCCGATGTTGATGCGGTAGGCAAAATCCTGCAGCCATTGGTGCATGGCATACCAGGCTACCGGCGAGGCAATCAGCAAGGCGATCAGTACCAGCAACAAAAAGTCTTTCGACAACAGGGTTACAATGCTCTGCACACTTGCGCCTAATACTTTGCGTACCCCAATTTCTTTTACCCGGCTTTCTACTGTAAAAGTGGTAAGCCCAAAAAGTCCGAGGCAAGCGATGAATATGGCCCAGATGGCGGCAGTGGAAAACATGTTACCATATTGGGTTTCGGAGATATAACTTTTGTTATAATTGTCATCCACAAAAAAGAAGTCGAAGGGATTGCCACTAAAACTTTTTTTATACAGCTTTTCAAGAAAAGCCATCTTGTCCTGCATCTTATCGGCTGTTAGCCGAACGGTAAAAAAGGCACTGTTGTTTTGCGGATAAAAAATAACCGGGTCAATGGCATTTTGCAGGCTCTTGTGGTGATAATCTTTTACCACCCCTACAACATCCAGTGCCCTTTCATCCCATTGGATTTTTGTATGCAGAATATCATCCGGGTTCTGAAAACCCAATTGCTTTACCGCAGTTTCGTTCATCAGCACTTTGCTGTTGTCATTCCATTTTACAGCGCATTCTTCCGGCGTAAAATTTCTTCCTGCCACAAGGTCTATCCCATAAGTTTTTAAATAGCGGTCGGCAATGATGGCGAAGGAATAAGATTTTAATTCATCTCCTTTTTTTGAATTGGGCTGTAT
>JANXSR010000308.1 GCA_025352625.1 Ferruginibacter sp.
GCATGGGCGTAAAACAATTGATGGAATTGATACGGGAAGAATTTCCTAACCTTAAATTCGGGTATTTTAATCCTTCTATTGAAAGAATTAAAGGTAATTTTGAGGTTGATTTTGCACATTGATTTAATCGTATTTCTTTTCATTTAGCCAGCATAATTTTTGTTCGGGCTAGCAGCTATAAGGAACATCGTTGCGACTTGTCCACCGCGGCAGATAGCCCTCTTGTACTTTGTTAGCAACATGGAACTCTTTTTAATTTCGGCACAGCAATTTTTATAAGTCATTAGCCTGTAAATTTGGTGAAATAAAAATCATCATGCCTGCCATTTTAAAATATCTCTTCATCAGTCTTTTGATTATAACAAGTTTTTACCCCTCCTTCGCTCAAACTAAGCAAGCGGTAAAAATTGTAAAATCTGCCAAAGAAAAAAAGGTGGATGTGTTTATCGGCGAAAAATTATTTACAAGTTTTATATATCCGGATAGTTTGGAAAAACCAGTATTGTTTCCGGTGCATGCCGCCAATGGAAGCATTGTAACAAGGGGCTTTCCATTAGATCCGCAACCAGACGATCCTACTGATCATCCACACCATATTGGCATGTGGTTTACTTTTGAAAACGTAAACGGGCTTGATTTCTGGAATAATTCTTATGCTATCCCCGCAGAAAAAAAGCATGCCTACGGATGGATAAAAACCGACCGTATTTTGCAAACGACCAACGGTACCAAGGGTATTTTATCTTACCATGCCAACTGGGCTAATCAAAGCAAAGAAGTGTTACTGGAAGAAACCACCCGCTTTGAATTTAGCGGTACTGCACATCAACGGATAATTGACAGGGTAACAATATTAAAAGCCAGTTTGGACATCACTTTTACAGATGCAAAAGATGGGTTGCTGGGTATCAGGCTGGCTCATGCATTACAAATTCCAACAGATAAAGACCAGGAATTTACAGACAATAAAGGCAATGTAACTGTTGTAAAAGGGGGTACAGATAAAATTGCCAACGGTAATTATCTTTCAAGCGAAGGAAAGCTGGGCGACAGTGTATGGAGTACAAGGGCGAAGTGGTGTAAAATATTTGGGAAAATGGGAAAAGATTCAGTTAGTGTTACTATCATCGATCATCCGCTTAATACTAATTACCCCACATTTTGGCATGCACGTGGCTATGGCTTATTTTCTGCCAATCCCTTGGGAGAAAAAATATTTACCAATGGAAAATCTGCAAAGAACCTTCAATTAAAAAAAGGAGAATCTGTTAGTTTTCGTTACCGAACAATTATTGATGACGGAAAAAATACAATCGCTGTTAAAGAGTTAAATGCACAGGCTGATGAATTTGCCAGGATAAAATAAAAAGGCTTTTTCTTATACGTTATCCTATAAAAGATACCGATCTGTAGGACTACACCTTTGCATGTATATAATGCCCGGTTTAAAAAACAGCGTGCCTATTTATACTCACCAAAAACCTTCCGCAGTTCATCAGAAATTTCGCCTAATGTGCAATAATTTTCAACGGCGTCAATAACCAGTGGCATAAGGTTAGTGTTGCCCACCGCGGCTTCGTGTATTTTTAAAAGGCTTTCTGCTACTTTTTGATTGTCTCTTTTGGCCTTTAAAACTTTTAATTTAGTGCATTGTACTTGCCTGATGCTGTCATCTATTTTAAAACCGGGGGTAGTATTTTTTTCATCACTTTTAAACTTGTTGACGCCCACAATTATTTTATCACCGGTTTCAATTTGCCGCTGGTATTCATATGCACTCCGGGCAATTTCGTTTTGCATAAAACCTTCCTCAATAGCGGCAACACTGCCACCGAGGGCATCAACTTTTTCAATTAATTTCCATGCTTCAGCTTCTACTTCATTCGTCAGGTTTTCAACAAAATAACTTCCAGCCAATGGGTCAACCGTATCCGGAGCGCCACTTTCAAAAGCTACAATTTGCTGGGTACGCAATGCAATCCTGGCAGCCTCTTCAGTAGGCAAACTCAATGCTTCATCGTACCCGTTGGTATGTAAACTTTGTGTGCCGCCCAATACTGCAGCAAGGGTTTGTATGGCTACTCTTGTAACATTGTTTAATGGTTGTTGTGCAGTTAGTGTAGCGCCACCCGTTTGGGTATGAAAGCGCAACATCATTGCTTTGGGGTCTGTTGCACCAAGGTCTTTCATCATCACAGCCCACATTCTTCTTGCGGCCCTGAACTTGGCAACTTCTTCAAACAAATTATTGTGGGCATTAAAAAAGAAGGAGAGGCGTTTGCCAAAAATATTGATGTCCATACCTTTTTGTAAAGCGGCCTGCACATAGGCTTTGCCGTTGCTGAGGGTAAAAGCAATTTCCTGCACGGCAGTGCTACCTGCTTCCCGAATATGGTAACCTGAAATTGAAATCGTATTCCACTTGGGAAGTTCTTTGGTGCACCACTCAAAAATATCAGTGATGATACGCATAGACGGTTTTGGCGGATAGATATACGTTCCTCTTGCTGCGTATTCTTTTAAAATATCATTCTGAATGGTACCGGAAATTTTTTGCAGATCAGCACCTTGCTTTTTTGCCAGTGCCACATAAAAGGCCAGCAAAATAAAACCGGTAGCATTGATGGTCATAGAGGTGGTGATGTCTTCCACTTTAATACCATCAAACAATATCTCCATGTCCTCCAGCGAATCGATTGCTACACCTACTTTACCAACTTCCCCGTCAGATAATTCATGGTCGCTGTCGTAACCAATTTGTGTAGGCAGATCGAAAGCCACACTTAATCCGCTTACACCCTGCGATAATAAATAATGATACCGTTTGTTACTTTCTTCTGCGGTACTGAAGCCGGCATATTGTCGCATGGTCCAGAGTTTACCCCTGTACATATCAGCCTGCACGCCACGGGTAAAAGGAAATTCACCCGGCTTTTCATTGTTGGGTTGCACATCCGTTGACTGGTATAAGGCTTTTATTTCAATACCTGAATCGGTAAATATTTTTTTTTCAGTTGGCATGCTTTAAGCTTTAATCAATCAACAATGCAGACAAATTTAATTTACTGTTAAATGAGTTTTTTAACCTCGTATTGAATGGCATTTAAAACAATTCCGCTCAGCTCTGCATTATCAGCAGTAGTATATTGTAAAATTGTTCTGCTGCAATCCAGTGCCGTGGCATTGAGCGGTAAAGAACCTGTGAGTTCATTGATGATATAAATATTTTGTTCCTTTAAATTGGTAACTGCTTTCCAAACTTCGGGGTTCACATAATTTTGCTGGGTAATATTGTGCTCATATTCACTGCGGATGGTTTCAATTAAACCAGCAGCCAGTTCCCTTGCAGAAAACTGCGTGTCGTGCATTCTTGTAACCAGGTTTTTTAAAGATATCCTGTCAGTTAACAAGGTTAGTCTTTCGTAGGCCTGCAGGCGCAACACGCTGTTATCCGCTGCTACAGGTCGTTTTAGGTCAACGGTAGATTTGAGGGATTTAAATTCTGTCATTAAGTACACTATCATGCCTAACAGCAGTACTAATAGAATTCCAAAAATAATCAGGATGGTTTGCATATCCTGCAAAGTGATCTCTAATAAAATCATGTGAATTTTTTTTACAAAAGTACAGCAAACTACTACTAAAAATTTGGGTGCATTCAAATTGTGCAAAGGGTTGCCACCCTTTTGCACAATTACCCCATTTAGCAGGGTTTCTAAAGGTTGGCAACCCTCAAATCTGCGACAATTTTAAATGCATCCAAAAATTTCCTGCTTTCGAAAAGTAGGGCTCATTGGCTTTTTTTAAAATGATTTACCTTTGTTTTAAATTATTATTACATGCAAGCAACATTAGATATAACCATACCCGTAAGTTTTACCACCAATGCTGTTACAGAAATTAAACGCCTTATGAGCCAGGATGGTTTTGATACTACTCAGGTATTGAGGGTTGGCGTTAAAGGTGGCGGTTGTACCGGTATGACTTACGTGTTGGGCTTTGATGCTCCTACTGAAAAAGATGGCCATTTTGAAATTGAGGGTATTCCCTGTATCATGGAAAAATCGCATGGTATTTATTTAACCGGTATGGAGGTTGATTGGCAGGGAGGTTTAAACTCCAGGGGTTTTACTTTTAAAAATCCCAATGCAAGCAAAACATGCGGTTGCGGAACCTCTTTTGCTGTATAATTTTCAATCTAAAAATTTAATCTACAATAAACAACCTGCAACCATCTTTGGTTGAAGTGCGGTGGGCTTCGTTGTTGTCACCAACCTGGTAAGTCATACCCGATGTAAGCATATATTTTCTGCCATCCTGTAATTCAGTTTCCATTTCGCCTGCAATGCAATAAATAATATGTCCTTTGTTGCACCAATGATCAGCAAGGTAGCCTGCTGAATATTCCACCATTCTTATCCTGATATCATTCATTAAAAACACCTGCCAGTAAGCAATGCCGGTAATGCCTGCATGTTCTTCTTTGGATATAGAAGACCAGTCCATTAATTGAAAAGGAAATGATTGAAGTACCATGGGGATTATTTTATTTTGAAGGTACAGCAATCTGGGCTATTCATTTACCGGCATATTTTAATTAAATTAGTAGTTCAAAATATTCACCTGATCAACTTCCTTTAAATTTTATTTTATGAAAAAGCTTAAAAAAATAACCTTTCGTATTGTATTGGTTTTTGTTATTCTTATTCCGGTTGCTGCCTTTGCGCACTTTATTATTTTTCCGCAGGAGTCAAGGTGTATTTTAATTGCGTATTCAGGTTTTAAAAAAGAGGGAAGGTTATATTTTAATACCAATACATCACCTGCCAAACTTGATACTTTGAAAACGTTGATTGAACAGGCATCGCTGAGGGTTGCAAATTTTTGGGGACGTAAAACAGCAAATCCAACATTTATTTATTGCGACACTGAAGAAGATTTTAAAAAATATGGTAACGAACGTTTAGATCCTGCCACTACTCAATATAAACTGGGGCCTTACATTGTAATAAGCAAGGAGGGCGTTGATTTGGATATTATTGCACATGAGTTTTCTCATGCTGAATTGTATACACGATTGGGGTTTTATAAAATGCAATTTAAAATACCAAGGTGGTTTGATGAAGGGTTGGCGATGCAAAATGATTGGCGGAATTATTATTCAGAAGATACGCTACAAGTGAGATCAAATAACTTTAAAAACCTTCCGGATGTTACACAATTTAACAGGGGAGGAGCCTTTAATGAAGGCACACATGAACAGGTGATGCTGAATTATATGGCTGCCAAACATGCTGTTAAAAATTGGTACAGCAGGCAGACGCTGGATAAATTAATTACAAATTTAAATGCCGGTAAATCTTTTGAGGAGGCTTTTAAGTGAAAGGTTTTTAATTGCAAAAGGAGGTAACCTTAAAGAGTCTGTTTCAGCGGGGGGCACTTTTAACTCTACAAATAAAAAATATACTGCGAAATCCCGACGGAGAAAAGAGCTTCCTTTTTTTGCATCTTGAAGACCCGTATAAATCGAAAGGTTCACGTACGGTTCTGTGAGGAGCAGGGGGTGAAACTCCCCTTGCTTACTCGACTGTGCGTTCGTACTTCTTGTCAATGGTTAGGAACTTTCCTAAACTTTTGAACTTTATTTCCTAAAATGTCGCCAATGTAAATATTTTCGTCTTTGTCAATTGTCAAGTCGTGATACCAAGAAGTGTTGCCATCGTATGAGCCACTTCTGCCAAACCTTGTTTTTACTTTTCCTGTTGTGTCAAAAATAAAAATGTCCGAACCCCGATGCTTTACTTTCAAAAATGTAAAGTCGTCAACAGCAAATAATTTTGATTGCGTTTTGTCAAATGCAACAGAACAAATTGCTCCAAAAGTATTGTCTGCAAATTGTTTTTTAAACTTGCCGTTTGTGTCAAATACTTGTACTCTGTTATTTTCTCTGTCTGCAACATAAATATTACCATTGCTGTCTAAAGAAATTCCGTGTGGTATGTTAAACTCACTTTCTCTGTCGCCTTTTTTACCCCACTCCAATAAATATTTTCCTGTTGCTGAAAACTTTACAACTCTGCTGTTTCCATAACCATCGCTTACATAAAACGAACCATTATCTGCAATTGCAATGTCTGTAGGTTTGTTGAAATGCAAACTGTCATTGCCTGCAACTTTTGCTTCCCCAAGTTTTAATAATAGTTTTCCATCGTGGCTAAATTTAAAAACTTGATGAAGTCCAACGTCTGTAACCCAAATATTATTTTCATTATCAACTGTCAAACCGTGAGGCATAATAAATAAATTGTCGCCCCAACTTGTAATTAGTTTTCCATTGTCTTTGTCTATAATTAAAATCGTTTTGCTTTTAATTGGACTGTCTGGCATTGCTCCAAGCAAAGCCCATTCTCTGTCTGCTCTATGAAAAACTACAACGTTTTGATTTGTGTCAATGCTAATACCTGTTGGATTTCCTAACTTTAAATCTTTGGGTAAGTCAAGCCAATTTTTTACAAGTTCATATTTAGTTGTTGTGTCAAGCCCTTTACCTTTTTTAATTGGTTGTAAGAAATAGCAAACGCATAAAAGTCCTGCTGCACCAAGTATGAGATAAATAAATTTCTTAAACATTTGTCAAGGTTACAGGGTTTTTTAGTATGACGCACAACGTTTATAAAAGTATCCGACGGCCCCGTTAAAAAATCCCGGTCATAAAAGAGAATGCCCGGGGCTGTCGGTATACTTTTGTGTTGACCGACGTTTACATGGTGCTTTGTACTAAGGTAGAAAGTATCGGC